>JAZNUB010000075.1:0-20948 GCA_045592105.1 Eubacteriales bacterium | reverse complement strand
CAGCCGCTGCCCTTGACAGACATTCAATTTTCTGTTAATACTATAATTAAGAGGTGGTGTCAATGCCACCACCCCAGAAATAATATTCTGCCCTATTTTACGCCACCGATTGGAGTTTACACAAAATTTGGGATATACCCTAATGGATATTTGTGCTATTATTGGATTGTTTTTCATAAGTTTCACAATGGATAAATCGGAATTTTCCGCATTGTGTTCAATTGCACATATAGTACAAATAACACTAATCTATTTTTCTACGCAAAAATTAAAATTATCGTCACTAATCGCATCGTACATTCTTGTTTATAGCATAAATACCATTCTTGTTATTTGTGTAAACTGTTTCGAACCATTACTTATATCAACAATGTCAGTTATAGAATTAATTATACATATTATTGCTTTCACATTTATTTTGTTTTGTTGCTTCAATAATAGTATTCTTCATAAGATGCAAACAATAATATATATTATCCCCATAAGAATCAAAGTTCTCACATTATCTTCTTTTTTCATTAGCGCAATTTTAATGACATTGATTTGTTCCCATCCGATGATGTTTTCATCATCCTCTTGGAGCATTTCCGTACGTTTTTCGCTTATTTTCTTTTCCTTGTTTATCTGTACTACATTCCCCGTTTTGATTATCACTGTACTTACCAACACCTATTTAAAAAAGCAAAACGAAAATTTTGAGCGAGAATTGGAAGAGCAAGCAGCGCATTATGTTGCACTTGCTGATGCAAATAAAGAGTTAAGCCGCTTTAAACACGATTTTAAAAATCTTCGTATCGGTATTACAAAGGCTTTAACTTCTGGCGACTGCGAAATGGCCATTGAAATGATGGAAACTGTACAAAACGATTTTGTTCAAGCCACAGACAATATAGTGAAATATAATACCGGCAACGGTATCGTCGATGCTATCCTAAGTGAAAAGCAGAAAAAGGCAACTGCCTCAAATACACTTATTACATTTAATGGGATAATACCGCAAACAGGTTTTTCTCCCACCGATTTATGTGTTATTTTCGGCAACACGTTGGACAATGCCATTGAAGCATGTGAGAATATCAGCGGTAGCGAGAATAAAATTATTTCCGTATCTGTTACTTGCACTAATGGTTTTATTTTCATTTCTATCACCAATCCCGTATCGGAAAAGGTTGTAATACATAACAACCATATCGAAACAACAAAAAAAGATCGAACTTCACACGGATTTGGATTGTACTCTCTTCAAAAGGTCGCTAAAAAATACGGTGGCGAAATGTGCATAACGTCAGAAGATCATACTTTCATATTAACTTTAGAGTTTTGCCTTTAAATAGTAAATTGTTTGCCTTGAATTCAAGATAATATTTAGGGCTAAATAAACCAAAGAAGAATCCCCAAAATGAGCGATAATAAGCAAAATGCCGCCTGTGGCTAAAGGATTTGCACCCCCGATAGGTTGAGATTTTTGTGGGAGCACATCGTTTTTTGTTGCATTTACTCTTTTTGTATGTTACAATACATACTATCCACATTGTAGTATTGCTTACATACGCGAAGGGGGCTTGGTAGTGGAAAAACTATTTTGCTATGCTATGGATATTGGCGAGCAGATGCTAATTTCCGGTGCTGAGGTGCATAGAGTTGAGGAAAGCATTAGCAGGATGTGTTATGCCTTTGGCGCAATACGCGTTGATGTGTTTATCATAACAACCAGCATGGTCGTTACTGTTCACACAAGTGACAACAAAACGTATACGCAAACAAGAAGAGTTACTTCTACAAATACAAATTACGAAAAAGTTCACCACTTAAACCAACTGTCAAGAGAGATTTGCGAAAAGCATCTAACGGCAGATGAAATTGAAAGCAAGTTAAACGATGCAGTTAACTGCAAAAAATTTCCGATTTGGTTGGAGTTTATTTGTTATTCCGCAATAGCAGGTGCTTTTACCTTGTTTTTTGGTGGAAGCGTTATTGAAGCATTGGTTTCTTTAACGGTTGGGGTTATTGTGCGGTTGGGTACGTTCTTTTTCGACAAGATCATCTCCAATAATTTTTTCCGTAAATTCTTTTCCACGGTTATGGCTACGTTTTTGGCTTCCCTGGCAGTTGAATTCCGCTTGATAGAAAGCGTGGATATGATTATTATCGGAAACATTATGCCCCTTATCCCCGGCATCGGCTTGACCAATGCATTGCGCGATCTGTTTGCAGGGGACAGTATAGCAGGGCTTTTACGCACGCTCGATGCAGTACTTACGGCGCTTGCCATTGCCGCCGGCTATTTCTTGATTGCTGTTTTGGGAGGTTTTGCCGTATGACACGATTTGAAATCATTCAGATTCTGGCAGGTTTTGTTGGGTCGATGGGGTTTGCGGTGCTGTTTAATATCCGCGGGAAAAGGCTTGTTGCCGCATCTATGGGCGGTTTGTTATCCTGGCTGCTGTTTGTTATATTGGGTGCATGTATTGCAAGTGAACCTGTTCGCTATTTTATCGTTGCTTTGGTTATTTCCGCATACGCCGAGGTTATGGCAAGGTTGCTGAAAAGCCCCACAACAACGTTTATTACAACCTCTTTAGTACCCCTAATCCCCGGCGGCTCGCTATACTACACAATGACGCATATTTTTCAAGGCAATATGGAAACGTTTTTGCAAAAAGGGCTATATACGCTTCAACTAACTGCTGCATTAGCATTAGGTATTATCGTTTCAACAGCCTTTGCAAAAATATTTTATAGAGAAATAAGGCATATAAAAAAGATGCATTTATAACCAACCTTTAAGCAATAAAAGTTTAGTAAAACAATCAGTGGGATTGTTTGAGGGCAATAGAAATAAGCCGAAAACCGTTTGTTAAAAGCAGTTTTCGGCTTTTGCTTTTTGGTAACCATAACGGCAAAAAACACCAAAAAGCCTTGACAATTAAAAGCCTTGACAAAAAAGCCAAGGCGTATATAATAGATAGCAAGGGTGTTACGATACACACGGTAGGCGGTTTAATCCTGCCCCCGAAAGGGGGATTTGCTTATGGATTACTTAACAATGCTTTTTTTAATATTAGTTGCGTTAATTATTTTACAAGGCAAAAAGAAATAACCGCCCGACTTCCAATCTAAGCGGTTAATTCTTTAACTCTTAAATATTGGGGGCAAACCGTCTATCGGTAGCACCCTTTCTATATATATTATAGCACATAAAACGCATTTGTCAACACCTTTAAAGGGGAGTTTTATTCCAACGAAATACCGTAATTAACGTTGCGGCAAGAAGAAAACGGGCAACTTTTGCTTTTATGTAAAAAAATCAATTTTCTAAAAAATTGTTTGTCCATTTTGTGCCCTTAAAAATCATATATTAAACGAAAGGAGGAAATAGATATGGCAAACGTTATTTCTAATTATGATTGCGAACGAGCTCTAAAGCAATTGGCAGATGGAGATATGACAGCTCTTTCTGTGATTTATAACGGTACTGCCCGTCTTATTTACTCCTTGGCATTATCCCTTTTGGGCAACAGGGAGGATGCGGAAGACGTTCTGCAGGACACAATGTTGGAAATAGTAAAATCGGTTTCCAATTATAAAACGGGAAGCCCGAAGGCCTGGGTGCTTTCTATTGCCCGCAACCGCGCAATGTATTCTTTAAGGAAACGACGTCCAACATCGGACGAGGTGGAACCTTCTTCCCTTGATCCTGAGCTTGCAAAGCTTGAGTGGTTAGACGTTTTAAACGCCCTTAACGATGAAGAAAAACAAACAGTTCTTCTACATATTTACGGTGGCTTGTCTCACAAAGAGATAGGCAAAATGTTAAATATAAGCCCTGCGGCAGCACATAAAAAATATCGCCGCGCCCTACAAAAACTGAAAGAATTATTATGAGGTGTGAACAATGAATAATAGAAGAAAAATAAACAAGCTTTTTGTTGGCATTGATGAAATGTCCTTGCCGGCAATAGAGAAAATGCTACCCCCCGAAGCGTTGGTTAAAAGAAAAGCTCCTGTTATTGAAAAAAGAAAAGCTTTTCCCAAGCTTGCCGTAGCCTCCTTGGCGATAGTGGCGCTTGCAGTTGCAACAGGGTTGGTTATAGGGAGCGTTGCAGGTGGGAACGAAAAACAGTTATATCCTAACAATAACTTAGTTCTAAATAACGATATAGAAAACACAAGTACCCCCTCCATCCTTGAAAACGAAGCTTCTGATAACGGGGCATCCGCCGAACATACCTCCACAGAAGAAAGCGAAGTGTCAAGAAAAGATATGCCTATCGTTTCCTGTGGTAAATATGGTAGAATTGATAATTCAAGTACGATTGTTTATCCCGGTGGAGTTGCTATGCGCTCGATGGATGGAAGTCGATCTGATATTGATATTGACGGACTTCAATGTGACGTTTTATATGCGGTATGTTTTAGAGCTGATTTTTTCCAGTATACAGAGTATGAAAAAGGTATTCAGCAAATTGAAGAGGAAGCAAGAGAAAACTCTTGGAGCCCTCGCGAAGAACTGGAGAAAATGGAAGAGTTTTATAACTCGATAAATGAAATTGCAACCGCAGATATGTATAACTATCTTGAAGAAATTGGTATAGAGTTTTATGATAAAAACGTGTATACTGTAAATTCTACAACGAATGCAGAGGAAATAGTTTTTAAGAAAACTTTTCGTGTAGCCTTCATAACGAAGGAACAAATCAAAGCTTTGAAAGGGGGAGATATCTATGGTATCGTGGTAGAAATCGCATTTGATGAACTGGCAAAAATGGATGACGAGCCCGTTTATGTTAAGAGCGGTCTATGGAGTGTCGATTGTTAAAAAGCTCCATAACCACAAGTGTTGTGTTTATGAATAGCAGGAGGTAACAATTATGAAGTCATTAAAAATAGCATTATCTTTGTTTATGGTTGTAGTTATTTCACTTTGCTCCTATGCCCCCCATTGCTTGACCTTGGGTAATTAAACTCTTTCACCTTTTAATGCCACGCAAGCTATGTATTGGCTACCTATAAATTAATAATGGGCTTTCTCAAACCTAATGATGATTTGAGAAAGCCCTGTGCTTTTTGTTCTTTGTTAATTTGATGTGGCGAAGCTATCTATAATGCCTGCATCGTATTTAAGTATCATTGCGGCGTCAAGGTTATCGGGAGAACCGTCGCCGTTTACGTCGGCGGCTTGAATTTGAGCATCGTTAAGATTTGTAATGCCTGCATCGTACTTTAGAATTGCCGCGGCATCAAGGTTGTCCACCGCGCCGTCACCGTTAACGTCGCCTTCTTTATAAATTGCGATTGTTCCGTATACCGATACGCCCATACTGCCTGCGTTTGCCTTGCCGTTTGCACCCACGGCGTAGGCGTACAGAGTATATCTGTTCATAGCCATGTCGGCGTTGGTAACGGTAAGAGTAGCTTTGCCGTCCTTAAGCTCTGTTTTGAAGGTAGAATCGGGGAAGGCTGCCTTCATATCGTCGATGCTGTGAACAACGCCCACGCCATCCTCGTCGTAGCTTTCAAAGAGCCAATCGGCGGCGGTCATATCGGGAGAAGTAAAGGTAAACGTAAGTGTTTCGCCCTCATTACAGATATTGCCTGTAAGCGTTTCCGTTACCGTAGGAAGTTCGGGCAGGCCCTCGAAGGGTACTACGTTGTCGGAGCTGAAGTTCACCTTACCCAGAGCATTAGATGCGGAATAGCCTACGCTGTATTTACCGCTTATGCTTTCAGGTACGTTTTTGAAGGTCACGACCGCACGGTAAACGCCGCCGAAAAGCTTAAGGCTTGTATCGTAATCAATGCCCGTTTCTGCCTTGAACTCCTCCAGGGTATAGAACTTAGTGGTACTGCCGCTTCTGTATACAACGGTCCAGTCCACCTTTTCGAACATATCGCCACAGAGGTAGAAAGTAGCGTTACCGCCTGCATAGTAGCCGTTGGAATAGAACCTATTAATCTGCGGAATGTCACCAAAGGTCAGGGTTACGGTACGGCTGGTTGTTGTAGAGCCGTCAGTACCCGTAAGCAGACAACGCACCTTAATGGAGCCAAGACCGGTAGAACGAATATGGAAGCTGCTGGTGTTATAGCCTCCCATACGAACACCGTCAAGCATAGTCGCCACCGTGTCGTCAACGGATACCCAGGAGTCGCCAAACATCACTTGCCACTGATAGGTGTCCACGTTACTTGCTTCCACAAACGCATCGGCTATCTCACCTACCCCAACCTTCACACTTTCGGGTTGTGTTATGATGTTTGCGGGGGCAGAAGCCTCGGTAACGTTGACGGTGTAAAATCTGGTAAATATAAACTCTTGTCTTGCCACGAATATCTTAAAGCCTACCAAAACTTCAAAACCGTTGGGGTAGTCTGCAGCATTAATGGTTCTTTCGTAAATTTGTGTGCCTTCCAAATGGTGGTCATATTCTTCCCACTCGGTTTCGCCCTTACCCCTTACGTGGAAATAGCCAAGATATACCGTGTAGTTAACGTGATCCTTGATAAGGTCGCTTAATTCGAACTTAACTGAAAAGGTTTCGGACTTGTCGATGGGACAGTAAAGCACGGTGTTGTAACCCACTTTCGCCGTAGGTGAAAACTCAAGACCCATCATACCCTCGTTCATCACTAGAACCTGACTGGCATCGTGCAGGTCCTCAAAGGTAGCTTCGGTAACGTCTATAAACGTATTTTCGCGAGTCAAAATAGCGGTGGCGCTTAAGCTCTTTATCATCATAATGGCTTGGTATTCGGCAAGCTTGGAATAACCAATTGTTTGAGTATCGGGATGACTAACTGTATAAAAGGTATGACCGATAAAGCCTATACCCCCTGCGAACAAACCGCCGTTTATTTCGGGGATAAGCTGGTTATCCAAACCTCCGGTGATTCCGTTAATATTGTTTACGCCCTCGTCAAAGTTGTGAATGGAGTAGCCGACGGATTCGAACTTGCCGCCGTTTATTACCAATGATTGCCAGTTGTCGTAGGTATTACCAAATCTGGTGGTTCCAAAAGCTGTAAGCTCTCTTGCGCAAACGTCGACCCCATCGTAAACGTAGCCGCTACCCTTTGCTTCAAAACAGCCGTCGTTTATAACGGTGTGCATATTGTGGGCTATAAAGGTGCCTCTGTATTTAATGCCTTGGCTTAAAGTGCTACCGCCGCCATATTTTTCGGTTGAGGTTTCAAGGGTATAGTTACCGCCGTCTATTATAAGCTTATTGTGGTTTTCATCGATGTAATCCAAGACGCCCTCAACCTTACAGAAGTCATCGGTCGTTACCAATATGGCGGCAATCTCGTCATCTATAACTCTGGGAGAGATCATGCTGATACCGCCGCCGCCTACGGAGTCCATAAAACGCAAGGTAGAGCCAGTAGTCTGGTCTAAGTTGCAGACGTTAATTTCTATAAAGTTGGAGGTGGTGTTGGAAATATCGTCTACACAGGAGAGGGTGTGACCGTTAAAGTCAAACTCCACGTTGTTACCCTCTATCCACACACTTATCCAGGAGTCTCTGTACTTTACGGGTTCACGGTCAATTGTGTCCAGTTCAAGGTCCTTCATAAGCACCATTCTGTAGTTACCAAAGGCATAGTCGGGTAGGTTTGCAAAGGCCGCTTTAAACTCGTCCCAACTGTTTATTTCGATTATCGCATCAAAGCTTTCGCCCTCTGCGGCGTGTGCAACCACGGGAAAAGCACCGCAAAGGAATACAAAGCAAAGCAAAAACGCTGTTATTTTTTTCATGCTATCGCCCTTTCTTTTATTGTTTTTATAGTAAAGCTAATTAAAGGCTATCTATAATGCCTGCATCGTATTTAAGTATCATCGCCGCGTCAAGGTTGTCAACCGCGCCGTCGCCGTTTACGTCTGCGGCGGATTCGTTAACGCTGTTTATAACGCCCGCATCGTATTTAAGTATCATCGCGGCATCAAGGTTGTCAACCACGCCGTCATCGTTAGCATCGCCCTTTAGTGTGTTATCGAAAACGTAATGGCAGGATACGGTGTATTCAACAAAGTTGTTCCATTGTGGGTTTGATATGTCTGCCAAGCAAAGCGCCTGATTATCGTTTACAAAAGCTTCCACAAAGCTGAAACAATCCGCTTTGTCCACATTAAACTCGTATCCGTTGTCTGTATCTGCAATTATGTCGATGCAAACAGTGTAAACGTGGCCCTGTATAAACTTTTCGTCCTCGTAGATATATCTGCCTTCGTTAACGTCGTACCAAGAAACGCCTGCGTACTTGTAGTACTTCTCAACGTACTCGCCGCCGCGCAAAACGCTATCCTTTGCGTAGGTGGCATCTATACGGTAGCCAGCGCCCACAGAGCTTACGAAATAATCGGGTAGCTTGCCTGCAACAGGCTCTTCCAGCCCCTTTATATTAACGGTGCTTACGATGGTGCGCTTGCAGATAAATCTGCCCGAAACGATTATGTGCGAGGAAGAAGCGTAGGCGTAATGCTCGTTAGCCTCCAGCTCAAAGCCCCCACCGGAAGCCGCTACAAGCGGCTTGTCATTGGAATCAACGGCAAATTTGTAGCCCGTTTGTGCCGCAAGGATAACCTCTACCTTATAGGTAACGCCTGCTTCAAACACACCGCTTTGATAGATGTAGCCCGTTTCGTACCACGCCGCGATAGTGGTATTGCTGTTATCGCGCCAAACGATACCCTCAACCTTATAAACGCTGTCATCAGGCGAGTACATGGATATATTGCCATTTTGCCCCTCTTTGGGAAGGCTAAAGCCCATAACCTCAACGCTGTTTATAATCTCGTCGCAATAATCAAAGGTGTACTTTACCCATATTTCTTTATCCATGTTGGAAACGGTTTGATAGGTACAGTAAACGGTTGATTCGTTGCCGTTGATGTATGCCGTAACCTTGCTTGTTCCGTTTGCGTTGGTGGCAAACCTGTAAAGAGAGGTTGTGTTCAGTTCAACGGCAACGGTGTATCTATGCCCTTTAACAAAGGTATTGTCCGCCTCCATAGGCGCAAGCGTGTCCGCATCGTACCAAAGCACACCGTTTATGGAATTGGTTCCACCAAGCCCTGCCATAAAGCCTTTATCGCCTGTGGTAAAGGTGAAGTCAGGCGTTGCGCCGGTAACGGGAGCCTCCAGCCAAAGGTTTACAACGCTTATATCAGCAGGCGCATCTTCGCAAGGCGCAAAGGTGTAGGAAAGCTCGCGGTACCATTTTTTGTCCTTGGCACCCAAAAAGCTTACTTCGCAACGGTTATCGTTTATAAAGCCCATAACCTCGTCTGCAAATTTGTAGTATGGTATACCGTAGAAGTCATAAGCGTTGCTTATTCTAACAGCTATATCAACACGGTAACGGGTACCTGTTACAAAGGTGTCACCCTCCTTTAGCGGACGTCCGTTGTCCAAATCGTACCATTGCACACCGTCTTTGTAATAGTTGTTATAATATTGGCTTTCATACGCATAGTCGTAACCCGTTGCCACGTAAAGCTCCGGCGTTAAAGCGATAGCTTCAAAGGAAGGCGACCTGCCGCCTGCGGGTACGTCTATACTTATAGGCAGCACGCTTACCGTTTGTGTTGCGGCAGCATATTCGCCCACTTCGCTTTTAATGGCAAAAGCGTTAAAGGCGGGCAAGCAAAGCATAGCCAGCATTAGGCATATAAAACGTGTTAAGAGCTTGCTTTTCATAACAAAACCTCCGTATATAAACAATTATCTATAATAGAATTATATTTAAAAACAAAAACAAAACCACACCCTTTTGAAACAAAAATGTGTGGGATAAGCAAAAAAGGGTGGTGTTTGGTGTGGGGAAAGCAACAAGGGCAGGGAAATGCCTACTCTGTTAAGGCAGAATTTTGCATTTTACAATAGCTTCGGTAACGTTGGTTAGCACCAGCTCGCCGTTTTGGTTATACGCTTCGATGGAAATTTCCACCAGCCCGTTTTTGGCGTTGCGTTTTACAAGGCTTGTTACGGTTGCTTTGCCCGTTAAAACGTCGCCGGCAAAAACAGGCTTTAGCCATTCGATTTTAGTGGATTTTCCTGCCAGCAGCTCCTCGCCAAAGAAATCCCTCTCCAAATACCTTGCCCATACCGACATAAAGGACATAACACCCGGCGCGATTAGCTTGCCAAACGGTGTGCTTTTTGCATATTCTTCGTTGGTATGAAGCGGAATATTATCGTAATCGCGTGCAAAAGCTATCATCTTTTCTTTTTCTATAACAGCGTCAGCAATGTCCACCGTCATACCAAGTTTAAGCTCGTCAAAATACATTGTAACACCTCTTTGTAACGTGCTGTAAAAAGGGGGGTGCAAACGCTTTAGTATGCAACCCCGTCTTTTCGGTTATGTGTTAATTTGCGGTAGTTAAGCTATCTATAATGCCTGCATCGTATTTAAGTATCATTGCGGCATCAAGGTTGTCAACAAAGCCGTCGCCGTTTACGTCGCCTGACGTTTCAGCGGTGGGCTCCAATTCTATTATTCCGGCATCATATTTAAGTATCATTGCGGCATCAAGGTTGTCGATATAGCTGTCGCCATTAACGTCGCCCTTGCAAAAAGCAAGCGTTGTAAGCGCAAACACCTTGCCGTTATAATCGCCCGTACCCTCTACAACAAGGCAGTAAACGCCGCCCTTTACAAGCTCTTCGGGGTAAAGGTAAACGGTGTAATCCGTGCCTTTTACAAGCTCGTTACCTTCGAAATCGGTTACGGTAACGTTGGGGATATAGAGCTCTTCATTCAAATAGCAAATAGGCTCGTCGGGGAAAGCCACCCAAGCGTTTTGCAACTGGGTTTTTGCATTATCGTCGAATTTGAGTATGCCGTTCTGCAATACATCTTCGTTTTCATAAGCCAGCACAGCGTAGTCGGATTGGTCATGCAATACCTTGTAGCCTGTTAAGCCCTCTGCCAAAATGATATCCATGTATGCTTTAATTGCACAATCCGCACTGACCACATTAAATACAAAGGTACCGCCATAGATGTAAACGGTGTTGTCTACGGAGTTGATACACTCGGTATGAGTATCAAGCTCGTAATACCCGCCGTATATCTTAAGCTCGTCGGTTGCTTCAAGACCGTTATCGTCATTGGTTATGATGTAAAAGTCTCCATCGTATATAGTTAGGGTATCGTCGCTGTCAATACCGTTGTCTTCTGCCGATATATAGAACGTGCCGCCGTTAATTATGTTGGTGTATGACAGGTCCAAACCGTCGTCGCCTGCTTCGATGTAGAAGTAGCCGCCGTTTATGGTTGTGTTGCCGTTTACCTCTATACCGTGGTCGGTAGAAGCTATTTTCAATATGCCGCTTTCAACGGTAAGGTTGCCATTGAAAACCTCGATACCGTCGCGGTCGTTGTCTGCAGCTACCTCAAGGCTTCCGTTGCCCTTTACGGTAAGCGATGCATACGTAACGTTGATGCCGTCGCCGTCGGGGCAGTATAGCTTGTTAGCGCCCTCAAGCAGGAGTGTAATATCCATTTCAGAGTAAACAAGGCTGGGGTTAATTGCTTCATCGGTGTTAAGTCCTTCGTAGTTAAAATTGTGAAGGGTTAACACACCATCGTATAGGTGGGCGTAGCCGCCGTTGGGCTTTGTGGTAACTATCTCGCCGCTTTCGGTAAGATAATCGCCATCGTTAATCCATTCATCGCCTATACATACACCATTAAGCCTTTCGCGACCGCATTCGCATTTGCCGTTTTCGTCATACTCATGCTCAAAGTAACCGTAAACTCCCACACCGCATATAGAGCAGGCATGAAAGTGCTCCTCGTTATTGTATACAATGTCGCCTTTTATATGCTCGTGCTCGAAATAGCCGCATTCACATTTGCCGTTTTCTCCATATACGTGGTTCTCGCTCGTGTAGAATTTGCAGATTGTGCAGCGGCCGTAGTGGTAGCCTTCGTACACTTCCCATTCGTCAACTACACATTCGTGCCACACAAAACCGCATATTTTACAAACGCCTTCGCTGTTATATCTGTGCGGTTCACTAACGTACTGCCCGCAGGTGGAGCATTCGCCCCAATGATAGATGCTGTCTTTATTAAAATCATCGCTCTCGTGGACGTGGGAATAGCCGCAAATGCAAAGGTCGTTGTCGTCAAAAATATGCTCTTCCGTTACGGTTTCTCCGCAAAGGTTGCAAGTACTGCTGTGCTCGACATGGTCGTGCGTGTATTCGGGGGAAGAGTGAACGGCGTTACCGTTTTCGTTAAGAAGCGCTATTTTTGCTTTGAAGCTGCCCGATATGCAGTAGTTTACGAGATTTGCCTTAAGCAAATATAAAGTGCCGGCGGTCATCTCACAACACACGTTGAAGTTTCCGTTCATGCCGCTGTTATTGTCTTCGCAAAGGACCTCGCCGTCAGCCGTAAGGATATATCCGTAGGTATCTCCGTAATTGTCCGTAGTGTAAAATGAGTACGTACCGTCAACCTCGGGGGTGAAGTAAAAGAGAACAGAGCCGCCGTGGGTAAGAGTTATATCCTTGGGGTCACATCATGGAATTGATTCAAAAAAGCCCATTAATACTATTTAATTAGCACTTGCCGCCGGAGCCGCCGCTGCGCGAACCACCGCTGCTGCGTGAGCCACCGCCCGAATTGCTCTTAGGCCTTGCCCTTTTTGTTACGGAACGATACAAGAATATATCGCGCGAGTTGGTTATATTAAGGCTGCCCGCTTTAACGTAATTAGTGGCACCCTTTTGCATACGAACGGATTTAAGCTTGCTTTTCATAACTGTTACAGAAACAAACGATACACCAAAGCCGATAGCAACGGATATAAGAAGGCTTTTAAAGAACGCAAAAGGCTCGCCGTTTATTTCTATATCAATCAAGCTGTCGCACTCATCTGCAAAGGTGTTGAAGGCTTCAACAAAATCGTCGTTTCTAAGGTAGCCTACTATTGCATCCTTAACGTCTTCAACCTCGTTGTTTATCGCGTCAAATCCAATGCCGCTGTAATATATGTAGTAATCTCTGCCGCCGTCCACAACCTCGGCGCTGAAAAGCAGCATAACGCCGTCTTTATCCGCGCCCTGCCCGTAGCCGTTATCAATAAAGTAATCAGCAGTAAAATCACCGCAGTCCTCACCGCCAAGGCTTTCCACGGTTACAACCACAAAGTCCACCTTATGCTTTTCGCTTAGATTATCAAGCTTTGTTTTCAAGGCTTGCTCTTCGCCGGCTGTTAAAACGTCCGCCTCGTCAACCACGCGCGCCGGTGTGCCTGCCGCAAAAGCCGTTACCGTGCACAAAGCACACATTATAAATACCGCAAGTATAGCAACTATTCTTCTTTTCACAGCGCACACCTCCTTACAGTAACCACAATATAAACGATGCAGCAAACGTCGCCGCGCTTATCGCGCCCGTTAAGCCAAACAGCCATCTGTTATACGCGCCCTTGTCCAAAGGCAAATCGCCAACAAGCTTGCCCGTTTGACCGTTCATAGCAAAGGTGTACTTTTGCCCCTTCCACGTTGTGTTAAGCAACCAAACGGGGTACAGCGCATACTTAGCCTTGCTGTTTTGCAGTTGTATGCTCGTATGCTCTGGGGTTACCGTTGTATAGCCCTTAACCGTTGATAAAAACGTGCTTTCCGTGCTTGTTTTTATTCTGACGTTTGCTCTTTCAATGCTTGCGGCAGAATCAACATCGTATTTATCGGCAAGGTAGCCCGATAGATATGCGGTTTGGAAATCAACAGCGTCCTTAAAATCAAAGGGCTCGATAGATTCCATCAAATCGTCTGCTATTTTAGTAGAGCCGTCCACAGGTACTCTCTCAAAGCCTAAGCTGCCTGCACGAAGCACAGAAAAAAAGTTGGTTTCCGTATAATCGTAGTTCCCGCTGCTCCATCTGCGTATCTTCGTTGCCTTGTAGCGCACGTTGGCATCCGCATTTGCGTCAAACAGCCAAAACGGAACGTAAACGCCCTTTACCTCGTCTATATGGTTTTCGTTCTTGAACACCTTGGGAAGTAAACGCTTACCCTCGTAGTGCTTTTTAAGTGCTTTCTTTGCGGCTTCCTTATCCAGCTTAAAGGGGATAACGTAATCGGGCTTTAGCGCGCCTGTAAACTGCCCCATCATAACAACGGGGTTATCACAGAATGGGCAAGCCGTTGCGGCAGTTGTTTCGTCCGCCACTATTTCGCCGCCGCAGGAGTTACAAACGTAAACGCGCATACCGTCAGTTTCGCCCTCAGACCATTCGCTGCCTGCGCTTACGTCCCAATCCATTTTGTCGCTTTGCTCGGCGTTTAGCACATCGTCATAAGACTTTAGGGTTTCAACCTCGTATTCCGTATCGCAATACGGGCACTTCATATTTTGCGTGGCACTGTCAAACTCTATCTGACCGCCACAGCACGGGCATTTATATTGCATTTCTGCCAAAAGTATCACTCCTTTGATATCGGTTTATAAAATTATTATATTATATTTCTGCTAAAAGTGCAACCCCAAAATAATGTCTGATATTCAAAACTATATTGAAATATTATTTATTAATGCTATAATATACTTATATTTTAAAAATTGCAAGAAAAATAATAACGAAGGGTTTGTTATGAGCACTAAACCGAATTTTGGGGACAATAAAAGCCTTATTAAGCAAGCACTTAACATAGACAGCACGTTAAACGCATCCATACACTCGCAAAGCAAAGAGCTTGCCGCGGTACGCCAAGCTGCCGATGCTTTTTATTCGTACAAGTTTAAAGCAGAGCTTGAGGGGCTGGATATTGATATACTTACGCAAGGGAAGCAGGGTATACGCATTTCTTATTTAAGAAACGTGGGTATAAATAACATATATCAGCTATCAAAAATGTCCTATTATCAAATAGAGGCTATCAGCGGTATAGGGGCGCAGGGCGCGCAAAAAATACACGAAACAACAAAGCAAATAGTAGAAAACACAAGGCAAAAGCTATCGCTTCGCATAAATGCAGATACACCTACCAAAACGGACGATGCTTTGCTTTCCGCCCTGTACGTGCTTGTAATACACGATTCTTTAAGGGCAGAGATGAAGGCTTTGTTTAACGATAGCCATAAAACCATCGTTAAGCTAACGGACGAAGCAAAAGCCGCAACGTCGGGCATTAGATGGTTCTTTGCATCAAAGAAAAGCAAGGAAAACACAAACAGCGCGGTATCAGCCCTTGAAAGCTTTATTGGCGAACGGTTTGGAGAGGGAAGCGTTTACGATAAATATACGTCGGCAGACGCGGCGGATATAACCGAACGGCGCGCACATTTTCGTGAAAATTCGGTTTTGTACTACTCCGCGCTGGAAAAGTACTGCAAGCATATCAACACCGCAAGCACGCCGCAAACGGGGCTTTCCGCAGAGCTGATTAAAGAAATAGAGGCGCATCCTATCGACCTGAAATATATGAAAGCAACCTTGCGTAGCTACCAAACCTTCGGCGTTAAATACGCCGTTCATCAAAAGCGCACGCTGTTGGGCGATGAGATGGGGCTTGGCAAAACCATACAGGCTATTGCGGCAATGGCGGCATTAAAGGCGGACGGCAAGCATCATTTTATGGTTGTTTGCCCTGCAAGCGTGCTTATAAACTGGTGCAGGGAGATAGAAAAGCATTCAAGCCTTGCGGTAACGAAGGTACACGGTGCAGACGAGGAAGCGCTGTATAACTGGCGCGCTAACGGCGACGTTGCCGTTACCACCTTTGAATCTATAAGCCGCTTTGCGCTTCCCGAACGTTTCACCTTTGATATGCTTGTTGTTGACGAAGCGCATTACGTTAAAAACCCCGAAGCGCTAAGAACAAAAGCAATGCAGCCCTTGCTTCAAAAATCGGAAAGCGTGCTGTATATGTCCGGCACTCCGCTTGTAAACCGTGTGGACGAGATGTGCTTTCTCGTTAAATGCTTACAGCCTGCCGTTTATGAAAAGCTTGAAAAGGTTAAAAGCATTTCAACGGCAGAGCAGTTTAGGCAAGAGATAGCCCCCGTTTACTTGCGCCGCACGCGGGACGAGGTTTTAAAGGAGCTGCCTGAGCTTACGGAAAAAGAGCAGTGGTGCGTTCTTGGCGATGCCGAGAAGGCTATATACCGCGATGCCGTAGTAAGCGGCAACCTTATGGCTATCCGTCAGGTATCGTGGCAGGTGGCAAGGCTTGAGGATTCCTCCAAAGCGATGCGCCTTAAAGAAATATGGGAAAGCGCGGCAGAGCAGGGAAGAAAGCTGATAGTCTTTTCGTTCTTCAGAAACACGCTTGAAAAGGTGCGTAGCCTTTTGGGCGATGCGTGCCTTGAAACGATATCGGGCGATATCAGCCCTGCAAGAAGGCAGGAGATAGTGGACGAGTTTAATAAAGCAAATCCGGGCGCGGTGCTTGTAAGCCAAGTGCAAGCGGGCGGAACGGGGCTTAATATTCAAGCGGCAAGCGTTGTTGTTTTTTGTGAGCCTCAGCTTACCCCCGCTATCGAAAACCAGGCTATTTCAAGGGCGTACAGGATGGGGCAAACACGGGATGTTATCGTACACAGGCTGTTGGCGGATGACACCATAGACGAGCGAATGCTTGAGATACTATCGGGAAAGCAAAAGGAATTTGATAGCTTTGCAGATGAATCTGTCATAGGCGATACCCAGCTTGATGCCCAACAAGCAGAAGAAGGCTCTTGGATAACCAAAATGGTTAAGGAGGAGCAGGAAAGGCTGTTATCACAGCAATAAAACGCATAGCGCACAACAATGGCGGCAGGTAGAAATACTTGCCGTTTTTATTTTTTTGATTTTTTTAAAAAAACTATTGACAAACGGAGAAAACTGTATATAATGAACATATACAGTATAGACAGAGGTGATGACGTGAACATACTAATCGACAACAAAAGCGGGTTGCCAATCTATGATCAAATATATTCACAGATCAAAAGCCAGATTATCAGCGGGGCGTTGAAGGCGGATGAAATGCTGCCTTCCATTCGTGGGCTTGCAAAGGATTTGCGTATCAGCTTTATAACAACTAAGCGAGCGTATGAAGAGCTTGAAAAAGAGGGCTTTATATACACGCTTCCCGCTAAGGGGTGCTACGTTGCGCCCAAGAACGTGGAGCTGCTTAGGGAAGAGAATTTGAAAAAGATAGAAGAGCATATTGATGAGATAGTTAGGCTTGCAACAACCTGTAATTTAAGCAAGCAGGATATTATAGAAATGGTTGCTTTCAGCTTGGAGGAACAATAATGAACGCACTTGAAATTAAAAACCTTACAAAAACATATTCGGGCTTCACGCTGGATAATTTGAACTTAACACTTCCAAGCGGGTGCATTATGGGCTTGATTGGTGAAAACGGGGCAGGGAAAAGCACCACCATTAAGCTTATACTTGGTATGCTGCACAAGGATAACGGAACGATTACCGTGCTTGGGAGGGACAATGGTAACAGCACCAAGCTATCCAAAGAGGATATCGGCGTTGTGATGGATGAGGTAGGCATCCCCGTGTGCCTAACGGTAAAACAAGTTGGCAAGGTGATGAAAAACACCTTTAAAAATTGGGATGATGCCGAATACTGCCGTTTGGTAGAAAAATTTGCCCTGCCTGATAATAAGGCGTTTGAAGAGCTTTCGCGCGGTATGAAAATGAAGCTTGGTATCGCCATAGCGCTATCCCATAACGCAAAGCTTCTTATTTTAGACGAGGCAACGGCAGGGCTTGACCCTGTGGTTCGTGATGAAGTGCTGGAGATGTTAAGCGACTTCACAAGGGACGAAAACCATTCCATCCTTATATCATCGCATATCGTTAGCGACCTTGAGAAGCTGTGCGATTACATCGCATTTCTTCATAAAGGAAAGCTTATGCTTTGTGAGGAGAAGGATGGGCTGCTTTCTGAATATGGGCTGGTTCATTGCACCGCGGAAGAGCTGCAAAAGCTTCCCAAAGAGGCAATTAAGCATATAAAGGAAAACCCTTACGGTGCCGAGGCAATGGTGCTTAGGGATTTGATGCCTGCGGGCGTTGCTGTGGGGCGCATCAGTATTGAAGAATTATTTGTATTTATGGTTAAGGAGGCAATATAGTATGAAAGGGCTTTTGTTAAAGGATTGGTATTTAACCAAGAAATATTGCAAAGCATATTTTTTGATTATCTTTAGCTTGGTGGCAGGCGCATTTTTTAGCGGTAATATGTTCTTTGCTTTTTTTGCTTGCGTTTTTTGCGGGATGATACCGCTAACGCTTATAAGCTATGATGAGCGCAGTAAGTGGATGCAATACAGCAGTACGTTGCCGTATACAAAAGCACAGCTTGTTTCCGTTAAATACTTGATAGGCTTAATTATGCAGCTTGCAACCTTTATATTAACAATGGGCGCACTTGCCGTAAGAACAAGCATTGATGGTAACTTTTCGCTTTTACAGTTTGTTATTATTACACTTTTGATGTTGATTGTATCAACGCTTACACCCTCCGTAACCTTGCCGTTTATATTCAAGCTTGGCGCAGAAAAAGGAAGGCTTGTATATTGTTTCGCTGTCGGCGCTGTTAGCGGAGCCAGCGTGGCATTTTCAAAATTGATAAACAAACAGGCTATAATCCGGCTTGACCCGGCTATAATCATAGCTGTAATTGCCGCGGTTTGCATCTTAGCCTACGCTTTATCCTGGTATATTTCTATTGTTTTCTTCAAAAAGAAAGAGCTGTAATATAAGTAGCGGCAGAGAGATTGGTTTTTCTCTGCCGCTATTTATCGGATAAAAAATAAGTACATTTGCTTTTTCATTCGTATAATAGGTGTAAGGACAAAGGAGGTGCAGATAATGGATAACGGTGAAAGTAGCTACCGCCGATATTTAGAGGGCGACCGTGCCGCTTTTGAGGATGTGGTGCGCCTTTATCTGGACAGCCTTGTGTTTTTCATCAACCGCTACGTGCACGACGTTTACGTTGCCGAGGATTTGGCAATGGATGCGTTTGCGTATCTTTTAGCGCATCCCAAACGGTACAATTTTAAAGCCTCGCTTAAAACGTATCTGTTCACGCTGGGCAGGACCAGAGCTATCGATTATCTGCGAAAGCGCGGAAAAATAGTGTTTACCGAGCTTACGGGGGCAGAGGCGGACGAGCTGAACCTATTAGAGGAAGCCGTTATAGCCAACGAGGAAAAGCGCACACTAAGCCGTGCCGTAAACGCGCTGCCCGATGATATGAAGGCGGCTGTGCATCTTGTGTATTTCGAGGGGCAAAGCTATAAGCAAGCGGCAAGTGTTTTGGGCAAAAATGAAAAACAGATAGCAAACCTTTTGCACAGGGCAAAGGCGTTGCTTAAGGAAAAGCTTATGTAAAGGAGAGTGTTCTGTATGAGAAGAAGCTTTGAAGAGATAATGGAAGGCATCAACGTAAAAAGCAAAACGGAGATAAAAGCAAACAGAAGAAAAAGGTCGGCTGTTATAGGCGGCATATCTGCCGTTTTGGTGGTGGCTTTATGCTTGGGCTTTGTATTTAACCCGTTTAAGGGTGGAAACAGCACCGTGCCGCAGGTGCTTGATAACAGTAGCAGCGGGGAGCCGTCTTTTGATCCCGCCGAGGGCGGATATCTGCCTTTAAGTACGCTCAGCGCGAATTTGATGGAGGGGGTAACCCCCGTAAACGCCGAGAAAAAGGCAGTAGACGAATTGTTTTTAAACAACTATGCCGATTTTGGTATGAAGCTGTTCAAGGATGCACACGCAAACGGAGATAACGCAATGGTGTCGCCTCTTTCGGTTGTATATGCGCTTGCCATGCTTAACAACGGCGCAAAGGGTGAAACCCAGGCGCAGATAGAAGCGGCGCTGGGCGGTATGGATGCCGATACGCTAAACCAATATATGCACTACCTCACGGCGTATTTACAAGAGGGCGGAGAGCAGTTTAAGGTGGCAAACTCTGTGTGGATAAAGGATAGTGAAGACTTCTATGTAGTGCCCGAATTTCTTCAAACCAACGCCAACTACTACGATACCGATTTATACAAGGCAAAGTTTGACGCCCAAACTGTAGACGAGGTAAACGCTTGGGCAAAGGAAAAGACCGACGGGATGATAGAGAGGATTGTTGATGAATACTCCCCTAACGTGGTTATGCAGATTTTAAACGCTTTGTGCTTTGATGCAGAGTGGGTGAATACCGCCGATGTATGCAACGATGGCACTTTTTACCACGCAGACGGGGCGACATCCAAAGTGCCGTTTATGGATTTCTTGTACGAAAGCAAGTATATAGAAACAAGCAACGCCACGGGCATGATAAAGGACTATAAGGGCGGCAAATACAGCTTTGTTGCGCTTATGCCAAACGAAGGCATCACGCTGGACGAATATATAGCCACGCTTGACGGCAAGGGCTTTATGCAGGCGATAAACAGCGTTAAGAACGGTGGATTAAAGCTGCATATGCCTAAATTTAAGGCAGAAACCACTATTGATCTTAAACCCACGCTTAAAGAGCAGGGCATAACCGACGTTTTTGAGTCGGGGAAAGCAAACCTGCAAGGGCTTGGCAAAAGCGCAAACGGAAATATTTACGTTAGCTCTGTAACGCAGAATACTTTTATAGAGGTATCAGAGCTTGGCACAAGAGCCGCCGCCGTAACAAGCGTTCTCGCTGAGAGCGATTGCGTGTATACAGGCTACAGCCTATGGCTTAACCACCCATTTGTTTACGCAATCATAGATACCGAAACGGGTATGCCGTTGTTTATGGGCGCAGTAACTAATATTTAAAAACAAAAAAATTCTGGGGGCTGTCTCATAGCATTAACAAATTGTGAACGCTATGTGCAACCTTAACAAAAAATCAAGGGCGTTATTTGACTGCCCTTGATTTTTTTGTTACTTTTGTATATGGTTTTATCTCAAAATTTCAATTTGAGACAGCCCC
>JAZNUB010000074.1:0-17248 GCA_045592105.1 Eubacteriales bacterium | reverse complement strand
GTTATTCTTTCTACTTGGCATAGAACTCGCAATTCTGCTCAAAAAGGAATTTCTTGGCACTTCACTACCGACAATGCTCGCGTTAAGCTTAAACACCTATATCCCGAAATAAAGTTTTAATATTAACGATGTACTACAACTTAAGTGCTACGTTTTGCTTTTTAAACCGAGCCTTGTTGCGATATGTAGGGTCGATTCACGAATCGACCGAAACGCGAGGGAGTATATTTAGCGTTTGTGTTTATATGAAAGCCGAGGGGGCTGTTCCAAATCGTTTCGATTTGAAACAGCCCCTGGTCGTTTTCACCATTTATTTCTGCCTGCTTTTAAAAATCAGCGCCCATATAAAAGCGAACACCACAGCCGCGGTTATACCTGCCGCCGTACCCGTTAGCCCGCCCGTTAATGCGCCAAGCAAGCCTTTTTCGTCAACGGCGGTTTTCGTGGCTTCGGCAAGCGTATAGCCAAAGCCTATTATGGGAACGGTTGCGCCCGCGCCGCCAAAATCTACCACGTGCTTATAAAAACCAACGCCCGTTAGTGCCACGCCTGCCACAACGTAAGACACCAATATTTTTGCACCCGTTACTGCGGTTTTATCTATAAATATCTGTGCTATCAGACATATAACGCCGCCTACCAGAAAAACGCGCACGTAATCCAACATAAAGCGCTACCCCCTCTTAAAATGCACCGCGTGTGCTATACCCGATATGCTTTGCCCTTGAAAAACGGTGTTTGGGTTCATAAGTGCACCCGTTGACAGAAGCAGTATATTATTAGCCTCGCCCTTATACAGCTTGTCAAAAAAATACCCCGTTGTTACAACCGCACTACAGCCACAGCCCGAACCGCCGCAATGCACGTCCTGCCCCTCAAGGTCGTATATCAGCATACCACAATCCGTGTACTTATCCGCAAGCTCGGGCAGGCTGTCCTTTAAAAGCTCACAGCATATCTCGTAGCCCTCTCTGCCAAGGTCACCCGTTGCTATAACGTCAAAGTCAGAGGGTGTTAGCGGTGATTTACTGAAATACCGCGTTAGCGTATCAGCCGCAGATTTTGCCATTGCCGCGCCCATATTGTTTACGTCCGTTATGCCCGCATCCACTATTCGCCCTATCATCGCGTTTTCTACCTTGATGGGGCTTTTTTCTTTGCCAAGCAATACCGCGCCGCAGCCTGTTACTGTGTTTTGCGCCGTTGGTGTGCGCTGACCGCCGTACTCCAGCGGAAAACGGTACTGCTTCTCTGCCGAGCAAAAGTGCGAGCTGGCAAAGGCAACCGCGTTTTCAACACCGCCCGAATGTATAAACGTGCTTCCGCAAATTACTGCCTCCGAAAAAGTACTGCAAGCACCGTACAGCCCCAAAAACGGAACTCCAAGCTCTTTTACACCGTAGCTGCTTGCCACGCATTGGTTCAGCAAATCACCGCCGCAGATAAGCTCCAGCTGCTCTGGGCTAAGCTTTGCCTTACCAAGCAACAAATTAAGCGTGCGGTGTGCCATTTCGCTTTCTGCCTTCTCCCACGTGTCCGTACCGAAATACTCGTCCCTTTCGCACATATCGAAATAAGCTTTAAGCGGGCCGTTTGCTTCCGTTTTTCCTACCACGGATGCTTGAGTTTTTACATATATCTCGTTAAATTTTATGATTTCCCTCATTTAAAACCCCTTGGACACAATATAATATATAACACCGTATACGGTGCTGGCAAGCGTACCGAAAACTATCACAGGGCCTGCTATTACAAACATTTTGGTGCATACTCCGTTTATAAGACCTTCGGTTTTATTTTCTATCGCAGGGGCCGCTATTGCGTTTGCAAAGCCCGTTATCGGCACAAGCGTGCCTGCACCTGCAAATTTGCCGATCTTATCAAAAACGCCTATTCCCGTTAACAGCCCACCGATAAATATAAGGCTAACCGATACCAGCGTTCCTGCCGTTTTCTCATCCGCGCCAAGCTGTGCGTAAAGCTCTGATAACGCCTGCCCCAAGCAGCATATAAGCCCGCCAACGGCAAACGCCTTAATGCAGTTAAGAAAGCTTACCGTTCGCTTTGCTCTGTCCGTTGCATATTTCTTATAGCTTTCGTTGTTCATCATCTGCCCTCCCCTTGGTATTTTTTCCGTTATTGCCTTTTTTATACACCAAACAAAGCGTTTGCCAAGCACTTATTTGCAGTATGCTTTAAAAGTATTGACTTTTTTGTGTTTTTAGTTATAATGTATATGAGATTAATATAGGAGGTTTTTGTTTGAAAGGCTTTTACCCTAAGGATAGGTATCCTTGTTTTCAGGATTTTCGCGCACTTATAGCGTACACCTCTAAAATTGGGGACAAAACGCTGTACAAATATCTTGTCAACAAAGACGAGGTGCGTGAGCTTTCTTATAAACAGTTCAGTGATAACGTTATTAATTTAGCAACTGCTATATATGCTTTAGGCTTAAAGAATAAAAAAATTGCCCTTGTGGCTGAATCCTGCCCCGAATGGCTTCAGGTTTACATTGCAACGATTTGCGCAAGTGCGGTTATCGTTCCTATCGATAAGGAGCTTATGCCCGACCAAATTGTTAGCTTTGCAAACGTTTCCGAGTGTGAAGCGGTGTTTATAACGCCCGCTTGTAAAAAGAAGCTTGGCACACAGCTTGATTGCTTGCAGGCTAAACACGTTATTGATATAGACCAAAACGCGTTCATCCCTTACGATGGCAGCTATGAAACCATTGCCGAAGAGAAGAACCTGAACATATACGCACTTATAGCATACGGCGCCCATCTGCTTTCTATCGGCTATATGGGCATTTACAACATCACTTATAACGTGGATGACCTTTGCGCCATTATTTACACCAGCGGCACTACGGGCACCAGCAAAGGCGTTATGCTTTCTCAGCACAACATTCTTTCCTGTGCGGCTTGCTGTGCAAACATCACTCCTTATTCAACTAAGGACGTGTTGTTGTCCGTGTTGCCTATGCACCACACCTATGAAACGACAATACAAATTGCTGTATTAACCGTTGGTGCAACTATCTGTATCAACAACAGCATTAAATACGTTATGCGTAACCTTAAGCGTTTTCAGCCTACCGCAATGGTTGTTGTACCGTTGTTTGTGCAAACCATGTATAAGCGCATAACTGACGAGATTAAGAAAAAAGGCAAGGAAAAAACCTTTTCTGCCGCCGTTAAAATCACGGGCGGGCTTAGAAAGGTTAAGGTTGATTTGCGCCGCCAGCTTTTCTCCGAGGTTATCAACGCATTAGGCGGCAAAATGAAAAGCATCGTTTGCGGCGGTGCCGCGCTTGACCCTGAGCTTGTTAAAAGGTTTGAAGAGTTTGGTATCACCGTTTACCAGGGCTACGGAATTACAGAATGCTCTCCTTTAGTTGCGGTTAATCCCTTTACAAAGGTTAAGAAGGAATCCATAGGCTACCCCGTTAAGTGCTGTGAGATAAAGATTTTAAAGAAGGTAAACGGGCGCGAAGCACGCGCTGCTGCTTACGAGCATGGCGAGATTGCCGTTAGAGGCTCTAACGTTATGCTTGGGTATTACCAAAACCCCGAAGCTACAAAAGAGGTTTTCACGCAGGACGGGTTCTTCCGCACGGGCGATATCGGGTATTTGGACGAGGACGGTTATTTGTATATGTCCGGCCGTAAAAAGAACCTTATAATTCTTTCCAACGGCAAAAATGTTTATCCCGAGGAGATAGAAGAATACCTTATGCGCCTTGATTGCGTTAAGGATTGTGCGGTTATCGCAAGGAATAACGACCTTGATGAGCCTGTTATTACCGCTATTATTTTGCCTGTTGATGAGGTTTTGCAGCTTGGCGATGACGAAATGCAAGCCTTTGTTAAAGAAAAGGTTGCAACAATTAACAATGCGCTTCCCTCCTTTAAGCAGATACGAAATATAGAAATAAGAAAAACGGATTTTGAAAAAACGTCTTCTCAAAAAATCAAGCGTCATACGCTTTAACACATTTACATTTTCAGAAAGGATATAGCGAAGCACAAAACGTATTGCTTGTGCCGCTATCGGTATTTATTATGTTTGAAAAATTTAAAGATTTATTAGTTGAAGAAATGAGCATTGACCCTAAGGACATCACGCCCGAAGCTTCTTTTGTAAACGATTTGGGCTTTAACTCCTTGGAGCTTGCAGACCTTGTTGTGCTTTGCGAGGATACCTTTAATATTGAATTTGACGAAGCAGAGCTTCCGCACCTTCTAACTGTTGGTGACGTTATTAAGTACATAGAAAGCCTTGAAGAATAATTAAATCAACAACGCCGCCGACGGCAATGCCATCGGCGGCGTTTTATTATTCGCATGCGCTGTTATTCAAAAGTAAAATGCTCTGCCAAAATACCGTGCAGCACGTATCTTTCATCGGGCTTAGAGGGCACGTTGGTACAGGTTACAAGCGTTACAATCTTTGATTTAGCGTTATAGCCAACATTTTTGGGTATGGTGTTTAACGCTCTTATATTTTTCAAGAAGTTGTAATACGCATCATTTTTGCCGTTATCCGTATAGCGGCTTATAAACCTACTGCCCTCTGCACGATAGCCGGAAAAATACTCGTAAACGTAAACCCCATCCAAGGTTACAACGGTAATCTCCAGCTCCTGCGCCTTGCTGTATCTGTACTCGCTGTCAAAAAACAGCTTTATGCCGCGGAACATAGTTCCATTTGTCATACAATGCCCGTAAATAACGGTGTTCATATTCTTATCGTAGTCATCAGACAAGCGGCAATCCGCAAAAATAGCACCTGCGTCACTTTTCGACCTATCCGACCGATGATTTAAATAATAATCGTTATTATCGGTTTTCATTATAGGATAGTCTATTTTCGTGCCGGAAACGTATATCCACCCTATACAGTCCGAATTAAGGGCATTCTCTTTAATAACCTTATCCCTTACGGCTTCATAGTAATTTTGCGTTTGTGTATCAAGAAACTCTATACCGCCCTCATCGCTGCCTAAAAAAGCAAGCAAATCCTTACTGCTTGGCACGCGGCGCACCTGCTTTGGGTGCGATACAACGGAATCGTTCTCGATATTATTAAGGCTGTCATAATACTTTTGCGCCGCATTAAGGTCCGTAAACCTTTCGCCCATCTTGAAAATGGAGAAAGTAAAAATGCCTATGCAAATGCAAACCGCCAGCATACGAACAATGCCGTTTACGCCAAGACTACGCTTTTTCTTTTTGCGCCCTTTTGCCGCGTCCTTGGAAGAAAAGCTGTTTACCGATTCTTCAAAGCCCAAGCCTTTTTCGGTTTTGAAGGGCTTTGTTTGCGTAGGTGCGGCTTCTTGCACGGGGGCTGCGTTTTCTGAAGGAACAGCGCGAAGAATAAATTCCTCACCCGATGTGTTTATATTATCATACTTTGCCATAGTATCACCTTATTTACATAATACATATATATTATATCCAAACTTATCAGTCTTTTCAATACTTATTATTATTTTTTTGCTGAAAATAGACCTAAAAACACTATATATTAATTTTAGCGGTTGACATTTTTTGAAAAATGTATAAAATAATAATGATAGACTAAAAGGAATATTATGGAGGTTTTTAGAATGAGTTTGAAAGAGATTAAGGATCTTGAGAAGAACGTTAAGGAGCTTACTCTTCAGATCCCTAAGGATGAATTTGATAAAGAGGTTATGAAGGTTTACCGCAAGCAGGCTTCTAAGATAACCGTTCCCGGCTTTAGGCGCGGTAAGGCCCCCAAGCACATTATTGAAAAGCTGTATGGTGAATCCTTCTTCTACAGCGATGCTTTGGATGCTTTGTTCCCCGAATATTACGAAAAGGCTCTTGAGGAATCGGGCATAGACGTTGTTTCCAGACCTGAGGTTGAGCTTGACACTATTGATGAAAACGGTGTTACTCTTAAGGCGAAGGTTTACGTTAAGCCTGAGGTAAACGTTAAGAAGTATAAAGAGCTTAGAGCTGAAAAGGAAGCCGTTGTTGTTGAAGACAGCGAGGTTGAGGCTGAAATAGAAGCTGCAAGAAAGCGCCTTGCACGCGTTAGCACGCTTACAGAGGGCACCGCTATCGACGGTGACGAGGTTATTATAGACTTTGAAGGCTTTGTAGACGGTGTTGCTTTCGAAGGCGGCAAGGGCGAAAAGTATCCCCTTAAGCTTGGCTCCGGCAGCTTTATCCCCGGCTTTGAAGAACAGATAGTTGGCAAAAACGTTGGTGACAGCTTTGATATAACCGTTACCTTCCCCGCAGAATACGGCGCTGAGAACCTTGCAGGCAAGGAAAGCGTGTTTAAGATAGTTCTTCACGAGATCAAGCGTACAGAGCTTCCTGATTTTGACGATGATTTCGTTAAGGATGCATCCGAATTTGATACCGTTGATGAATATAAGGCTGATATCAAGGCAAAGATAGAAGCGAAAAAGCAAAAATCTGCTGAATACGCTTATGAAGAAGCTTTGCTTGATGATCTTCTTGCCAATACCGAGGTTGATATCCCTGCACCTATGATAGACTCTGAGGTTGATATGAACGTTAGAGATTATGAGTACAGGCTTCAAATGCAGGGCGGCAACCTTGAAATGTTCTTCCAGTACACAGGTCAAACGATGGAGCAGCTTCGTGAAAGCTTCCGTCCCCAGTCTGAAAGGCAGGTTAAGATAAGGCTTGCGCTTAACGAGGTAGTTAAGGCTGAAAGCATTACCGCTACCGAGGAAGATATTGAGGCCGAATACAACAAGATAGCTGAAGGCTACAAGACCGAGCTTGAAAAGGTTAAGGCAACCATCTCCGCAGAAACGTTAACGGAGGACATAGTGCTTAGAAAGGCTGTTGACTTTATAAAGGACAACGCAGTGGCAAAGTAATTTTACAGAAAGGGTTTTAACATATGGCATTAGTTCCTATGGTAGTAGAGCCGACCGAACGCGGCGAACGATCGTTTGATATATTTTCTCGTTTGCTTAACGATAGAATAATTATTCTTTCAGACGAGGTTAATGACACTACCGCTTCCCTTGTGGTAGCACAGCTTCTTTATCTTGAAGCGCAGGATCCCGAAAAGGATATATTCTTGTATATCAACAGCCCCGGCGGCAGCGTTACTGCCGGTATGGCTATCTACGATACTATGAATTTTATAAAATGCGATGTATCTACAATGTGTGTAGGCATGGCGGCAAGCATGGGTGCTTTTCTTCTTGCGGCAGGTGCTAAGGGTAAGCGTTATGCCCTTCCCAACAGCGAGATAATGATACATCAACCGCTTGGCGGCGCACGCGGCCAAGCAAGTGACGTGCGAATCCACGCCGCTTGGCTGCAAAGAACTAAGGAAAAGCTTAACCTGTTGCTTTCCAAAGCAACAGGCCAGCCCTTGGAGGTTATAGAAAAGGATACAGATAGAGATAACTTCCTTACCGCCAACCAGGCACTTGAATACGGATTAATTGATAAAGTATTGGAAAAGAGATAAGATGGCTGATAAATCTAAATCACAGCGCAAAAGCGGTGGCATAAGAACAACGATGGACGAAAACACCTGTTGCGAGGTTTGCGGCATTTCAGGCGTACCGCTTGTTGATATTATACTGGAAAAGCAACACGTTTATATTTGTGAGGATTGCCTTAATACGTCCTTCACGGTGTATAACGCGTTTAACGAAACCTATATGTCGCGCTCGGCGCACAGGGCAAACGGTTTAGGCTTTGACCTTAAATCTATGCCCAAGCCCGTTGATATCAAGGAGCATTTGGACAAATACGTTATCGGGCAGGACGATGCAAAGCGCACGCTTGCAGTTTCTGTGTATAACCACTACAAGCGCATACTTGCTCTACAGGATAGCGAAAAGAAAAAGCCAAAGCTTGGGGGCAATGCTGAGGACGAGGCGGAGCTTGATAAAAGCAACGTGCTTTTGTTAGGGCCTACGGGTGTTGGTAAAACGATGCTTGCACAAACGCTTGCAAAGTTTTTGGATGTGCCTTTCGCTATTGCCGATGCTACAACGCTTACCGAAGCAGGATATGTTGGTGAAGACGTTGAAAACATCCTTTTGCGTTTGATACAGGCGGCTGATTTTGACGTTAAGAAAGCAGAATTTGGTATCATCTATATTGATGAAATAGACAAGATATCAAGGCGAAGCGAAAACCGTTCCATCACGCGTGACGTTTCGGGCGAGGGCGTACAGCAAGCGCTTCTTAAGATTATAGAGGGCACCGTTTCCAACGTTCCTCCGCAGGGCGGCAGAAAGCACCCCAACCAAGAGTTTATACAGATAGATACAAAGAATATACTGTTTATCTGCGGCGGTGCTTTTGACGGCTTGGAGGCTGTTATTGAAAAGCGTATGGGCAAACAGCTTGTTGGCTTTAACAGCACCTTGGGTAGCGGAAAGCTTGAAAAAAACAATATTCTTAAGCAGGTTACACCGCACGATTTGGTGAAGTACGGCATTATACCCGAGCTTGTTGGGCGTATACCCGTTATCACTTCCCTAACGCCTTTGGATACCGATGCTTTGGTTCGCATACTAAAAGAGCCTAAAAACTCGTTATTTAAGCAGTATAAGCGTTTATTTGCGCTTGACGGCGTTGAATTAGAGTTTACCGACGAAGCGGCAGAGCTTATTGCAAAAAGAGCTTACGAGCTAAAAACGGGCGCCAGGGGCTTGCGTTCCATCGTGGAAGGCATTATGCAAAGCTATATGTATAGCGTGCCTTCCGAGCCTGATACCAAAAAGCTTGTTATCGGCAAGGAGCATATCACATTTTAAATCGCAAGGGTCTGTATCAAATCGAATGATTTGATACAGACCCAATTAGTTTGCCGTTTTTATATAGCAGAAGGAGGTAGCGTTGCTACCTCCTTCTGCTATAAAAGGTTATGAAAGGAACGATATGAAGAAACTATCAGCTTGTTGAAGTAACGGTGCTTGACAAGGTTACGGTCTTTTTAAGCGTACCTGCGGTGTATGTGCCGCCTGTATACAAGCCGTTGTTTGCCGTGCCCGTTGTTGAGCCGCCCGTGTATATCTTGTAGGTTGAACCGGTTTTGAACGAAGGAGAAGAAACAGTAATATGCCTATAAGATACGGTGGATTTATATGTGAATATTGTGTTTCCGCTTGAATCCTGAACATTAAGCAAGGTGTTTGCCGCAACGCTTGAGGACATCTTGTAGGAGATTACGGGCTGTGTGGAAGCGCTGGGAAGCTCTACCATATCGCCGCCGTCTACTATAATTACCAAGCCGCCCTTTATTGCCCTTGTGCCATCGGCATCAAGGCCGGAGTTACCGCCGCCGCTTTGCTGTACTATAACCGTACCGCCGCTTACCGTTAGCGAGCCGTTGGAATCTAAGCCGTCGCCCCTTGTGTTCATCCAAAGGAAGGTGTTAGCACCGCTGATGTTAAGCGAATACTGGGACGTATTGCTACTCATGCTACCGCCCATGCCCGGTCTCATACCGCCCATGCCGCTACCGTCTGCACCGCCTGCGGCGTTTACGCCGTCATCGCTGGATTGGATAATGGTTTTGCCACCTGTGATGTTTATGTTAAGGCCTTCAATACCCTCGTAGCAAGCCTTAACGTCTATCGTACCGCCCGAAACGGTCATCGTTGTATCGGAATGGAAAGCATCGTCACCCGTGTAAATAGTGAACGTACCGCCGGATACAGTGCAAGCGCCATTGGAATGAACGGCATCGTCCGGAGTGCTGATAGTAAAGGTACCACCCGAAATGTTGATAGAGCCTGTGCCCTTTAAGCCCTTGTAGGAATTGGTATCGCTGCTTGAAAGCGTTGTGGAGTAACCGCCCTTTGTGGTTATATTTATGCTACCGCCTGTGATATTAAGTGCGTTTGCCGCCGCAATACCGTCCCTGCCCGAAGCTACCGTTATTGCACCGCCGCCTATTACGATAGTATCGTCACAGCTTATAGTGTCTTCAGGGGTGGAGGCGTATATAGCGCCGTTGGTTATTCTAACCGTATCGTCTGCTTTAATCGCCTTGTAGCTGCCAAGCGTGCTGTCAACGCTTGTGCTGTAGCCGCCTGCGGAAACGATATAGAAGTTATAGCTACCGCTTGTTGCTATACCGGAGCTGGTTACGCGCTTACTATCGGTATTATTAATTACCAAATCCTCACCGGCTTGGATAGCATCGTTTGCACAGGTTATGTGGAAGTTACCACCCGTTATATTAACGTTGCCAAGGTAGTTTGTGCCTGTAGCAACTGTAACCGTGCTTGTGGAAGTGTTATAGGAAATGATATCGCCAACTTGGATAAGACAGCAGGAGGAGTAGCTTGCGTTATCCTGATGCGCCATAACAAGTATGCCGCCGCTGGGTACGCTAACGGTTTTAGCCGTACCGCTGCTTAGCACTTGCGTTGCTATATATCCGCCCGCGCCGTTGCTTTCTGCTACAACAACGTTCCAATACGTTGCGGTGTTGGAGATTGTGCCCGTTGTCCATACATAACAGCCGCTTGTGGCAACGCTGCCGTTAAGCGCGGTATATGCAAAGCTTGCGCGAGTTTCACTTGTTACGGTTGTATCCAATGAATAGGACTTAATACCGTCAGCAGAGCTGTTGATCTTAAACGTACCGCCGGAAACATCAACAAGCAAATCGCTCTTTACAGCGTTGTTGGCGCAAACGATATTATAGTCACCACCGGATATATTAACAGAGCTATCGCCCTTAACGCCGTTGTCAGAGCTGTAAACGTTGATAGTGCCGCCCGTACCCGAATACGCGGTGGCTGCCTTTAATGCGTTGCCCGCAGGACAGGTTAGGTTCAAAGTACCGCCTGCTATATTAACCGTTGCTTCGCTTTCCAAAGCATCCGAGCCAGCGTTTTGTACCGTTACTGTACCGCCCTTTACGGTGATATCGTCGTTAGCGTGGAATGCATCCTTAACCGCGTTGGTTACAACAACGGTACCGCTTTCGATTATTATATCGTCATCACTGCTGATAGCGTGCTGTCTGTTACCCGTAACCTTTAGCGTACCGCCGCCGCTTATTTCAAGCGTATCGTTGGCAAACAAAGCGCCCTTGTCTGAAAGCGTTGTTGTTGTTCCATCGGTTAGCGTGTTGGTTGTACCGTCTGCCAAAACAACGTACGCCTTCTTGCATTGTTCAAAGTATATTGCGGGGCCTGCGCTGTTGTTTACAGAAGTGCCGGAAAGCGTTAGCTTAACCTTAGCTTCGGTAGGCGCGTTTACACGGATATATGCGTTTGATGAAGTACCCGTTACCGTATATTCGCCCGATGCGGTTACGTACGCATAATTGTCAACAACCTCAACGCCCGTGCCTGTTACGGTTACCTTAGAGCCGTTAAAGTGTATTGTGCCGCTGTTTGCAAAATCGCCAACAACGGGTGCCGCAGGAACAATATTTGCCTTCTCATCATCGGTTAAATGCAACGAATCGTTAATATCATACTGCGATTTAATATGACGGCCAAGCAAAATATAATCGGACGTATTAACGATATCATCCATATTAACGTCTGCCGCCGCAGTAGCAAGCTCGTTTAAAGGGATGCCCTTAAACGAAAGCTTAAGTGCCGCATAATCGTTTGTTTTAACAGCACCGTCACTATCAATGTCACCTGATACAACTATCGTATACTCAACCGTTGGGTAGCACAGAGTATAGCCTGAGCATACATAAGCGGTATCGGTTTTGGAAAGAAGAGTACCTTCCGAATTTTTGATTGTAGCAGAAGAATGAAGCGACGCCATAAGATCTGCTACCGTTGTTTCCGAGGGCACGCCCTTTACATAAGCACCGCTGATAACTAAGCGATACATATTTGATAGGTCAATAGCCGATACGGATACCACGCCCGAAAGCATAGAAACCATAAAAGCCAGGCATAAAAGTATGCCTATAATGCGTTTAGCACTATTCATTTGATATACCCCTTTCAGTTTTCGTTATTAATTCTCCTTGGCGATAAATAATCACCTTTCATCGGAGATTGTACAACTTAAACATTAAAAAGAAGTTAGACAAACAAAATTTGCTAAAAATAACGAACGCCTTTTTATACTCCACAAACAAAAAGCACTTTATAATCCCAAAAGGGACTATAAAGCGCTTTCGCTTTGCTATACAATCATCATTATAACTGATTAGGCTTTCTTGGATTTATTCATCCAAATAACCACGCCCACTATTACTGCGCTTATAGCTATAATGGCTATAACTATATATATCCAAATAGAGCTTGGGTCATCAGCCTTATCGTTACCATCATCAGAGGAAGTATCGTTGCTTTGAGCTTCAGAGCTTTCTTTGCTTGCAAGCTCGGATTCTTCCTTGCTTTCTTCAGCGGTAGTATCGCCAGCAGACGTATCGCTGCTTACCTCTGTATCAACAGAAGTAGTTGTATCAGCGCTATCGTTACTGCTGATATCCTCGCTTTCTTCGGTGCTTATAACATCGCTAACATCGCTAACATCGCTAACGTCGCTAACATCGCTAACGTCGCTAACGTCGCTTATATCCTCGGATATATCGCCGCCAAGCTCATCAACGATGGCAACGGTTATCTTCATACCGTTTGCACCGTAATTGTTGATATCGTTACCAACTATCGAAACAAGCATTATAGGATACTGCCCTGCAGAATCCGCCTCAACGCTAACAAATGCATTACCAAGCTTGTTAGCCTTGAATTTAACCTTATAGCCTATCTCTTTGCTCTTGGTAATCCTATATACAGGATTAGTCATTACATCGGAAGTGTCCGGCACAGAGCGAAGATAATACGGATACTCGGTTGGAACGGTTTGCCCTAAAAAATCGCCAAAGCCGCCCCAAGCCTGCGGGAAGATTGCTTCTACTGAAACGATGGAAATCTTTTCCTTATCGTAATACAAAGGCAAGTCGTTAGAAAGAATACCGCTGTCAGCCGTAATATTCTCGATATAAACGGTAACTTCAAACTCTGTACCTATCTTAACCTGCTCGTCTGCATACAGCTTGATATCAGCAATTTTTGTTCCAAAATCATTCCCGCTTACAGCAAACGCGGGAACGGCAAACGCCAAGCTGATTACGATAATACATAATAATGCCGAAATAATACGTTTTGTCATTAAAATAATCGGTGGATGCTCGTTATACTAACGAGCCCCTGCCCCCTTTCATGCGGTGAAAAAGCTAATTAGCTGTTTTTAATCATGTTCCGCATTACAATACAGTCTGCGGAAGAAACTGCGCCGGAGCCGGATACGGATGCAGCATCATAATAAGCGCCGGTAAGCTGTGTTTCGCCCTTAAGGAAGCTGCAAATGGAAACGTAGTCCGTAGCGTTGATAACGCCGGTACCGTCAATGTCACCCTTGATAACTATAACGCAAGTATCGTAGCCGTCTTCAGACTTCATATAGCAGCCTGTACCAACTATATCGATGTCTGCCATAGCTTCGCCTGCAGCGTTGTATACTGAAACTTCATCAACGAACATAGAGGTGAGGTCCTTAGCGGAGATACCCTTTGCCAAGCCACTAAAGCGCTGATTATTTACGTCTGCCTCAAAGTTGCCTTCATAAGGAGCGTCAAGCGTGAAGTTGGGGATAGCGTATACAACAGGGTCTGCCTTAGCGTTGCCTGCACCGCTGTTCTTAGCGGGGGAAGCGATAACGCTGTTATCAGCGCAGGAGTAAAGAACGCCACCATTGGAATAAATGAATGTGTTAGTAGGAGATACGTTGATGTTTGCAAGGTTTCCGCTTGCATCAAATGCGTTGGAAAGAGTACCCCAAGAAATGGTGTTGGGGAGATATACGGAAACGAGGTTAGACTTGTCCTTAAAAGCGGAGGAAGCAACGCCTGTTACCTTGCAGTATGCGTTGGAGCCGCTAACGTAAACGTACTGCGGAATTTCAACGTTGGTAACGGGGTTTGCAACTTCCTTAGTAACGGTAGTAGAACCGCCGCCCTTAAGCATCTTGTAGTATTCCTGAACCTTGTTCTTGAAGTAAACCCAAAGGTCACCGGTATCACGGGTGTAAGTGCCGGCAGCTCTGCAGTATCTCATCTGCTCGGGGCAGTTCTTCTGGTAACCGCCGGACTGAACGGTGTCAAAGTGCTGACGAACAGCAGTACCAAGAGTACAATCACCGGGATCAAGATTCCATCTAATGCAAAGCTCTGCTGTAAGCATAGCAGCACGACGGCAGTTCAAATAGAAGGTATTGTTAAGGAAGTTTGTCCATGCGGTGCTGTTGTAGTTTCCGGGGAAACCGTCAACGCATATTTCCATACCTATGCCGTTGTAGTTACCAAGGCTGTAGTGCCCGCCGCTTGCGTGCCAGCCAACCTCATTATCGGGAAGGCCCTGATAAATACCGTCTGCACCAACGGTGTAATGCCAAGAGGAATATTCGCAAGCAGAGTTCGAGGTTTGATATCTATGGTTTGCATAAGCGTTTGCACCCACACCATAGTTACCTGTATTATGGATAACAACGTATCTCTTATCCCAAACAACCTCACCGGGGCGATTGGTACGAGAAGCGGAAACGAAGTCTGCCTTAACGGTAACCTCAGTTTCACTGCCCTTACCGATAACCCAAGAGGTATTGTCCACGTTACCGGATGCAGTACAAGGAGTTATACCAACGCCTTGAACAGTTTCGGTTGTGTAATAAGAATTGGTGTAGTTTGTTACGTAAGCCGTACCTGCTGCAACGTTAGCGGTGTATACAACGCCCTGGTTGTCTTCCTTGCCGGTATCTTCAATAGTAACAACGTCCGCCCAAATGTAAGCAGAAACTTCAGAAACAGCTACCGTACCGCTGTGAGCTATTTCAAATCTGATGTAGCGCGCAGCACAGCCGCGATCCTTTGTGAAGCCTACGGAATAATTAGTATCTTCTGCGGGAGCTGTGGTAAGCTCACCCTCACCTGCGTAATTGTAAGCCACATTGTCAGAAGAAACGTAAAACTTAACGCTTGTAGGAAGTGTAAAGCCGTATGTGCCGTCATAAAGGAAACGAACGTAAAAATCGGTAAAACCGATAATCTCACTGCCAACGTCAACGGTTATAGTGGTAGTACCGCTGCCGTTGAAAGAGGACTGGTAAGAAGTACCAACGCCTGCGTTACCGTCAGTAAGACGAACAGCATCGTCTGCATAAGAGCCTGCAGAAGTGCCGGAATAAGCAACCGTATAGGCCTTTTTTCTGGTAATGGCAATTTTTTGCCTTTGGCTGCTTACAGAAGTTGTTTTGTCAACCTGATAAAGCCAAATGTTGGTGCTTGCAGAGCCGGAAAGCGTGAATACTGCAAATACAGAAGCAAGCATTACCAGCGTAAGCACTACGGCGATAATTTTTTTGGACATAGCTAATTCCTCCTTTATTATTGATAATAGCAGCCCTTTTGTATGCACAAAAGATACGCATATTATTCTATTTACATTAGCATTATACAGAAAAGGCCCGTTTTTGTCAAGCAAACGCAAAGCAACATTTAAGTATCGGGCGTAGAAATTAGCACCCCATTTTTTGTTAATTTTGCACAAATGCCCCCTCTAAATATACAATAGAAACGGAAGGTTGCGGCACCTAAACAAAGAGCAAAAAATTAATAAAACATTTTTTAAAAAAAGGTATTGACAAAAAAGAAAAAACAAGTATAATGTAAATGTTCGCTGTTGCGAACGCAAGATATGCGGCTGTGGCGGAACAGGCAGACGCGCACGTTTGAGGGGCGTGTGGGCAACCGTATGGGTTCAAGTCCCATCAGCCGCACCAAAAAATCGGCAGGTTTTGACCTGTCGATTTTTTATTTCATTGCGGAAGCAATAGTATATCATCACACTATACCTGCGGCTTGATTAGTTTTCAGAAAAGTGATATAATCAGGTCGATAAATAAGAATTTGATGGTGAGAAGATGAAGAAAAAAAGCAAAATTTTTAGAGTTGTTAAATGGATGGCAGTAGTGATTTTCTCATTGCTTATGGTGTTCTTTTTAGTTAGAGCAATCGGAAAAGCAATCTATAGTCAAACTCCTTCAGGTGGTATCAATGAGTCAATGTATATTGACGTTAACGGGACAAAGCAGTGGATTAGTATTTATGGAGAGAATATAAATAACCCAATCTTGTTATATTTACACGGAGGACCAGGGTCTTCAACAAGCCATTTGGATTATGTGATTACAAGAAAATGGGCAGATGTATATACGATAGTTACTTGGGACCAGCGTAATTGTGGAAAAAGTTATAACATAGAGCAGAATGATGTTGCGTTGACAAAGGATTTGTTTTTAACTGATGGGAAAGAAGTTACAGAATATGTATTGGATTATCTATCAAAGGATAAATTGACCATATTAGGACATTCTTGGGGAAGTATATATGGAGCCAATTTGGTGCTCGAATATCCAATGTATTATGAATGTTTTATTGGAGCAGGGCAACTTGTAGATTGTTTGGAGAATGAAGAAGCATTCAAACAAGAAGCCTATATATGGGCACAAAATGATGAGGAAATGCTGAATTTGGTAGACCAGTTGACACCTGATAATGCGACGGTAGAACATTTTTCTCTCAAAAACAAGATTATGCAAAAGTACGGCTATGACATGATGGCAAAGGGTGTGGATTACAATTTGATTTCAACGATAATTTTTAATCCATACTATTCCATTAGCGATTGGATTCAATTTCTAAACACAGATATGAGTACCTATTTGGATTTTTATTCTTCTGCTGAATTTGCAAGTTTTTCACTTAAGGATAAAGTTGAATATCAAGTACCTTTTTATAATATAAACGGGGATAAAGATTATCAAACGAATTACAAATTGGCACAAGAGTATTTTGAAGAAGTAAATGCACCGTATAAACAGATGTTTATAATGGAAGATATGACACACGGATTATTAGAATCTGATTCAGAAGGGTTTTCTGAGATTGTTCACCAAATTGCAGAAATAGAAAGAACAAGATAAATTCCAATTTGTAGAACAGATAACGTACAATACTTTTATTGCCCATAGCAAGAGCATTAAAGCCCGAACGTCTTACCATTGGTAAAATGTTCGGGGTATATCCCAAATTTTGTGTAAACTCCAATCGGTGGCGTAAAATAGGGCAGAATATTATTTCTGGGGTGGTGGCATTGACACCACCTCTTAATTATAGTATTAACAGAAAATTGAATGTCTGTCAAGGGCAGCGGCTG
>JAZNUB010000073.1:0-24789 GCA_045592105.1 Eubacteriales bacterium | reverse complement strand
ATATGCGGATTTAGCTCATTTGGTAGAGCGCGACCTTGCCAAGGTCGAGGTGGCGGGTTCGAGCCCCGTAATCCGCTCCAGCCCGTTTGGGCAATGTGCTTTTCTAAGGACGTAGGAATGGCGCCATCGCCAAGCGGTAAGGCCAAGGTCTGCAAAACCTTTATTCCCCGGTTCGATTCCGGGTGGCGCCTCCAAAACTTTTCAAAGGCGCAACGCATTTATTATTAAATGCCTCTGTAGCTCAGTTGGTAGAGCAGAGGACTGAAAATCCTCGTGTCGTTGGTTCGATTCCGACCGGAGGCACCACAAAATGCTGATGTGGCACAGGCGGTAGCGCGCATCCTTGGTAAGGATGAGGTCATGGGTTCAATTCCCATCATCAGCTCCATATGGTCCGGTAGTTCAGTTGGTTAGAACGCTAGCCTGTCACGCTAGAGGTCGTGGGTTCGAGTCCCATCCGGATCGCCACCATGCGGATTTAGCTCATTTGGTAGAGCGCGACCTTGCCAAGGTCGAGGTGGCGGGTTCGAGCCCCGTAATCCGCTCCAGAAGGATCCTGAATGCAAAACGTTCAGGATCTTTTTTCTTCACTATTTCAAAGTTTGTATTGTATAAACGGAGGGGTAAATAATGAAGCTCACTATTCATACCGCAACGTATAACAGAGCATATATTTTAGGTAAAGCCTATGAATCCTTATGCGCACAAACTTGCAAGGATTTTGAGTGGATTATCACCGACGATGGTTCTACCGACGGTACCGATGCTTTGGTGCGCGGTTGGATGGAAAAGAACAACGGTTTTACCATAATATATAACCCTCTTTCTCACGTTGGTGTGCCGAGGGCACTAAACTCCGGTGTTAATATGGCATCTAATAAGTGGTTTATGATGCTTGATTCGGACGATCATTTGGTGCCTGGCGCTGTAGAGCGTATAATGCAGTTGTTGCCTGAAATAGAAGGGAAAGAGGAGTTTGTTGGTCTTGGCTTTGCAAGGTGTCACCCCGATGGCTCGTTTATGAAGAATCAAACACCAAAAATTGATCCAAGTGTTGGCTATGTAGATATAACTAATATAGAACGTCCTTTATACAACTTAGATATGGATATGTGTGAAGTGCAAAGGACAGATTTGCTAAAAAAGTATCCTTTTCAGTATTGGGAAACCGAGAAATATGCCCCTGAGCAGTTAAATTATAACGCTATAGGTTTGGCTGGGTACAAATACCGTTGGCGTGTAGATAAGTTGTATATATGTGATTATTTGCCTGACGGACAAACTCGAAACGATAGGCTGGTAAAGCTTAATCCTATGGGCTTTGCAATGATGCATAACCAAAATATGCTGATATATAAAACGTTCAAGCAAAAATGCCGCTGTGCCGCACAGATGACTGCGCTTTCCATATACGCAGGAAATATAGGCTATCTTAAGAAATCAAACTGCAAGGCGGCAACCATCCTTACCTTCCCGTATGGGCTTGCTTTGTCCTTCCGCCGCAGAAGGCAGTTTGCAAGGTTGCATGATTAGTTTTTTATAAAATATAAAGCCAAAAAAGAGAGCTGTTTCAAATTGCTAATTCGGCATTTGAAACAGCTCTCTTTTACTGTTGGAGATTATTACATCCCGTTGTTAGTTAAGAAGCCAAAGCATATCCAACACCTTGTTGTACTCGTTTTCGGAAAGCTTCATTGATTTAACAAAGCCCTCTATATACTTTTTAGCCTTGCTTTTCGCTCTGGCATCCGCTTGGCTGCTGTTGAAGCCCGACCGTATAAGTGCGGAATAATAAAGCCTGTAATTGTTTTGGTATGCGTAATACGCCTGCTTCATCTTATCACTTCTTGCAAGTGCTATATCAAACTCAACGTTGAAGCCGTGGCTACGCAGTACGTTCAGCACCTCTATTGAATAATCAACGCTGTAATTGGAGGATATTATCAGCCTTGCAAGCTCCTTGTATATGCGGCTTTGCATATTGCTGGTTCTTATTTTTTTATCCTCTGCACCGCAGTTAAGCATTATGTCGTTGGCAACCTTTTCTGCTTTGTAGTTCGGCGTAACGCCGTTTGGGTTGCCTAAACCGTTTATAAAACCGTTTGCGGCGTTGCCCGTGTTAAGCTGTGGCTTGTTGCCTTCCACAGCGGTTTTATCGCTTTCGGTATCCGTTTTATTGCTCCCGCTTGATGAAGGCGAGGAAGAGCTTGCATAAAGCGTAGCGCGCCATCTTTCATCATCGGCTTTAAGCTGTTCCAGCTCCGAAAGCCTGTCGTAAAGCAAGCCTTTTTCCGCTTCTATGGCGTTTGCCTTTTGCTTGCCAATGTCTATCCCCAGCTCTGCAAGCTCTTTTTGATGCTGTGAATAAAGCTCTGCTTTAGATTTTATACCCTCGCTTGAAATGTTGGCAAGCGCGTTGCTTAGCGAAAGCTGTTGGTTTAGGCGAAGCATAGAGCTTTCGCCCGATTTTGCAAGCCCCCTTACCGCAAGTGCTTCCTGCAACGATTTGGTTGCAAGCGCGTTCTCGCCAACAGCCCTTTGCCTTGCTTCTCCCAAAGAGGTATTTATGCTTTTATCGCTCGCTTTATAAGCGTTGGTAAGCCTAAGCTTTGCCTCATTATATATAGCGGTATACGCGCTATCGTCAAAGCTGAAATTGTCTATCTTGTGCTTTGTTTCGTCTATTAGTGCTTGATAATCCATATAGCTCCCTTCTGTGTTCTCAGTTTATGCGTATAGCACCGTCGTGCTGTTTGCCGAAAAGGTGCAGGTCTGTAACGGCGATGTTGTTGCTTTCGGTTGTGAATTTAAGCTTAGCGGAGAAGAAACGCTTTAGGTTTACCCTTTTTTGAATTTTTCTAAAGCCTTTTTCGGGTATTGTAGGCAACGTAATATTAACAATAGTCATACCCGTATAATTCTGGTTTCCTCTGTAAAGCAAAAGGTCTGCATACAATTCATCCTGCCCCTCAAGCGAAACGGAAACACTGTAAAGCGATTTAACGCTGTACGGTGCGCCGAAGGTGCAGTACGGTGTTTCAAACTCTGCCACGATAGCACCGTGTGCATCGTTATCGTACCGCTTGGAAAACAGGCACACCTCTCCATCGCTTGTGCCCAAAAGCAGATCACTTCCAACCTCATATAACGCCCGCACGTTGGTTAGGCTGTATATATAAAAGCAGTCGAGCGCGTAGTTGTAGATAAGCGTGCCGTTGGATGTGCAAAGCCACAGCTCAGAGCTTGCCTTTCTGTTAAACAGCAGAGTGTTGGTATAACTTTTATCAATACCTGCCATAAACTTGAAAGCTCTTTCGGAAAAAACTTTTGCGCTTCTTTCGTCTGCGATAGCAGTTGAAACCCAGCGGTTAAGCCCATCCCTGCATATAGTAATTGGCGTGTTTTCAACGGAACAGCCAAGCCCTAACGCTATGTTCCCTTTGGATGAGTGCAGCTCGTAAACGGGAAACGAGGTATAGGTGTTGCCTAAGCTGTCGGTTTTAAGCTCTGCAAACATAAAGCAGGCAGAATCCTCCGAAAATACCAGCAAACGGTTGTAGCAGGGAATAAGAGAGGTAATATCCTTATCAAACGCGTGATATCCAAGCTCCGAAAAATATTCACAGCTTGGTATGCCGTCCGCCATTTCAGAGTGGTAAACCCTGTCGGGATATTCAGGGTTACCGTATAAAAACAGCCTGTTTTCAAAAGCAACGGCGTATCTAAATCCGCTTATTATCTCCTTGGCGCTGTCGTTGTTTTTGATGCTGTAATATATCTCAATGTTGTTTAAGCCATCTTCCGGTGGTGTATCAAACTCAATAATGCCGCTGTTACCCTCAACCAGATATAGCTCAGGGTCCAAGGGCTTGCCGTTAAGATATAGGCTGTCTACCGAAGCAATGTTTTTCTCAGGCATAGATAAAGTAACGTTTATGCCGTCACCGTTGTATAAAACGCGCCTTTTGGGGTTGAGCATATTGGGCGGTTCCAAAGCGGTACCTTTTCCACCCATAGAACAGCTTGTAGCAACGGTTGGCACGTAGCCTTCAACCTCAAAAGCCCTTTCGTTGGTACAGCAATAAAGTCCGCCACCCAAGCAGTAAACCTTTCCGCCAAAGGGAATAAAGCTTTTAACGCTTTCCTTCGTGTCTGCAAGCTTGTTAAAGCTTGCGCCCTCATCAACCGAGATATAAATAGCGTTTCCGCAGGCGGCAAGAATACACGCCTGCCCGTTTATATCGCCTTGCCATATCGCTGTAATCGGCGTATCGTTTGCAATCCTGCAAAGCAAGCCAAAGCCGCAGCGTTTTTCCAGCGCACCGCTTTCATTAACGCGCATATTAACAAGCTTTGGCAAGCTTTTTATGGTTGTAGAGCTGCCCGCGCGCTCGTCCAACCCTGTAAATCCTCCCGTGCTTAATACAAACCTTTTAGCCATTGAATTTGTAGCAGTCCGCTATCTGGTGCGAGATAGCAGTAACCGTTTCCTTTATACTTTTTATGTTGATAAGATAGCGCTCGTATAAGCTGTGAGAAAGCTCAGGGTCCTCGTCTGCCACAAGCAATGAAGCCAATCCAAACGGCAATATCCCGTGTGATACAAGGTCGTGGCAGTTAACCTTCTCGTCAAGATGCGATATGGGTAGCGAGCGAACGCTGTAATCGTTACGCAGTAAACGGTCCGTTTTAAGGTTTTCGGCAAGCAGGATGCTAATAAGTGCGGGCGCGCGTGAAACGTAATCTGCACAGTCGGGATTATCGCTTCCGTTAGAGTTTTTACAGGCAAGAAGCTGTATTGCCAATTCGTATATTCCTCGTCCTGTCATAGTATCTCCTTCCATATTAAACAGAAAAGGCGGCAAAAGCCTTTCCTTTTGCCGCCGAAAAAAGCTTACTTACATTCAGCAGGTATAAACTGTACTGCGTGCAGCTTAACGCCGCCGCTTGCCAATGTGCCGCTTGCGGGTGTAAGCTTTAGCTGTATCTTCCCATCAAAGCTTTTGCATGCCGCAGAGTCGGCGTAAACAACAGCCTTGCTTCCTGCATTTACAACGCCTGCCTCTGATGTGCATGCACCAACGTAGCCGCCTGCAAGAGTGGAAACGGTGATGTTGTTCGCGTTGCCCGTGTTGTCAATTTCGATAAACCATCTGCCGTCAGCGGCGTCAAGCATAGCTTCAAACACCTCTGCCGTGTTCGCCTGAGCACAGGTAGCGTTGGTGTATACAGCGGTATCCGTAACAGAGGGAACGCCGCTAACCGTGATAGTGTTTATTAAAGTTGCCATAGTTTTGCCTCCTTTTAGTCAAAGTTGTGCTTATATGCTGTTGCCGCCATCGGTAACGGGGCAGCAAACAAGCTCTTCGGGGCGTATAACCTTAGCGCCGAAAACAATGCGGCCTCTAACAGCGGTATCAAAGCTGTCCTCAAGGCGGTCAATAACCTGAGTTTCCAAAACCTGCTCTGCATAAGCGATAGAGCTGTAAGAGCCTGCAAGCATCATAGTGTTGCCGTTTTCGTCAACGCTTAGGTGGTTGGAAACGTAAATATCACAGCCAAGCTCGTCTGTAAAGCCGGTGGAGCCCGTGCCGTTCACGCCCTCGTTTACAGAAAACTTAATGCCTGCAAGCAAAAGCTTAGTTTTAACAAAGGGCGGTACCACAATCCAAATCCTGCCGTCGGGCACGTTCTTTTCCTCAAGCTGCTGCTTCATTTCAGCAATAGTCTGCAAAATATTGGCGGGCGTTGCATCCACCTCGGACATACACGCCCCGGCCTGTCCGTACAAACCGAAAACGTAAGAGTCAACCTGGCTTTTAAGGTTGTAGGAAGCGCGCTTGGTTTGAGAATCCTTAAGCCCAACGCTGCTTCTTAACGCTTCTATATCCTTAACCTTAAAGGAAAAAGCCTTGTCCTGGTCGATATATAGGGTGGTAGCGGCATCGTCGATATCCTCGTAGGTGATAACGCCGTCGTAATTGTAAACGGAGGGCTCGGAAAGCCCTATAAAGGTAACGCTGTCACCTGCGTTTTTAATGTCGCCTGTAAAATCGGTGTAGCAAATTGTGTTTGCAAGCAGATTGTCCTCGTTGGTACGAAGTATTTCTGCCGCAATAACTTTTTCTATACTGTTGTAGTTAGCCATATATTATCCTTTCTTTACTGAAGCTTCCATTTAGATATGGAACGCAAGATTTTTGGAAAATTCTTTTTAACTGCCGCGGTGGACATATTACTTACCTCGTCCATGCTAAGCTCGCCTTCGTCTGCACCTTCGGAAACGGAAGGTAAAGCCGCGCGGTTGTTTCTGTCGTTCACGCTTTCGGCGTAGGCGTTGTTGCTTTCACCCGTAAGTGCATAAAACGCATAGGCGTAAGTAAGCGGAATACCCTTTTCCATATCAGCCCAAACGCTTTCGGGTATGCTGTTAACGTCCACTTCGGGAAATAATGTGCGGAACTGCTTAATATCCTCAGATAGCGCGCTGTCCCTTTCCGCTTGGCGCTTGCTTTCGCGCATGGCCGCCTTTTCGGCTCTGGCGGCTTTTACATAGCTTGAGGCAGAATCGTTAAGCTCGCCAAGGCTTTTTTCAAACATCGCCTCGTTTTCCGCAAGCAACGAGCTTATAAGCTCTTCGGGGCTTACGCCCGCATCCTCCGCCATATCGCATACGGCGTTGTAAATTTGGTCTTTTGTCATATTGCTCCTTCCATCGCTTCTGCTTCTGAAAGTGCGGCTTCCACTTCCTCAAGCAGCTCTGCTTTTTTCGGTATAAGTGTTTCGGGTATGCGTTCAAGGTATTGCTTGATGCTGATATTGCCGTTTTGTAAGAGGGAATTAAGGGTGTTTATAGCGGCAATTTCAGACCAATAGCCTGATGCACCTGCTTCCACGTGGCAGTCAAACAGGCAAAGCTTGTAGCGGCTTAAAGGCACGCTGCTGTAGCCGTCCTCGCCCGTTTCCACCAAACGCAGGTCGTCGTAGTACGCAAACACAAAGTCCAGCCATATAAGCCCAATGCTTTCGGCAAAGGCGTAAAGACTGCGCCTTATGTTTTCAAGCGGCAGGGAGGATGCCTGCTGCAACGCTATGATTGCAGAGGTGTTAGTGGGGTCAACGTCACCAAGTGCGGTGTCCGTTGCCCCCATAAACTCCTTGGTGTGGCTGATTGCAAGGCTTAGTACCTCAAGCATACCCGATTGCATCTGCCCCGCAGGCAACACCTTTGCAACGTTATCCACACTGCCGTTTACCGCAATGGCCTCGCCCACGCGGTTGGTCCACTTATCAATGATAGTAGAGTCGTATACCACCTTTGAAAAAGCGGTGTCCATCATGTGCTTCATCGCCATAGCGAAGCCCTTGTTGATGAACACCTGATTTTCAATAAGCTCCTTCGCAACCGATTCGCCGTGCCAAGAGTTTTTAACAGGCGTCCAGTTCATAAAGCAAACGGGGTACATAGTAAGCGGCGTTTCGGTTGTAGGACAAATTACGGCATTTTTCACTGACTTGCGGTAGCAGACCTTCCCGTTATCGTCCTTCCACAGCTTAATAAGCGTAGTACATTTAGTACCCTCGTTTTCCACAGCGGCAAGGTCGCCGCTTTGGAAGGCGGTATCATCATCGGCGCAAATCTTTTTTATATCCGCTTCGCTAACGCCGTTTTCCTTTGCGGCCTTGATAAGCGAAGAAATGTTCTCTCTCGCGGATATAAGGATGTAGGGCTGAGCTTGCACGTTTTTGCTGTTGGGGTTTCCGAAAAAAACGTTGGTGTTATCCACCAGCACCGTCTTGAAATCCCCCTTAAAAGGCTGACCTGTTTTAACCGATGGATCCCAATATGTATACGCAACAGCGTCACCGCTAAGGGCGGCATCCGTAAGGGCATCGGAAAGCAGGCTGTTAAGCTTCAGCTTGTTTGCCTTTGCTTCGATGATTTTATTTAAACAATCGGTAACGGATATTGCATCTTCTTTGGATATGCCCGTTTTGTTACCGAAGGGCGAGGCGTAGTTAAAGCGTATAGAGGTTTTGTTTTGCATAACGTTGCTAACGTAGTAGCCGATAACGCGCTTAAAAACGTTAAACACGGGTTTAGGCAACCCACCGGAGTCAACGTCCTCCCATTGGTTCCCACGGTAAAACCTTTCGTTACGATTTACCGTAGCGTAAAGGTCAAGCGCGTAATTGTAATCTCTGCCTTTTTCAAAAAGCTCCCAATCCTCTGTACATTCCTTCTTTTTGGTTTTAAACATAGCTGCTCCTTTCAAAAATCAATAATCTATAATGCTTCTGTATTCTTCTTTTTCGGGCTGTTTCCCTTCAAAGCTGTAGAAAAACGAAGGTGCTTTTTTAGATACCGCATCGGTTTTCGGCGTGCGGGACATCAAAGCGTACCGCAACGCTTCTGGCGCGTGCGTTATCTCGTGCGGTGTGTCAGCCGCATCCTCGCGCACGGTGTCGTCAAACCTTAAAAGCGGCAGACAGCGCAAAAGGTTTTCACAGCACCTAAAAATGCATATACGGCTTTTTCCGTCCTCTCCGTCCTTTAGATATTCCCTAACAACGCGCCATCCCGTGATGCGTGCGTTATCAGCTTTTTTAAGCCCCAACAACCCGTGCGCCGTCATTATTTCCGCGCCGCTTTTGCCGCTTTCCTGCCGCCTGTTCCAAAGGTCGGGCGATGCAACCGTGTATCGTATGCTTTCGTCCCGCGGGGTAAGCGAAACAATGCGCTCTGCCGCCTCCGAAAGCAACAGCCCCGGCTCATACAGCTCTCTGTAAACGTAAACGCGCTTGTCGGGCGATACGGCAAGCCAAAGGCAAGCGGTCATATCAAGCCCGTAGTCCAAAGCGCGAAACCGTTGCCAGCCGCGCGGTATCTCAAAGCCCAAGCAGGAGTGCGTTTCTTCGCAAAATTCAGGAAAGAACGCCCCCTCAAACGAGTTCCAATCCCCGTAAAGCATAGCGTTTCTCCGTTTTTCGGGCAAAGCCATAAGCGTTTCCACGTATTCGGGGCTGTGCTTCATAATGTAATCGTTATCAAATACAAGCGATTTGATAAACGCATAGTTCTCCGCCTTTTCGCTACCGCGGTATTGTCTGTCAACAAATAACCGCTTAAACCAATCGTGCCCAACCCCTCCGGGGTTGGCTGTAAGCAGCATTCGCGGCGGGTACGGCTTTTCCATCGCACCGGAAGCGCGATTACATTCCGTTAAGCATTGGTATTGAAAATATGTAAAGTGCGTTGCCTCCTCAAGCCCGATAACCTCGTAGGATTGCCCCTGATATTGAAGCACGTCCGATTCCGCATCGCAGTACCCAAGCTTTATTCTGCTTCCGTTCGGAAACCTAAACTCCTTTTGCACCTCGCGGTATTCAACGCTGTCACCAAGCAGCTTTTGTAAGGGAAGTATATGGTTTTCACGCAGTTCTCCAAGCGTGCGGCGCAACAGCAAAATGTTAATCCCATCGTGCGCTGCCGCCAGCATAACCATTTTCATACGCATCGCCCAGCTTTTTCCACCTCCTCTGGCACCACCGTAGGCGGTGTATCGCGCCGTGGATTCAAAAAACTGCTTCTGCTTAGGGTTTGGTGTGATGATAAGCTCTGCCATCTATTTCGCCCAGCTTTTGGCAAGCCCCTTAATTATTAGCGTGTCGCCACCGGAGGAGTCGTCGTTTTTATCCTTATAGCCGTGGTTGTTTTTAAGGTCGAACGACAAAACCGCAGGCGGTAGCTTCCCGCGGAAGGCAAGCTGCTTTTTTATCCGCGCTATCCTGTTTCGTGCCAGCCTTAACTGAAACCCGTACTCCTCCGTTTTCTCCATGGCAAAAATCCCCTCGCGCGTTGTGCCTAAATATTCCGCCAAGGATTCAATATCTGCAACCTCGTCCGTGTTGTTGGGCAGATAAACGTTAAAATACGCTTCAAGCTTGTTACGGCAATCTGATTGGTTTAAAAAAACCGCCTCTTCAGGCGGCTTGCGTTTCTTCATTGTGGCTGGCTCCTTTCTGTGTTTTTTGCGTATCTCTCCCTTACACCTTCAGTTTAACATTCGTTTTCCGTAATTTCATCCCGTTTTTGTCCCGCTTTTTTCTCACTTGACTGTAAGCGCGCTTTGGAGTATAATTACCAAAAAGGAGGGCAGAGAAGTGGAGAAAATAAAGAGAATAATTAAAAAACTGTGGAATTTTGCTTTCCATACAGAAGCAGGTTTGTACCTTGTTTTCGGTGTGCTAACAACCGTTGTATCTCTTATAGCCTTTTATTCTGCTGAAATACTGCTTGGTAAATATATGCTGTCCACGGTGCTTAAAAACGTGGCGGGGATACTGTTTGCGTACTTCACAAACAGAGGTATAGTGTTTGGCAGTAAGGCAACGGGCAAGAAAAAGCTTGTAGAGTTCGTAAAATTTATCGCTTCGCGCCTTTTAACCTTCGGGCTTGATTTGCTTATAACGCGTATAATGGTACAAGTGCTTGGCATCAATTCGTATATAGTGGGCGCAGTATCAACCGTTATAGTAATAGTTTTAAACTATGTTTTAAGCAAGCTTTTTGTGTTTACTAAGAAAAAATAGTTTTTAGCACAATGCACAAAAACGGATGCTGTTTTTTGTGCAAATGCAAAAATGTTAAAATTAACCTTTACTGTTGGAAGAAATGGTGTTATAATAATACCGCCAACTTATGCATACTTGTAGCATTTATCGGAGGTAGAGATGAAAAAATTATTGTGTATGTTGCTGGTTGCCATTATGGTTATCGGCCTTGTTTCCTGCGGCTCTTCTCTTGAAGAGGGTGAAAAGGGCGCAATTATAAAGATGTGCCTTACCACTTTGCCTGATACTTTTGACCCGTCTGCGTATTCAATAGATGCAGACAGTGCTAAGATATACAGCCTTATGTATATGGGTCTAACAACAATCAACTCCAAGGGTGAGCTGTCTAAAGGTCTTGCTTATGAGTGGGGCTATTATTACGATAGCATCTATGAAGAGGACAAGATGTATTTTGAAATGTACGATACCGGCTGGAATGACGGTAGGCGTGTTTCTTCAAGTGACTTTGTTTATGCGTGGAGCCGTATACTTTCTCCCGAAAGCAACAGCCCCTATGCATCCTTGCTTTATCCGATAAAGAATGCTAAAGCAGTAAAGATGGGCGATATGACCAGTGATGACCTTGGTCTTGCCGCAGCAGATGATACGAGAATTGAAATAACGTTTGAGGACGGTTATGTTAAAAACAACGGTAAGGAAGTAGCAAAGCAGTTTGCAACAACCGTTGCGAATATCGCATTTGCGCCCTTGCGTGAGGATAAGATTGATGATGATTGGACCACTACCTTCACCATAACCGAGGTTATGAGCTGTGGCCCCTACGCACTTCGCGGCTACAACAATACGGACGATCTTCGTAAGCTTGAGCTTGAGCGTAACACCTTCTATCGCCGTGATGACGAGGACGAGGATGAGCCTCTTGATTCTTACGTAACTCCCTATAAGCTTGTGTTCACTTACGATACCGAGAATGGTGAGCTTGCAAAGGCTTCCGAGCAGTTTGATGCGGGTGAGGTATTCTATCTTTCCGAGTTTAATAAGGATACTTACGCTAAATACGGCAGCAAGATAAAATCTTCCGCTAACCTTTCCGGCTACGTTTATTATTTCAATACAAACAACAAGCTGTTCAGCGATGCACGCGTTAGAAAGGCTTTAAGCCTTGCTATAGACAGAACTAAGGTAGCAGAGATGGTTGGTTGCGGTGCAGAAGCTGCAACAAGCTTTGTACCCAACGGCGTGTTTGCTTCGGGCGCAAGCAAGGGCTCAGGCTTTAATAAGGACAGTAAGATTTATTCCACTACTGCGGACGTAAACGCCGCAAAAGCACTTCTTAGCGAAGCAGGCGTTAAAAGCGGTAGCTTTGCAATAACCTATATCGAAGAAAGCGAAAGCGATGTTAATAAGCAAGTAGCAGAGTATGTTGCTTCCGTTTGGGAAGGTCTTGGATTTAAGGTTAGCACCAAGGGAATTGATTGGAAGGTTAATGCCACAGGCAAGAAGATAAGAGAAGTGCTTAACAATGCAGACGGTGAGCAGTTTGATGTTTTCGCTGTTGATTTTGCAATGGCATCCGTTAATGCAGAGGCGTATCTTGTTCAGTTTGCAGATGGTTACAGCGGCAACACCGTTACCGCAAACGGCGAAGCTCTTGTAAACACCCACTTTACAGGCTTTAGCGATAAGGAATACGAGGCTCTTGCCGCAAAGGTTGTTGCTGAGTCTGACGCGAAAGCGCGCGCAGAGCTTTTGCATCAAATGGAAGCTATGCTTGCAGAAAAGTGCCCTGCAACCGCACTTGTATTCGGCAAAAACAGCTATGTAGCATCCTCCAAGCTTTCTGATTACGGCACATATTACAATGGTGCCCCCACCTTCTTTGAAACCGAGCTTGAAGGCTGGCGTGAAATCAATAAAAAGATAGAGGCAGAGGAAGCCGCATTGGAAGAGGCTGCAAAAAACGAGGAATAGTTAATAATTGTTACAAGGGGCTGTTTCAAACGATTTGAGACAGCCCCATTGTGTTTATATTGGTCTTATATACTGAGCAAAGGCATAACCTTGAACACCGTTCCGTCTAACCAAATACCATTCGCCCTCTCTTGACAATAGGGTAAGGGTAGAGCCGTTAGGTGCCTGTGCAATAACGTCTGCCGTAAGGCTTGGAGAAAGCCGTATGTTTAGTCTGCCGCCGCCCGTTACAACAATCCCTTCGCCAAGCATTCCAACGTTGTCGGGCGTTTTAAACGGCACGTTTAAGTATTCCGCAACAGAAAGCGCAAGCGCATTTGCTATTTGCTGTAGATTGGCGCGTATCCACTCTGCATCCTCCGCATTATCGTGGTAACCAATTTCTGCCAAAACGGCGGGCGCGCGTGTAAGCCTAAGCTCTGCAAAGGTGGTGTTGGGTACGGCACGCACCCTGTCGGGGTCGGGATAAATAGCGGCAAGGTTTGAAGCAATAATTTCAGCCGCGTTTTTACCTGCGGGGCTGTCCCTAAAATAATAAACGTCTATCCCTCTTTGTCCTCCCGCGTTGGAAGGCCCCGATGCGTTCGTGTGCATTGCAAGGTGCAGATTATAGTTTCCTGCGTTTGATTCTGCAATAGCACCGTTCACGCGTTGGTTTGGGTCGTTTCTGCCGAAAGTGATGCCCGAAGCGGTTAGATAAGGCTCCATATAATCGGCAACAAGGTTCATATAATATTCTTCGTTGCCCTGACCGTCATAGTATAGGTTATATTCTTGTGTAGATGGGCTTAAAAAAACTGATGCCACGTAAAAACCTCCTTCTGTAACATTATACGCATCTTTTTAAGCTTTGCCACGCATATGTCGAAGGCTGTTGACATTGAAAAAACCATGTGTTATAATACAATAGTAAAAAAATAGGTGCAAACATACGCACCGTGAAAGAGGCAATTGATGAAAAAATTTTTGTGCTTGCTTATTGTTTTTGCAATGCTATTTGCTACCGCTTGCTCAAGTGGTAACAACGCCGAAAACACAAGTACAGATGCTTCTGTTGATAACACAGCATCTGTAGACAGCGGTGAGGTTTCTGATACTGCGATAGTACCCGATATTACGGGCAAAACCGTTGATGAAGCTAAGGAAATACTTAAAAACGCAGGCTTTTCGGTTAAATTAAAAGAAAAGCCTTATGATGATGTTCCCCAGGGCGAGGTTGCGGGGATAGACTTAAAGGTTGGCGAAAGCTATAAGAAAGGCACCCGCGTATGGTTGTACGTGTCTTCAGGTAAAAGCTTGGCGGCTTCTTCTCTTGAATATAAGCAAAGCGCGCTTGTAGAAGCAAGGCCTGTTTTAGAGGAAGGCGCAAATAGTGACTATGAGCCTTTAAACTATGATTTTATGCGTGCTTGCTGGATATCCCAGTATGATACAGACGGTATTTACGGCACCAACGGCTTACAGCGTGACAAGGATGAGTTCAGAGAAAATATGAAAACTATTTTTGCTGCACTTGTTGACCGCGGAATAAACACGGTTATAGTTCAGCTTCGTCCTAACGGCGATAGCTTTTATCCCTCCGCGTATTATTGCCCCTCCAACTATGTAACCGGCGGCTATACGATAGATTTCCAGTATGACCCGTTGGCTATAATGGTAGAGGAAGCGCACGCAGTAGGCTTAAGCTTCCACGGCTGGATAAATCCTCTTCGTTGTATGGAGTCCGGTAATGTTACGGGTATAAATATAAGCTACGGCGTTCGTGATTTCGAGCATAACCACATGGGTGACTATATTGTAAACTACAACGGCCGTTTGTACTTAAACCCCGGTAGAGAGGAAGTAAGGCAGCTTATAATTAACGGCGCGGCAGAGATCGTAAGATATTACGATGTGGACGGCGTGCATATAGACGACTATTTTTATCCCACAAGGGATGCCGCTTTTGACCGTGCATCTTATCTTAATCAAACTGAGTATAAGGATATTGCATCGTTCCGTCGCGGCAGCCTTAACAAGCTTGTTAGCGGTATATATTCTGCGGTTAAGGCAGAGAACCCGAAGGTTCTGTTCGGCGTATCCCCCGCAGGCAACCTTTCCAACGTTCGTGCAGATTATGCAGATGTAGATACTTGGCTATCCCAAGAGGGGTATCTTGATTACATAATGCCTCAGATTTATTGGGGCTTGGAATACGGCAAGTATTCCTTCGATACCGTTTACAATAGCTGGAGCTCGCTTGTAAAGCTTGATAGCATCCGCTTTATTCCCGGTATGACCTTGTCCAACGCAGTAGAAGGCTTTGTGGGCAACTCCACCTCCGAATGGAATGACAATAGGGATGTACTAAAGCGCTCCTTGGAATATGCGTACAAGTTCGGCAATTGCAGCGGCTTCTCGTTGTTCTCTCTTGGCTCTATGATGAACTGCAAGAACGGTGAGCCTACGGAGGCCACACTTGAAGAGATGGACAATATGCTTGATTTTGCGCTTTTGATCCCTTCCAACAAAATTAAATAGTTAGCATGTGGCTGGCTCAAATCATTCTGTTTGAGCCAGCCACTTTTGCGCATGTTTCTAATTATTCCTTTATCGGAACGGTTATAACGTGCTTCTTTCCGTCAAGTAAAAGCGGTAAAGCTAAGGGCGCACCGTCCACAGTAGCTAAAACGCCCTTTTTTGCGGTAATGCTTATTTCTCCGTTCAGTAAAAGCGTTGCCTCGTACTCAAATAAAGGGGAGATATCTATATATCCGTTTTTATAGTTGATCCCCATAAACACCTCAAGCACCGTTTTGCAAAACCAGCCTGCGGCGCCTGTATAAAAGCTCCAACCGCCGCGCCCAAGCTGTCCGCGTGCGGTGTAGATATCAGCGGCAATGGCATACGGCTCTGCCTTATAGCGAGAAAACAGTATCTTGTTTTCGGCACGCTTAAGCGGGTTTATGCCGTTAAGAAGCGTAAACGCTTCTTCTTTCATCCCCATCATTGCAAGTGCGGCGGTAAACCACACGGCGGCGTGGGTGTATTGCCCACCGTTTTCTCTCACACCTTTGGCGTAGGCGTTTATATAGCCTGCGTATTCTGTGTCCCTGCCAAAGGGTGGAGCAAACAGCTTTATAAGCTTGTTGTCGCTGTCATACAGCAGATTGTATGCGTTTTCAAGCGCGGCTTTGCATTTTTGCTTGTCAGCTTCCGCAAACACCGCAAAGCTTTGCACAAGTATATCTATCTCGCACGCGGCTCTGCCTTCTGTTCCAAGCGGCGCACCGTATCCCGTGTACGCTCGCACGAATCGGCTTTTATCGTAACAGCCTTCCGCCCTTTTAAGAAGCGTTTTTGCTTCCGCTAAAAAACTGTCCGCGTATACGTTATCGTTCATCAACCGCGCAACGTTGGCAAAGCGTTTAAGGGTAATAACGTATAAAAACGCACAAAAAACACTTTCTGCACCTTCTCCCAAGGCAGAGAACGCATCGTTCCAATCACAGCTACCAATAAGCGGCAACCCGTGAGAGCCGTAGTTTTTACCGTGCTCTATCGCCCTAACGCAATGCATATATAGACTTTCCTTGTAATCGGTGCGCCCTGCGGCTTCGTATCTTTCGCTGTGCTCACCAAGCGGCTCCGATACAAGATAGGGTATCTCAAGCCTTAAAATGCCGTAGTCGCCCGTTTTTTCAATATAGTCTGCAACGCAAAGCGGAAGCCATAAAAAATCGTCACTGCATTTCGTCCTAACGCCGTGTATATGCCCTTGCCGCCTGCACGGATGCCACCAATGCTGAACGCTTCCATCCGTGTACTGCCGCGCGGCACAGCGTATCAGGTGCGTCCGTACAATATCGGGCATCGAGCACACAAGGTATAGGCAATCCTGAAGCTGATCTCTAAACCCATACGCACCGCTGCTTTGATAGAACGCCCCGCGCCCAAAAAATCTGCACGCCGCGGTTTGATACGGCGCAAATACGCCAAACATAGCCTCCAACGCTTTGTTTTGGCACGCAAGCTTTATAGGCGGCAAAAAACTGCTTGCAAACGAAACGGCCTTCTCTTCCTCCTTGTCCGCGCCGTTTTTAAAGAACTGCTCTAAAACCTTAACTGCGGCAGTAGCCGTTGGCGCGGCACCAAGCAAAAATACCGTTTCCTTGCTCGCACGGCGAATAGCAACCGTGTCCTCTATCCCGTTTGGCTCTCCGCATAACAGCTCGCCCAAGCTGTAATAAGCCTTGCCGCTACCCAAGCACGCCGCAAACCCAAGATGTTCACCGAAAAACGAGCTTTTTGTACAGCAAAACCCTTCCGCCGTGCCGCCCTTAAACTCAAGCTTTACGCTTTTAACGCAATCGGCGGGGAAAGCACCGCTTCCCATAAGCGGAGCTACAAAGAAAGCGGCATCGCCCTCATAATCGTTTTCAAACCTAAGCCTTAAAACCTTTAAAGGCAGCTTTTCGCACACAAAAACCTTAAGCGTGTAGCTTTTTTTGCAAACCGTGCCTTGATACACGGCAACGCCGTTTTCGTATTTAACCTGCGAGGCACAGGCTGTAAGGTCAAAAACGTCGCCTTCACAAAAGAAATACAGCATCTCGCCCTTGTCTGTTCCGCCGTAAATATCGCCGCTAAAGGCGGCAATTCGCCTTAGTGCGCTGTTTCCGTAAAAGCTGTACCCAAGCGTGGAGTGCGTAACGACACTGCCAAAGCCTCTGCCCGCAAGGACGTACGAAAACGGAAGCTTTAAAGCGCTGTCTTTGTCCACGATAAATCCGTTTGCGCTGTAAGCACCGCCACCAACCTTCGTACCATCTGTCACGCTTGCAAATCCGTGGCGGCGCTCAATTTGCGGAAGCGGCTTTGCAAAACGCCTATCGCTTTTTTCGCTAAAGGGGGTATCAAAGCTTTCAGTAAAGCAAGCAGCGGCGTCTTTAAACATAGCCACGGTATCGGCGTTGTTTCCGTCCGCAAAGAATATGCCGCCGCGTTTTCCAACAAAGCTATCGCATTTTTCGGCGCGTATAAGCCCGCGTATTCCATTGGCGTTCGGTGCAGAATACTTCTCCTCCTCGCGCACCAAAAAAACAAGCTCCATCCTTATATTAAGCGCGGCAAGCTGTTTAAAAACGCGAATATAAAAAGCGATATCCTGCTTATAGTATTCACGCACAAGCACGGCTATAATAGGGTAATCTCCCGATATACCGTAGCTCCAAAGCGCGTTTTCGGTAACAAGGCAGGTCTTGGCAAACCGCCCCTGCCCATAGAACAAGCCCGCAAGCAGTGGGTTCTCGCGTTCGCCAAAAACAGCGCGCCCCACGGGTGTAACGCGTATGTGCCTTGATGCGTTAAGCCTATCCAAGGCTTCCTGCTTGCTGTGACCAACGGAAATAATAAGCCGCGCTTCACCACCGGCAATAGGCGGCGTTTTGATAAGGCAAAACGGGGTAACGCACACGCCCGTTGTGTTGGTATACGCCTCCTTGATTATATCGAAGGGGTGGTACAGCGAAAATGCGTTGTAGCTGTCCTTGTTGGTTTCAAAGCTAAGCGGCAATGCGGCGTTGGAAAGCCCAACAGCCATATAAATACTGTCCTTGCCGTTTTGAGTGTTTTTGGTATAAATAAGGGTGTTAGTGCTTTTGTCATAGTCGGCACTTACAAAAAGCCTTGAAAACGCAGGATGCGAATAAAACTGCTTATCGCTTGCAAGCTGAACGTCGAAGCTGAAAACAAGGGAATAGCTTTTGCCGCCATCGCTTTTTGTTTCGGTGATAAAGCAACCCGCGGCATCAGTATAATACTTCACTCTGCCTGAAAACTCCGTGGAGGAGCAGATGTGCGCGGCATACCCCGCCGCACTTTCAAAGGAAAACTTTCCGTTGTCCGTAAAAGGCGCGGCGGAGTAAACGCCTGCCCCATCGCAAAACAAAACCGAAAGCGACCTTGATGCGGAAAATCTATCAAAATGCACCTCGTTAATGCTTAAATCCCCGTGTGAAAAGCGTATGTGCCCACAGCTATCCGCAACTATGGTATTGGCTCCTTTGCCCGAAATATGCACAACAGGCTCCGCCGGGTTGTGCTCTGTAAGCCGTTCTGCAAAGCTTCCGCGCAAGCTGTTGGCAAGCCTTGTTTGCACCTGCTTTTCAGCGTTAAAGATAGGCGCGTTTATCGGTATCTTTTCCTGCAACAGCTCGTAAAACGCGGCTGTGCGCGGATGGTTCATAAACCGCCTAACGAATATATTGTCAAAGCAGGCGTTGGCACAGGCGATAAGGCTCATCCCCATGTGGTGTGCCATATAGCTGTGGATAACACCGCCGCCAAGGCAGTCCACCGCCTCGTAAAGCCCGTATTTGCCGCTTCCAACCTCGTTTTCGTAGGCTGTAAGGGTGCGTAGCGCGGCTGATGGCGAAATGCAAAGCGCAAGGTATACCGAGTATGGTGAAAGCACCATCTCCTTCTCCGTGTATCGCGTAAGCGCAAGCGTTTGAACACCGTGCGCCTTGTACTGGTAGTTCATCTCAGAGTCAAAGCAGTAATACGCGCTTTCGGAACAGCCCCAAAGCTTGCCCTTATTAAAACGCTTTTGCTCATATAAGGCAAAGCACAAGCTTTCATATATAAAGCTATCCTTATACAAGGGTAAAAAAAGCTGTGGCATAAAGTATTCAAACGCCGTGCCGGACCAGCTTGCCATACCAATATGCCCGCCGTTACCAACAACGGGCCGCCCTAATGCGCGCCAATGCTTAACAGGCGCAAGGCCAAAGGAGAGGGCGAAATAGGAGGTGCTTCGCGCCTCGCTCATATATAAATCGTAGCAGATATCCGAAAGCCTATCTACGCCCTCGTCAAAGCCAAGAGAAAACAGGTTGCGTTCGCTGTTGTATAAGCGTGTAAAATCAGCCGCAAGGAAAAACGCTTCACAACGCTTTGCAAGGCTTGTTCTTCCGCTGCTGTATAGCGAGCGCGAAAGCGCAACAAGGCAAACGCAAAGGTTGCCGCTGTCTACCGTGGAAATATAGCCGCTTCCTAAAACCGATAGCCTTTCAAGTTCGTACCAGTTATAAAAATGCCCGTTCCATTTCTTCATTCTATCCATAGAGTCAAAGGCTTTAGCAAGCCTTTTTTCTGTTTCTGCGGCAGAAATGAAGCCAAAATCCTCGGCGGCTAAAATGGAAAGCAGGTACAGCCCTATGTTGGTGGGCGATGTACGCATAGCAACCGCTTCCACTGGTGAGCTTTGTATATTGTCGGGCGGCAGCCAAGCCGTGTGCTCCCCAACGTTATCTTGGAAGAAGCTCCATATAGGCGCGGCCTTCTCGCGCAACAGCTTTTTGTCGGCTGTGGAAACGGGCATCCGTTTCGTGGGCTTGTGCGAAAGATAAAAGGCGTAAAGCGGAAAAAGGAACCATAAAAACCCAAGCAACCTTGTAGGCCAGATGTTTGTGAAAAAGAAGAACAGGCTACCAAGCAGCGCGGATGGAAAAAGCTTGTAAATAAAGGCTACAAAGGTTTTATCCGCGCCCTTTTCCGCTTGCGCGGCAGTAACCCACATAAGCAGTTTTTTACCGCTTATAAGCCTGTAAACAGCTTTAAACACCGCATCTAAAGATATCAACGCTTTATGGCACAAGGCAAAGCTTTCGTAAAGGGATATACTAAGGCTTTGAAAAACAGAGCTTTGCACCGAGGAGAAAAAGCGTCTGCGGCGAAACCGCAAAGCCGCGGGGCGCGAAATGATAGTGAAAAAAATCGGTGATAGAATATTTATAAGCGCAAGAAGGCATACCCAAAGCCTGCCTGCACCGTTAAGCACACCTGCCAGCCCAAGCGTTATAAGAGAAATAACAGGCAACAAATGCCTAAACACGTTTTGAATAATACGAAGGCTTCCTTTTATCCCTTGCTTGTATTTAAAAACAAGCGATAGGTTCTGCACGTCCCCGCGTATCCAACGGTGCAAACGCTTGTAGTAAGAAAGCACGTTGCTTGGTACGTTGTCGGTAAAGCATAAGTCTGAAACGTACCGTGTTTTCAGAATGTTTCCCTCAGGCATATCGTGGCTAAGAACGCGCCCGTTAGGTAAAACGCCATCAAGCACCTCGGAGTACGCTTTAACGTCGATAATTCCCTTGCCGCAAAAAATACCCTCGCCAAATATGCTTTGTTGGCGGTTAAACGCCGCACTTTCATATACGTCTATGCCGCCAACCCCTGCAAGCATTGCGGCAAAGCGTGTTTCACCAAGACATTCAAGGCTGCTTTGCACGCCGGGCTGAAGGATACCGTAGCCGTCAACAACTGTGCCGTTATCAATAACGGGGCGGTTGAGAGGGTGTAGCATCATCCCTGTCAGCGTTGCAACCCCTTCGGGCGGTAGGCTTGTATCTGCATCAAGAGTAAGCAAAAAGGGTATCCCTGTAACGTCCGGCCCCTCTTTCAACAGAAAAACGTCCTCTCCGCCGTTTAAATACCTAACAAGCTCTTCAATAGCTCCGCGCTTGCGTTCTCTGCCGTTCCAGCTTCCATCCTCTGCTTTACTGCGCTTACGAACAAACAGGCAAAACCTGTTTCCGTATCTGGCGTTAAGCGCTTTTATACGCTCGATAACGTTTGTTAAAAGCTTTTCGTCATTCTTGTCGTTTGGTGCTTTAGCGGAGGGCAAATCCGCAAGCAAGCCAAAATACAGCCCCGCTTCGCTGTTGGTAAGATAAAGCCTTTCAAGCGCGGTAACGCTTTTGGGGTTATCGTCAAGCAGGGTGGTGATAACGGTAAGCGTTAGGTTCTTTTGCGGCAGCTTATCGGGGGAAACGGCAGGGCAGGGCGTAGTGCGCGTAAAGATAGCAAAGAAGAAATCCCCCATCCCCAACGCCGCCGCAACAAGCGGTATAAACAGCAAGGGCAATGCCCAAAGCGGGCAAAGGTAAACCGCCAAAGCGCAAAGCAGGGCAAACACAGAAACACAAAACAAAGTAAAGCTAAACGCTTTAGGCTTGCTTTCAACGGAAAGCACCTTGCCGATACAGCAATTCTTTTTGTATGCTGTTTCTCTGGCTTTAATAACCGCTTCCTTCTCGGAAACACCGTGCTTTCGCGCATATTTTCTTAAAGCCTTGCGGTATGCCGCTTTTGTTGCGGCAGTCATCTCCGCATAAAACTCCTCGCTTCTAACAAGCTCCCTTTCTGCCGACGAAAGCTCGGAAAATATAAGGCAAAAATCAGTAACCTCTGCCTTTTTCATCATAGTAAGTGCGTTTTGCAATCGGTTCACACCGTAGTTTTTGTTGGTTATCGCTGCGGCACAAACCAAGCCCGTTTCTATCAAAGCCGCCGCATCGGTAACAACCTTAAGCATATCCAGCTCAAAGGTTCCGCAATCGTAATCCGCAAGCGCCTTTTGCACGGCTGTTTTATCAAATATAAACCCATTTTGCTTAAAATAGCTCCACACCGCGCGAAATATATACGGCACACCATCGCGACCGGGCAAGCTTTCAAGCCTATATATATCCTTTTGCGTTTCACGGATTTTGCGGCGATAATAATATGCGTTAGCCGCAACGCGCGCGGTAACAGCATCTGCGTTGTCAGCACAACCAATTTTTTCAGCGGCTTGTATGTTTTTAAATGCCGCCCTCAACGCCGCTGTAAGCTTTACGCATTTTTTCATAAAAAGAAAGCCCTCCTTTGAGCAAAAACAGCTTTTAAGCTATTTTTTACCAAAAAAGGGCTTGTTATGCGTAATTATTTAATGCCGAAAATTTTAATAAGGAACGGCTCAACCGCCTTTGCCATATACATAAACCCAAGATCATTGGGATGCACCACGTCTACAAAGCAGAACTCGCGCATATCGGGCGGGAAAATAGCGTTGCCATCAATAAAATAAACGTTCTTATCCCCTGCGGCTAACGCGTTGTTATAGGTGCGCTTAATAATATCGCGCCTTAATTCGCCATCCTTAGTACCCTCGCACACCTCAATATTGGGGCGCGATATGAATATAACGGGAAGCTCAGGCAAGGCGTTGCGTATTATTTTAAAATACGGTTCGTGCGTTTTTTCAAGATGCTCCGCGGTGGGCGCGTTGTGGTCGTAGTCCATAACGAAAACATCGGGCTTAAGCGAAACGATAAACTCTGCCGTTTCCTTTTCCCCCCTTGCGCTGCCCGAAAAGCCAAGATTATAAATATCGCAGTCCAACCAGCGGGATAAAAACCCGTCATAAGAGGTGCCGGAGCGCGTAGCGCAACCGCCCTGAGTAATGGAAGAGCCGTAAAACACAACTCTGCCGTGTGTATACGGAGTGGGCGGCAAGAAAGAACTGTCCTTGTCAATGCCTATGCATATCTCGGTAATGCCGTTGTAAAGCGGTAGGGTAACGGTAATATCGCGCATTTTCCTTTCGGGAATACCGGGGGCAGGCTCAACAAAAGCACCGTCCTCATACTCCGCTTCGTCGGTAGCCACGGGGCAAGCCATACAAATGTGGCGTGTTTCACTGCCTCTGCCAACGTAGATATCACAGCCCGAGGAGCCTGAAAGCGGCATGTGGCGCATATTAAAGCTTGATATCAGCTTAACCTTAACGCCAACGAACGGAGAATCGGTTCTAAACCTAACTCTACCGCCTGCGGTGTTATACGCTAATGATTGGATGTTCTCACTAAGGCTGGGCAGCAGCTCCTGCGGCAAGCGGCAGAAAACGCCGTTTTCGCCCTTGTGGTAAAGCCCGCAAACCTCTGCTCCGCTTTCTTCAAGCGAGTACATTTTTATGGTTGGAAAACGTTGCTCTAACGGAGCGCCAACAGCAAAGTTTTGGTCTATTCTTTCGATAGGCTTAATCACCATTTTTTAAATCTCCTTCATATATGGATTGTGTAGTTTTTCCTCGGAAAGCGTGGTTTCCTTTTCGTGCCCCGGGTAAACGGCATAATCACCCGGCATACTCTTAAGCAAAGCAAGCGAGCTTTTCATTTTTTGTATACTGCCGCCCTTAAAATCCGTTCTGCCTATCCCTCTGCAAAACAGCGTGTCTCCGGTAAACAGCAGGTCGCCAAACAGATAGCACACGGAGCCTTCCGTATGCCCCGGAGTATGTATAACCTCAAAATCAAACCCGCCAACGCTGGCGTGCCTGTCGTTTTCGCCAAACAAAACGTCTGCCTTCTTGAACGGCCACGGGTTGTACCCCAGCATACTCGGAGATATCAAATCGCTTGATAGAAGCATATCCGCATCCGCTTTGTGCATACAAACAATGCTTTTTTCGGTTCTCAGCTCATCTAAAGCAAGAATATGGTCAAAATGCCCGTGGGTAAGCAAAATAACTGCCGCATAAGCATCCATTTCAAGCAAAACGCTTTTTATAAGTATTGCATCTCCGCCGGGGTCAATAACCAACGCGGCGCGAGAATTATTTTCTTTAACAATATAGCAATTGGTGCCAAGCGCACCAACAACAACGCGTTTAACGGTGTAATTCATAAGCTCAACCTCCAAGCAAGATTATATCACAGTAAACTGAAGGTGTAAAGAGTTTTTTGTTTATCGAATAAAACGCAAATAATGCGGGTAAACTCCAAACGAAACCAAAAACAGGAAAGGAAGAACAGTAAGATGACAGACAAAGAGCTAATGTATGTAGACGATGCGTTATCCCATGCGCGTTTTCTTCAAACCCAGTGCGACGAGTGCGCGTCCAGGCTGTCAGACCAAAGCCTAAAGGCGTTTGTTATGGAGCTTGGCAGTAAACACAACGAGATTTTCGGAAGCCTGTACGGCTTGCTTTAAGGGGGAATAGCAATGGACGACAAGACCTTGATGGAAAACCTGCTTTATGCGGTAAAAAGCACCTGTGATCTGTATTTTCACGGTACGATAGAGTCCTCCAGCGGGGATGTTCACGGCGCGTTTAATTGCGCGCTTGACAAGACCTTGAAGATACAGAACGATATTTACAATAAGATGAGTGAAAAGGGCTGGTACCAAAACAAGCCCGCACCTCAGCCCCAAATACAGCAAACAGCCCAAAAGTTCTCTTTACAGTAAAACATCCAAAGAAAGAAGCGGAAAACACGTTTTATGTGTTTTCCGCTTCAGCTTGATGACAAACCTTGTCATCAAGCTGGCAGAGTGCTGAGAAAGAGTGCAGACAAGACGAACCGAGGCGAGAACTGTACTAAGTACTGTGAGCCGAGGTTCGTTTTGAACGAAAAAATACAATAATTGAAGAAA
>JAZNUB010000072.1:0-3724 GCA_045592105.1 Eubacteriales bacterium | reverse complement strand
AAAGGATATATACAACGGTGCAGTAAATAAACCGTTCAAGTATGAGCCGCCGATTACGGAGATTACCGCAAGCCCTACGGCAATAAACCAATACGAGGGGAGCTATCTTATCCTTGGGCGATACAGCTTGAACGTAAGCGGTGCGGTAGCATCGCTTACGGCTAATACAACGGCAGGTGTTGAAGCCGTTGTAGACGGTAACACTCTTACCGTGCGTATAGCTAAAGAAAAGATATCAAAAGACGTTCCTATTGATTGGGGCGTAGACCTATCGTACACGAACGGGCAAGCAAATAACAAAGGCCGCAGCTCAAGCCGCATCCAAAGCGGCAAGCACGGCAGCCTCTTATTCCACACCCGTTACAGCCGCCGCAAACGCCGCCGCGCAGGTTGCAGAAAAAACTATTAAGAGCATAACGAGATAGCACAGCTCGTTCACAGTTTGTTCAATTGTGCTACCGGTAGCACAAATTATAAAACTTATAGAATTGTTTTGAGTTTTTTAGAAAGCTATTGACAATACAACGGTATACCGTTATAATGTGAATGGAGGTAAGTTGTAATGAACCTTAATGAGCTGTTGAAAGAAAGGCAAATTTCAATGTATAGGCTATCTAAAACCAGCGGAGTGCCTCAATCGACCATAATGGATATATGCAATCAAAAAACTCGTATATCAAAATGCTCCGGAGAAACCCTGTATAAAATAGCAAAGGCACTTGACGTTTCTATCGAAAGCCTAATAGAAAGCGAGCTTAATAGGAGCGCGCGCAGTTCTTTTGATGTATTCAAAATCAATGTTTGCCATTTAGTAAAGGACAAGGGTGATATAGATTTTATCATAGACGTGCTTGAGCGTGATGAAATCAGAGCTTTGTATAACAAAAAATGGTATGCAGAAGCGTTTTATTTGCTTGCTATGGTGGATTACCTGTCAAGAGAGAATGACGTTCCTTTGTGCACGAAATACGCTGATATTCGCGCTCTAAAGCTTAAAGAGCCTTTATACCCATCCGGCGTTGTGCTTGCGGATTCTTCGATGAACACCGATAAAAACCGTAAGGCATGTTACAAATATGCTATTCCAGAATTTTTAAGGTTTAACATAATAGAAAGCGAGATTAGAAATGTCTACTGATATAGCTTTCACTAAAGAGAATTTAGGCTTGTGCTTAAGAAAGAGAGAAATAATATGTACGATGAATCAGGACTCCCGGAAGATAAATCCTATTTAGAGTGTGGATTGCCGCCTTTTCTTCAAGAATCTATTGAAAAAATGAAACGTGCATGGATTTTGAAAGAGACAGAAGGCTATATACGTTGGGATTGCGATTACTGCGAATTGCAAAGCAATATAAACGTTGCCGAGGTGTGCGGGGCTATAACCGAGGACCAAGCTTGGTATATTAGGGAAAAATATCTTTATATAGAAAGGCATTGATACAACTTATGAAAATGATTGATTTTACCTTAATGCCTCAAAGAAAAAAGGCATAGTCAGGAGCTAACGGAAACTGGGGATTTCTTTATGACGAAAATACCGACACACAAGTTTTAGCCCCTGTGTTCGATTGCGGTAGTTGCCTTTGCCCCCAAGCTGATGAAGAAATGATGCTTAATGTCTTGACAAAAAAGAATGAATTGAACTATAGAGTTTTTGAACCCCCAACATCATCCATAACGATAAATAATAAACGTATTAAGTATTTTGATTATTTATCCTCTTTAAAAAATCCTGACTGTAATTCCGCTTTAAAACGCATTGTCCCACGAATTAACCTTTCTGAAATATATGATGTTATAGATGATATTTCTTGTATAAACGACATCCAAAAAAATTCTACAAGTTAATTATATCTGAACGCAAAGATAAAATTTTGGACTATTCCTTGAAATTGCTTTTAGAGCCCAAACAGAACTTGTCCATTAGACCCATTAGAAGAAGATAAAAAAGGGCAAACAAAAAGCCTTGAAAAAAGCCAAGGCGTATATAATGTTAAATAGGGTGTTACCTATACGGTAGGCGGTTAAATCCTGCCCCCGAAAGGGGGATTTGCTTATGGAATACTTAATAGCTTTGATAATTATATTAGTTTTATTAATTATACTTCTTGGCAAAAAGAAATAACCGCCCTGTCTCCAAACTAAGCGGCTATTCTTTATAACGCTTATTCGGGGCAAACCGTCTATCGGTAGCACCCTTTCTATATTTATTATATCCCCTTAATGCCGCGTTGTCAATAGCTTTTTACGCTTGCTTAATAATTGTGCTACCGGTAGCACAATTTATATAAGCCCTATCTTTCTTTCTCTCCTTGAAGCTCCTTTGCGTAAAACCACATAAGCGCAGAGATTTGAAGCAAAGAAATAGAAAAAAGATGCCAATGTTGACATATCACAAAATTATAGGTAAAGACGTACACAAAAAATCAACAGCATCGGCAACTAAAAATAGTTGCATTTTTATTTTTTTGTGGTATAATATAAGTGAAAGCTGAGGTGTCGTTTTGGGTCAAAAAGAAAAATTAATCGAACGGTTAAAAGCAAAACCAAGAAATTTTACTTTTGATGATGCGGAAGCTCTTTTACGTTACTTCTCTTATAAGCGTTCCAACAAAGGAAAGACAAGCGGGTCAAGGGTTATTTTCGTATCTGATAAAAACCCATCTATTTTAATGCATAAGCCACACCCACGAAAAGAATTGCTTGAATACCAAGTTAAGCAATTGATAGAAGCTTTAGAACAGGAGGGCTTGTTATGAGCAACACGATTGAATATAAGGGATATATTGGCAGCATAGAGTTTTCTGCTGAAGATTCTATTTTCTATGGTAAAGTTTTAGGCGTTCGGTCTTTGATTTCCTACGAGGGCGAAAATGCACACGACCTAATTAGTGATTTTCACGCCGCCGTTGACGATTATCTTGAAATGTGCGCTGCTGAGGGGATAGAGCCGGAAAAAGCATATAAAGGTAGCTTTAACGTGCGTATATCGCCCGAACTGCATAAGAAGGCGGTAATTGCTGCTATATCGAGGCAGATGTCACTAAACAGTTTCGTTGAAAGCTCTATAGAAAGGGCTGTATCAACGAAAATTTAACCAAATTCAAAAATTTCTCTTGTCAGAGAAAAATATTGATATTATTATTAAACCAATAAAACAACAAACCCCTTTCGGTCCTGAGAAAACCGAAAGGGGAATTAAAGTAAACAATCTCAACCATTGTTTGAACTTCTATTGTTGAAACAGCAAGCTGTTTAGTTTACTAACATTCTAACAGCTTTTGTGATAAAAGTCAAGCCATAATGCGAAATTGTTTACAGGAAATTCGTGTTGTGGCTTGATTTTTTTGCTAATCTTATGTTTTAAAACCGAGAGAGTTATTTTAACAATAACTCTCTCAGCGTAAATCTGGTGGGAGCGGGTGGATTCGAACCACCGAAGGCGGTGCCAGCAGATTTACAGTCTGGACATGAACCTTTCGGAAGTCTCTTAACCACGCATAATTCATTATTTTCCGTTCAAAACGCCAGTTTTTACAATTGCTATGAATCCCGCATTGTTAGAGGATTTTTCACAATTTTAATTTATCGCTATTTCGTAAGACAAACCGTTAGACAACAGCCGCCGCTATTTTTAACTGCAACATTTTGTGATTTGTTTCGGGAATTTATCACCTCCAATCTGATATAAATTGAGTAAAGCTCTTATTCCTTTCGGTGT
>JAZNUB010000071.1:0-4022 GCA_045592105.1 Eubacteriales bacterium | reverse complement strand
CTCGCCGTATCTGCAACGGTTACAATAGCGGAAAAGATGCCTTATATCCTTCATCGCTTCCTCAAGCGTTATAACGGCATAGCCGTTGTTTACATCGTGGTAAGTGAAATAAGTGCTGCCGCTGCGCGGTTTCCACTCGCTGAAATCGTGCCCTGTTGCGGGAAGCACTTCCTTGTAGCTATCGCCGCAGGAGCATTTATACAGATTGTATCCGTCCTTCGTGCAGGTTGGCGCGGGGTTATAAAAGTTAAGGCTGTAGCTGTGCGTGTGAGGGGCAGGGGTTTCAACCTTGCTAACGTCCTCTGTAGGCTCGCTTGTATCTTCCACCGGCTCGCTTGGATCTTCTACGGGGGTGCTAACGTCCTGCTCCGGCTCGGTAGTTCCTGCGGGCGGTGCTACGCTGCTTTCGTCCTCTATCGGCTCCTCGCTCGGCTCCTCTGCCGGGGCGCTTTCCTCGCTTATATCTATATCCTCGGAGATATCGGTGCTTTCCATAGGCTCCGCGCTTACTTCTTCGCTTGCTTCTTCGCCAACGTCTACGCTTTGCTCGGTGCTTACTTCTTCGCTTGCTTCCACGCTAACGTCTACGCTTTGCTCTGCGCTTATGCCGCTTTGGATATCCACGCTTGCGGCTGTGCTGTTATCGTCTGCCGTTGCCGTGCCACAAGCCGTTAAGCAAAGGCAAATACTAAGCGCTGTTAAAATAAATCTTATCTTGTAGCCTTTCATATCTCGCGCTCCTTTCATTTGTTCTACGCACGTTTTATTGCTTATATTGTAGCAACTGCTTCTCTTTTTGTCAACTCGTTTTTATTCCTCCCCAATATTATTATACAATATTTGGTTGGAATAAAACTCCCTTTTAAAGGTGTTGACAAACGCGTTTTTTGTGCTATAATATATATAGAAAGGGTGCTACCGATAGACGGTTTGCCCCCCAATAAGTGTTAAAAAGAATAACCGCTTAGTTTGGAAGACCGGCGGTTATTTCTTTTTGCCGTTTTGGAATTGCAATAACAGAATTAATATTATTATCAATGCTATTAAGTAATCCATAAGCAATACCCCCTTTTGGGGGTAGGATTAAACCGCCTACCGTTGTATCGTAACACCCTTGTTATCTATTATATACGCCTTGGCTTTTTTGTCAAGGCTTTTAAACGTGCTAACGTTAGCACATTTTTTTGCTTTTAGGGGTGTTTTTTGCCGTCCGGCTTTCCTGTGCACTACGGGGCTTGCACCCGCCCATCCACGTTGGCGGAACTTTCTCCGCCTGTATAGCTCGCTTGGCCTGTTACGGCTGTCTTGGCAAGCTTACGCCTTCCGCGCTATTCAGTTGTGTTTTTTTATTCTCTGCGAGAAAAAGAAATGGTTAAGGTTTGTTGTAAAGCACTATGTAAGCCGATATGTCGCGCTGTTTTAATGCTTCCTCTATGGTTTCAATAGCCACCCTCATCGCTTGCGCTTCTGGGTATTTATAGCTCCCTGCGGATATGAGGGGGAACGCTACGGAGCTACAGTTATGCTTAAAAGCAAGCGCCATACAAGCGCAATAGCAAGCCTTTAACGTTTCCGCCTCGCCGTTGTTGCCGCCCTGCCATTGAGGGCCTACGGTGTGGATGATGTGCTTGCAGGGGAGCTTGTACGCTTTTGTGATTTTGGCTTGCCCTTCCCGGCAGCCGAACAGCCAAAGGCACTCCCAAAACAAGCCCTTACCTGCCGCCTTACGGATGGCCCCGTCAACGCCGCCGCCAAAGAGCAGCGTACTGTTAGCCGAGTTGACAATGGCATCAACCTTTAGCTTTGTTATATCGCCGTGTATGATTTTTAGTGGCATATCTTTTCTCCTGTAATGTTGTATTCGGTGTTTGAATATGGTAAAATAACCTATATATCCTCAAGGTTGAATTTCCAAGCGCGATTTGTTATCTTCCGTGATTAGCCAATTACCAACGCGCTTTGCTTTGTGTAGTTTTCCGGCTATTTCAACCGCATAAAATTTCGGTACGTTGGTATATAGCTTTTCTGCCTTTTTAGCGTAGGATATTTTGCTGTCAAGCACGTTTTCAACCTCTACAGGGTTGGCTTCGCAGAGCAATGCGTGCAACGTTTCATCTTCTAAACCTTTGCATTTTTCGCTACTCAAAAGCTTTATGCTTAATTCATCCAGCCCCATCCAAGCACCGAAGATAACAGCGTACAGTTCTTTAGGCTTGTTTTTGCCATCGCAATACTTGTATAACCAATTTGGAACATTTTTAAAAATGTATCCTTCTTGTTTACGATTGTTGTGTTCAATGCCCACCGATGAAAAGAAACGGTATTTTTCTTTTCCGCACACGCCTTCGTGATGTGCGATGAGCAAAAACCATCCTACGGATGATATGTATTCTTCCGTGTTTACATAGTCTTTAATAAAATTAGTCAACATAGATTTCCTTTCTATTTCGAGGTAATGTTATGAAATTCGAAGAAGCTTATTTACAAACTGAAAACTGCGTAATGTCTACAACCGAGGTTGCTTTAATGTATCAAAGCTCCCCGGAGAAATTCAGTCAGCATAAAAACTCATTCTATTGTCCTGAATGCAGAAAAGCCCCGTTGTCTTTCACAAATGCTGCAACACCATATTTCAAAACGTACCCAAAAGCAGCGCATCTTGAATGGTGTAGCCTTAAGCAAGCAGAAATGACACCAATAGAGACTCAAAGCTATTTGAGTAAAAAAGAAAATAAGGATAACTTGGTAAGACAACTTGAAGGTATACTCTTTTCGATGTTTAAGATAAAAGGCGGTAAAACTGCCCCTGTAACACACAGCCCTAAGCATGATATCGAAGGAGAAACCAAATCAACTTCTATCGCTTTTGGGAAAAAACGTTTTCCAAGAAAAAGAATTGATACTTTAATAGGCGAACAAGACATAGGATGCTACAAGTTTTTTTATGGTGAAATAAAACTTAAATGGGAAAGGGTAGCAAGCAAACAATTTTGGAAGCTAATAATTGGAAATTCTTCTACAAATAAATTTATTTGCCGAGTGAAGATAACCAACTCTGTTTATGATTACATAAATGACGACTACAAGTTTTCGGGAGTTAGGCTTTGTAAAATAGCCTTCTTAGCAAGGCTAAAGCAAGATGAAAGTGGTTATTTACAATCCACATTGGAATGGAGCGATTACTTAAGGATTTACTTTGATTAATAGAAAACAAAATAACGGTATGGGATAGAGCTATTCTTGAAAGCTTATCCACTCGCCAAGGTTGTAATCATACACAAGCCCCTCTTTAAACTTAGCAACGTGGAGTGATAAAGCAAAGCAAGCATCCTCTAAGTCTACCTTGTATGAACAAAACATAAGGACACAGCACCCGAAAACGTGCAATAGTCCTATTAGCGCGGCAACGCCATACGCAAAAGGATAACGATTTATATACAAGTCGATATCCACCCCCTTTATTGCGGGTACCGCCACAAACGTGCTAAGTATTACAGCAACCAAGAGCGAAAGCCAAAATAGGCTGCGGTAAGAAATTATTGTAATTCTGTTGCCTTCTCCTATAACTTGTCTTGCAAGCGCGCACACGTTCAGCGGATTTTTCCGCCACAGGTATCGCCTTGCTGTTGTTGGGGTACTAACCTCTGCGGTTGGCACCCACGATTTCAACCAATACTCAAAAAAGTATCCGTCTTTAGCTTTCGCCTTAAGCTCGGCGGCAGTAGGTATTTTTGACATTTTGTACCCCCTTACGCAAACGGCAATTCATCGTCCTCGGCAACGTTGTTATGCACCGTGTTCAGATTGGGAGCGCGGTTGCCGCAGAAGCCGGCTTCATCACAAACTATCTCAATGCCGTATATCTTGATGCCGTTCTTCGTGTAGTTGTTCTCTTTAATATGGCAGTTAAGCTCTATCCATTGTCCTTTAGAAAAATTGCGGGTTATAAACTCGGCAGTTGCGCGCCAAGCTGTGATGCTGAAAAAATCGGACTGCCCTACAACGCCCGGCGTGAACACCGC
>JAZNUB010000070.1:0-1591 GCA_045592105.1 Eubacteriales bacterium | reverse complement strand
GCGGTGTTCACGCCGGGCGTTGTAGGGCAGTCCGATTTTTTCAGCATCACAGCTTGGCGCGCAACTGCCGAGTTTATAACCCGCAATTTTTCTAAAGGACAATGGATAGAGCTTAACTGCCATATTAAAGAGAACAACTACGTAAAGAACGGCATCAAGATATACGGCATTGAGATAGTTTGTGATGAAGCCGGCTTCTGTGGCAACCGCGTTCCCAATCTGAACACGTTGCACAACAACGTATCAGAGGACGATGAATTGCCGTTTGCTTAAGGGGGTACAAAATGCCTTTAAAAATCATACACGGCGATATAACAAAGCTAAAGGTTGATGCCATTGTCAACTCGGCTAACAGTACGCTGCTTTTTGGCGGCGGCGTTGACGGGGCCATCCGTAAGGCGGCAGGTAAGGGCTTGTTTTGGGAGTGCCTTCGGCTGTTCGGCTGCCGGGAAGGGCAAGCCAAAATCACAAAGGCGTACAAGCTTCCCTGCAAGCACATCATCCACACCGTAGGCCCTCAATGGCAGGGCGGCAACAAGGGAGAGGAGGAAACGTTGAAGGCTTGCTATCGCGCTTGTATGGCGCTTGCTTTTAAGCACAATTGCCGCTCCGTAGCGTTCCCCCTCATATCCGCAGGGAGCTATAAATACCCCGAAGCGCAAGCAATGAGGGTGGCTATTGAAACCATAGAGGGAGCATTAAAACAGCGCGACATATCGGCTTACATAGTGCTTTATAACGAACCTTAACCATTTCTTTTTCTCGCAGAGAATAAAAAACACAATTGAATAGCGCGAATGGCGTAAGCTTGCCAAGATAGCCGTAACAGGCCGAGCAAGCTATACAGGCGGCGATAGTGCCGCCAACGTGGATGGGCGGGTGCGAGCCCCGTAGTGCACAGGAAAGCCGGACGGCAAAAAACACCCCTAAAAGCAAAAAAATGTGCTAACGTTAGCACATTCAAAAGCCTTGACAAAAAAGCCAAGGCGTATATAATGTTAAATAGGGTGTTACCAAAAACGGTAGGCGGTTTGCCTCGTTCCCCATCGGTCTGATGGCGGAAGGAGGTATGCTGATGGTTACATACACAGAGCTTTTTGCTTTTTGTTCGATAATCATTGCAGTCATAGTGCTTGTAAAAAGCTTTTATGATAAAAAATGACCGCCACTGTTCCAGCAGTAGCGGTCGCCTACGTAAGTAGGTAACTGTCAAGTTCGGGGCAAACCGTCTATCGGTAGCACCCTTTCTATATATATTATAGCACATAAAACGCGTTTGTCAACACCTTTAAAAGGGAGTTTTATTCCAACCAAATATTGTATAATAATATCGGGGAGGAAGATGTGCTACCGGTAGCACAATTTGAAAAACGAGTTGACAAAAAGAGAAGCAGTTGCTACAATGTAAGCAATAAAACGTGCGTAGAACAAATGAAAGGAGTGCGAGGTATGAAAGGCTACAAGATAAGATTTATTTTAACAGCGCTTAGTATTTGCCTTTGCTTAACGGCTTGTGGCACGGCAACGGCAGACGATAACAGCACAGCCGCAAGCGTGGATATCCAAAGCGGCATAAGCACCGAGCAAAGCG
>JAZNUB010000069.1:0-185449 GCA_045592105.1 Eubacteriales bacterium | reverse complement strand
TATAGCTTCTTTTGAGTACGAATACCGTCCGCATTATAAGTATACTCTGTAACCTTGCCGTTTGTTGCATCAAACAACTTTAGGCTTCTGCCCTGCCACTCGATATTATTTGCATTTCTCCAATTAAGCGGGTTGCCTATTGCATCATAGGTTATTGCAGTACCGTTGTAATTAGTGAGCAAATCGCCCCAAGCTTCGTTGCCGTAGGTGTAGGTTTTGCTTTCACTATACAACGCATCAGGACCGTAATTATGTTGTACGTCGGTGATATTACCGGACTTATCGTACCAATACTCGTATGAATCCCAGTACCTCTCAGAATAATATCTGTCGGAGTAATAGTTTACCAAGCCCAACTGCCCGAGAGAATCGTAATAGTAGTTGGCGCGGAGAGTACCGTTTTCGCTTACGGAAGTGATGTTCCCTATATCATCGTAGGTATATGCATACACCACGCCGTTAACGGTATGCGTTGCCACAAGGCTTGTGGTGTTGTAGCCGTTTGAAACGTAGGTATAGCTTTCCGTAAACGTGCGCGAATTGGTATGTGTATTTACTGTTACAACGCGCTCCAACGCATCGTAAAAATACTCTCTTGACACGGTATTACCGCTAATGCCAAGATGGAAAGAATCCAATAAATTAGAATACATTTTGTAGGACAAGCTGTAGCTTTGCGTTACGCCGTTTAAGCCGTATACGGAGCTTTTTGCTCTGCCATAGGTATCATATTGGTTTTGCGTTTGCAGTATGCTTGCTCCGCTTGCAGAATTGTACTGACAAGCGCGGATAAGCCTGCCTAAAGAATCGTACTCGTAATCCGTTGTTATACCGCAAAGTGCATCTGCTATGCTATTTAATAAGCTTTGGTATAAACTCCTTTAACGTTTCCAAAACAAACGCTGTTTCTTCCTCCCATTTGTTTTCAACCCACGAAAAATCGCCTTTCTTAACGCTGTCCCAAAAAAGTTTGTAAGTTCTTTGATAATAATCATTATTTTCTTCAATTTCTTTTTTTGCTTCTACAAGGCATTCTTCAACATATGCCGGTCCAAAAAGACTTTGACCTATAGGCACGCCCATTTCTTCCATTTCCTTTATAAATTCATCATTCCGTTTATAATGTTCAGCCAAGTTTATTTTTTCCCAATCCCCAAAACATCTCTTTAACACATATAAAGCAGTGCGTTGTTGCTTTTGAATTAGATAATCCACACCAAAGGAACAATCTCCATCCAAATATGCTTTATATAACAAATCCATATAGCTAAATAATACACCACCATATAAATTATTGTTGTTTATAACTTCAGCTTTCCATTTTATATAAGAGTTAAAATCGGTTACGCTATCAAAAGCAGGAAGATAATCACGCACGAAAAGTTCTGCCGCTTTTTGAATATTTTCAATGGTTTCATTATCGTTTTCCCCTTTAATATGGTGATCAGGGCTACGTAATATTTCTTGATCGGCAGGGTTTTTATATGGAAGTATCGTTCTTGATTCAACAACATGCGGAAACTCTTTAAAATTGTTGAATTTCAATGTGAACAATCTTGCCAAATCGTTTGTATACAAACATTGCTCAAAACTAAATCTGTTGTTATTAAACTTCTCGTTGCGAGTGAAAGTAATTGCCCCTGCCGGCGCAATGTTTGCCTCAAAGCTATAAGAAGGAGAGGTTGTTTCAAGCTTTATCGCTTGTACAATATTATCGCCCCACAAACGATAAAAGGTGTTTTTACGAAAAATAAATCCCCTACTTTTAATACCTCGCCAAATATATTTCTAAACATTGTTGTTTTGTTCATATTATGTTCTTCCTTTGAAAATTGGTTGATATCAATATAAGCTCATTCTATTTTTGAATTTCTTATCGAATCACCTGTTATCTTAAGCGATAATGTATGACAATACTTGAAACAGTGCGTTAACAACACTTTATAATCTTCTTTATCGTAGCTTCTTTCCTCAGACTGATCACCAAAATAATTTGTATCATAAAAAACGTAATACATATATACTCCTGCATATTCGTAATAAAGAAATGTTTAGAACCGTTCTGTAAGTTACGGATGAATCAAAAAAACAAGCTCCCATAATGCAACTTATATGATTATTATACTTTATAGTAATTAATCTGTCAAGCAAATCTTACTTATTACACGATTTTAAGAACCGATCAACGCTTGAGGTACATGATATAAAACTGCTGCAGGCAACTAGTCTGCAGCAGTTAAAAATCTATTCGGCTGTGTCTATTTTTTTAACGGACACGATGAACGATGTGTCTGTTAGCTGTGTTCCGTCTGATATATCGAGGTCAAAAGTTAAGGTTTGAGAAACAGCGCTTGAAACAAGAAAGCTGCGGCCTACCGTGTTGGTCGCAGGCACACCGACAAAGCTAAAGCCTGCGGCGTACTGCGGTTGTGAAACGGAATCCAAGATAGGCGTTATAGTAACGCTTGTGCCCTCGTCTGCGGCTGTTCCCGAAAAGCTGTATTCTATCTCATACACACCGGGAGCTAATATAATACTGTTCCCTGCCGTTGTGATATAGACGCCACCGTTTTCAAAAACGGGCGTTAGCTCAAGCGTTGCACCGGCACCAAGAGTATCTGCTGTGCTGGCGTATTGGCTATATGCTAAAAGACCTGCCGTGCCGGAAGGACCTGCAGGACCAATTGGACCCTGAGGACCTGCGGGACCTTGAGGACCCGTTGCACCCGTGGGGCCTTCGGGACCTGCCGGACCTATGGGGCCTTGAGGACCGGTTGCGCCCGTGGGGCCTTCAGGACCTGCCGGACCTATGGGGCCTTGAGGACCTGTTGCACCCGTGGGGCCTTCGAGACCTGCCGGACCGATGGGGCCTTGAGCACCGGTTGCGCCCGTGGGGCCTTCGGGACCTGCCGGACCTATGGGACCTTGAGGACCCGTTGCACCCGTGGGACCTTCGGGACCTGCCGGACCTATGGGGCCTTGAGGACCAGTTGCGCCCGTGGGGCCTTCGGGACCTGCCGGACCTATGGGGCCTTGAGGACCTTGGGGGCCTGTTGCACCTATTGGGCCTTGAGGGCCTACGGGACCTTGTGGACCGGAAGGCCCTTGAGGGCCGGGAGGACATTGGCAAGCGCAATTTGAACATTGGTTGCAATTTGAACACTGGTTGCAAGTGTTGTTACATTCGCAACAGCCTTGATTGTTAAAGCCTGAAACCCCGTTGTTGTTACCGCAAGGCTTTACACAGTTACAGCCGTTGAAGCCTATATGCCTTGATAAATCGTTATAAGAGTTGAAACAATTGCTCATAATACCACCCTATCTAAAAAGCATTGCACCGCATTAAGCGGTGCAATAAAAGTATATGATATTATTTTAAAAAGTGATACTTATAAGCCTACGCGTTGGCCTCATCCAATTCCTCTTGTGCCACATCCTTAGAGTTGCCATCCTCATCATAAAACGGGTCTATCATATGTTTTTTCATAACGGGATACGCGCAATATACACATATAAGATAGGCAAAAGCAAGGGTGAAAATAAACAACAAAAGCAATCCTAAGCTTTTTAAAAGTATTACAAGATACGCGCTTAAAATAAATAACGTAAACAGCCCTGCAAGCATCATAACAGTTCTTTTAATGCCCGCTGTTGCCAATATGAAAGCGTATTTATAAAGCTTGCGGAAATTTAAATCAAAGGTTACTATCATTAAATAGATATAAACACGCATAACAAGGTATAAAAGCGTTATCATTATCATAGCAACAAGAAGCATTTGCATAGCAAACGTGGTTGCGTATGTGTAATAAAAAGGCAAAGCGTATAAGATAGCCGCAAAGCACATGCAGTCCAAAAGCCCAAAAATTATGGCTTGTTTTAGGTTTTTTCTTATTGCGTAAAAGAAATCGCTCCACATAAAAACGTGTTGTTCTTTTACGGTATTGCGAAGCACATAGGTGCAACCAACGTTTAAAGGCCCAAAAAGGAAAACCACAACAAAGCCAATCCATTTTAAAATGGTTGTAGCCGTATTATCAATATTAACGGTGGTAAGATAAGCAAACGGCGTTTGCAAAGCCTCAAGCGCGCTACTGCTTTCGTAAGCAGCCATCCCTTGGTAGTGTGCAAAAACCGAGGAGCTGGGAGATAAAGCAGTTTCAGATATCTGCCACGCGAAAAAGCTACCCGAAAACCCAAACAACGTAAATATGATTGGTGACATCATTAGCAAAATCAAAAGATTAAGCTTGCACAGATTACCCGCTTTATGAAAACTAAGCTTAAAAAACGATATCAAACCAAACTTTTCGTCAACAAGCCTTGCTTTTTCTTCAGATAGATCCTCTTTTCTTGTTTTATTACCTGTTAGTCTATCAAACAAACTCACTTTTATATACCTCGCATCATTTTAAACAACACTAAGCGCGTGGATGGAATTTCATATAACTCTTCTTATGGTAGTCCTTTAAGAACTGCGCATATCTCTGCGTTGAAGAAATATCAGAGTGCCCAAGTATTTCTTGAATGTCGTGAATGTCTGCCCCGTTTTCCAATAAATGTGCGGCAAAGGAATGGCGAAGCGTGTGAGGTGTTATATCGGTATATATCTCAGCTTCGTAGGCGTACACCTTAAGTATCTTCCAAAGCCCTTGCCTTGTCATCCTCTCGCCCGAAACGTTAACAAACAAAGCTTTTTCGTTCTTGTCAAGAATAAGCATCTTGCGTGCATTATTAATGTATTCCGCAAGCGATTTTGCTGCTATCGGATACAAAGGGATAACCCTTTCCTTTTCACCCTTGATGCATTTTATTATTGACAGCTGTAAATTAACGTCCGATATATTCATTTCGATAAGCTCTGTTGCCTTTATGCCGGTTGCATACAAAAGCTCAAGCATTGCTTTGTCGCGTATGCTTTTATAATCCTTGCCGGAGGGCTGTGCCAAAAGCTTTTCTATTTCCCTACTGCTAAGAACAACAGGCGCGTTCTTCCTTGCTTTATCGTTATGTATTTCTCTTGCAGGGTTATGGTCGATAACATTAAGCGAAACAAAGTACTGCATCATACTGCGTACCGCAGAAAGCGTTCTTGACACAGTAGCAGAGGATAAACCGCTTTCCTTAAGCTGTGCTTTAAAATCGTTTACGTCATTTTTGGAAATTTCTGCAAACGAAGCAATACCCAAACAGCTAATGTACTGAGCAAACTTATTTAAATCTCTTATATAAGCCTGCAAGGTGTTGGCGGAGGCTTTTTTTGTTTCCTTCAAATAACTAATAAATTCATCAAGTTGAATCTGCAACACATTTGCAGTAGCAGTAGCAGCCATAACGAAAGCTCCGTTTCAATATCAATTAGAAATTACAATAATATGGCGCAAAGCAAAAAAGATAACGCCTAAATACAAAACACATAGCACGCTGTAAACAGCACGATGCAAAAAATCCTTTTTGTCGCGAACCAATAAAACTTCACTATAAAACACAACACCGCTAACTGCTAACAAAGTAAATGAAAGCAAAACAGCAATGCCGCTATATAATTTAAAGCTTAAATCGGAAATCAGCGAAAAATATAAAAACGATATGCGATAGAAACCACTAACAGCTGAAAAAGCTGTAATAACAAAGGCAAAAGGAGTATACCCAGAAAAATAGGAAATAATAACCACTAAAGCCTGCGGCAAAAAACAGCGCATAAAGAAACTGAAGCCGCTATCAGCCGTAAAAGCATCCACCTCGGAATGGAGCAACATAGCTATTTCGGGGTTATACAGCGAAACACAGCGAGCAAAAGCCGAGGATAGAAAAAACAAGCCCAAAAACCAAAGATAAAAGCTCTTGCGAACGGTAAAAGCTAAATCAAAAAGCTCTGCAAAGCTTTTCTTTTTTTCTATCGGTATGTAAGGAACTAAGGCTTTTTCGTAATTATTAGGTTGTATCATTGCAAAACATCCTTTAAGTAATTTTACAATAATACAATATGTAAGCATCTTTAATGGTATTACAAAAGCTTTTCGTCCGCTTCCTTAGCCATTTCCTCCGCCCTGTTTGTGCAAGCGTTCATAGCATCTGAAACTATGCCGCAAAAGTTATTGCTTTCAAAAACAGAAAGCGCCGCAAGCGTTGTACCGTTTGGAGAAGAAACATCCTTTATTAAGGTGTTAACATCCTTGCCGGAACGCTCTATCATTGTAACCGCGCCTTTTATGGATTGCAAAATCAAAGGTGCGGCTTTATCCACAGGCACACCCTGTTCAACTGCGGCATCAAGCATAGCCTTATAGAACAAATACACATAAGCAGGAGAAGAACCGTTTACGGAAATAATCTTGTTCATTAACTGCTCGTCAATAACAGCAATCTCCGCCATATTTGAAAACAAGCGGCAAACGTATCTAAAAACCTTCTCATCAACAAGCGAGTTGTGAGAAATGGCAACAGCGCCTTCCCCAAGCAAAAGCGGGGTGTTTGGCATTGTGCGTATAACAGGCACCTGCTTGCCAAACGCTTTACAAATATAGTCCGAAGAGATGCCTGCGGCAACGGAAATATAAGTTTTGCTTTCAAAGCCTTTACAAGAAGACAATTCTTTTGCAACGGAACCTATAACGGAAGGCTTTAACGCAAACAAAACAATATCCGCGCCATCAACTGCTTGCTCGGCACTATCACAGCAAACGGTTTGACGAATTATGTTGCTTTTATATTTTTCCTTATCAAGGTCATAAACAAAAATACAATCAGCTGGCAAAAGCTTTTTTGTTACCAAGCCGCTGATTATGGCATTGGCTATATTACCTGCGCCCAAAAACGCAAATTTCATATTCTGAACGGCCATAATTATGAAAAATACCCCAATCGAAAAAATTCCATCGCCAAAAGCGATGTGAATATATAATAATATAAAACAACGAATTTTGCAAGATGTTTTTCGCTATTTTTGAAAATTGGTTATTTTTACAAAGTATTATGTAAACGGCGTTATGTAAACAAGAATTTTCGGCACACTATTTAGACATTGCCGTGCCGCAACCCTCAACATAATGTATGTGGGTAAAATGTGGGTTGTTTTTGTGTTGTTTTTGTGTTTCATTTTTAAAAACACGTTGTTATTATGCACAATTTGTGATATAATCTTTTTTGCACACCTAATGTGGAGGTTTGAGATGAGTGTTTTAAGCTGTAACGGTATTAGCCTTTCTTATGGCACCGACGTAATACTTGAAGATATAAGCTTTTCTATAAACGCAGGCACAAAGCTTGGCGTTATAGGTGTAAACGGCGCAGGTAAATCCACGCTGTTAAAGATAATAACAGGCTCTATTAAGCAGGATAGCGGCACGGTTAACGTTGCAAGCGGTTTAAGGCTTGGCACCTTGGAGCAGTACACGGATAGCTCTTTTGAAGGAAGAACGGTTTCCGATGTTGCACTTGAAAGGTTTTCATCGCTTTCTGATATGGAAAAGGAGATTGACGTGCTTGAGGCACAGCTACACAACGGAAGCCAAGACGACATTAACCGCTACACTTCCCTGCGCGAGCGTTTTGAAATTCTTGGTGGTTACGAATATAAAGCCAAAGCTATATCCATGATAAAACGTTTCGGATTTACAGATAACGATTTATCACTGCCCGCAGAAAAGCTTAGCGGTGGGCAAAAAACAAGGCTTTCTTTGGCGGCACTTTTACTGTCCGAGCCCGATATTATACTTTTGGACGAACCTACAAACCACTTAGATATCAAATCCACACTTTGGCTTGAGGAGCAAATTCGCGCTTCAAGTGCAACTTTTATAATCGTATCTCACGACAGATATTTTCTTGACAGAACAACTACCGAAACGCTTGAGATAGAAAATAAGCATTCAATGATATACAAAGGTGCGTATACCGAGTTTAAGGAAAAGAAAAAGAAGCTGCTTGAGGATGCGGCAAAGCATTACGAGCTTCAACAAAAGGAAATAGCAAGGCTTGAGGCGTTCATTCAAAACCAGCGCAAATGGAACAGAGAGCGTAATATTATCGCCGCAGAAAGCAGAATGAAGGCTATTGCGCGCATGGACAAGCTCGATAAGCCCGAAAATGCACCCTCTGCTATCAATATACAAATAAACACAAGCAGGAAAAGCAGCTACGACGTTTTGTCCGTTCGCGGCTTATCCAAAAGCTTCGGCGGAAAAAAGCTTTTTGAAAACCTTTCGTTTGAGCTAAAAAAAGGCGATAGGCTTTTCATTATCGGCGGAAACGGCACAGGCAAATCTACCTTATTAAAGCTAATTAACGGCGTTTTACCACCCGATAGCGGCGTTTCGGAGCTTGGGTATAACCAACAACCGGGTTATTATGACCAAGAGCAAATGCTGCTTAATGAAAGCCTTGATGTTATCACGGAGCTTTGGAACGCTTACCCTAATATGACACAGACCGAGCTTCGAAACGCGCTTGCTCGTTACGGCTTTAGAGGTGAGGACGTTTTTAAAAACGTATACGATCTTTCGGGTGGAGAAAAGGCGCGCCTTGCTATTGCAAAGCTTGTTCTGTCCGGTTCAAGCCTTTTGATTTTAGATGAGCCCACCAATTATTTGGACATACAATCTAAAGAAGTGTTGGAGGAAGCGCTAAAGAATTACGGCGGCACTTTAATTTGCGTTTCCCACGATAGATATTTTATATCTTCCCTTTCCACCCGCCTGCTTGAAATAGACAAGGGGTTAGATAACGGATATCACGTTTACAACTGCTCGTATGCAGAATATCTTGAGCAGCGCAAGTATACGGAGCAAGCTGTTAAGCCAACTAAAGAAATAACGGATGCCGCGAAGGACTACAACGCCAGAAAGAAAGAAAAAAGCGATAGAAGGCGTGAAGAAAAGCGCAAAGAATTTTTAAACGCCGAAGTGGAAAATATAGAAAAGCGTTTAGCTGAGATAGAAAAGCAAGCAAACGAAAACTCCAGCAACTACGTTTTACTGCAAGAGCTGGAGGAAGAACGCCAAGCATTGGACGACAAATTGCTAAGCTATCTTGACGAGCTTATTTCGTATATGGACGAATAGCATAATTAACAAGACCACGCATATATTTAAGTAAATACTTAAAGGAGTGGTTTTATGTTCGTTTATACCGTAAAAGCCTCGCGGCTTAAATTTTTCGCTTTACTGATATGCTCTATGGCAATATTATTAACCCTTGCGGCTGTTATTCCTAAGCCCGAAAACTTAGGAAACGTTGCGGTTGTTAATTACAACTACAATAATATAACAGATAACGAGGATAGAGTTTCTTTTCTTAAAGAGTTTGGCTACGAGGTTGATGAAACGCCTATAGAAGTTGAAAAGGTAACTATACCCGAAAGCTTTGACAGCGTTTATGAAAAGTACAACGATATACAGCGTTCACAGGGGCTAAACCTAAAGCGTTACAGCGGAAAAACCGTTACAAGATACACATATAAGATAACAAACTACGAAACAGCGGAAGAAAATAACGTTTTAGCTAACATATTAATATACAACAACAAAATAGTTGGCGGCGATGTTTGCAGCGTTGATAATAACGGATTTATTCACGGATTTGAAAACACTTCCGCAAATTAATAACGAGGATATATGGAAAAGTATAAGGAGCGCATAGACAAAATAATTGCATCCACGGGCATAATGTCACGCAAGGATGCAAAGAAAGCCGTTTCAAAGCGCAGGATTTGTCTTAACGGCGTACCAGTTAAGGACGTAGCGCAAAAAGCCACAGAAATTGACGTGCTGACTTTGGACGGAGAGCCAATAGAATATAAAAAATACATCTATATAATGATGAATAAGCCCAAAGGCTATGTTTGCTCAACGGATGACCCATCAAGCCCGATAGTAAACCTGCTTCTAAACGAACAGCTACAGCGTTTAGATCTTTTCAGCATTGGCAGGCTTGATAAATATACTACAGGGCTTATTATTCTTACAAACGATGGGGTGCTTGCTCATTCCCTTCTTTCACCAACGAAGCACGTATATAAGAAGTATCAATTTGAAACGAAAGCACCGATGAGCGCAGAGTATATAGAGGTATTTGAAAAGGGCGTTGTGCTTGAGGATGGTACAGTATGCCGCCCCGCAAAGCTGGAGCAAACAGACGAAACACACGGCTATATTACCATTTGCGAGGGCAAATTCCATCAAATCAAACGTATGTTCTTGTCGGTTGGTAACGAAATAGCCGAATTAAAGCGTATCTCCATTGGCAATGTAACGCTTGATAATGCCTTGAATTATGCGGAATATCGCAGTTTAACCGAGGACGAAATTGTCAGCCTAAAGCACTGATTTTTGTCGCGTTTTAAAATGTGTGCAAGTTGCACAAAACTGCATATAAAACTTTGTTTAAATAACATCTTCCAATTGCGGTGCAAATTTGATATGATATAGGAAATGAATTTGCAACATAATGTATGCGATAAACAGGAGGTTTATAAATGGCAAGTTTATCCCTTAAGCACATTACTAAGCGTTATCAGGGCGGTGTTACCGCTGTTTCCGATTTCAACCTTGAAATTAAAGACAAAGAGTTTATTATTCTTGTTGGTCCTTCCGGTTGCGGTAAGTCCACCACTTTGAGAATGATTGCTGGTCTTGAAGAAATTTCTGACGGTGAGCTTTACATCGGTGACAAGCTGGTTAACGATGTTGCTCCTAAGGACAGAGATATTGCGATGGTTTTCCAGAACTACGCTCTTTATCCTCATATGACCGTTTTTGAAAACATGGCATTCGGTCTTAAGCTTCGTAAGGTTAGAAAAGAAGAGATCAAGCGCAGAGTTGAAGAAGCTGCTCGTATCCTCGATATAGAAGCATATCTTGAAAGACGTCCTAAGGCTTTGTCCGGCGGTCAGAAGCAGAGAGTTGCTCTCGGTCGTGCAATAGTTCGTGAGCCTAAGGTTTTCCTTCTTGACGAACCTCTCTCTAACTTGGACGCTAAGCTTCGTGCATCCATGAGAACCGAGCTTACAAAGCTTCATCAGAGGCTTCAAACAACCTTCGTATACGTTACCCACGACCAGGTAGAGGCTATGACCATGGCTACACGTATAGTTGTTATGAAGGACGGTCTTATTCAGCAGGTTGATACTCCTCAAAACCTCTATGATAAACCTACCAATGTTTTCGTTGCAGGCTTCATAGGCACACCTCAAATGAACTTCATCTCCGGTTCTATAGAAAAGAAGGGTGAAGATTTGTACTTCAACTTCTCCAAGTATTCCATTAAGCTTTCCGAAGAAAAGAGCAAGAGCCCTGCCCTTCAGGAATACATCGGCAAAGAAGTTATCGGTGGTCTTCGTCCCGAGCTTGTTCACGACGAAGAAAGATTCCTTGAACAGTACAAGGATTCCTGCATAGAAGCTTACGTTGAAGTTTCTGAGCTTATGGGTGCTGAGTTCTATCTCTACCTCAAGGTTGATGAAGATTGCAACCTCATCTCCCGCGTTTCTTCCCGTACACACGCTCGTCAGGGTGATACGCTTAAGTTCGCTCTCAACGCTGATTTGCTTCACATCTTTGATAAGGACACTGAAAAGATCATAGTTCATTAATCTTAGATAATATAAAGCCGCGGTGCTTATTTACCGCGGCTTTAATTGTTGGTGTGTCCCCAAGAAGCCGCTTAGCTTCTTGGGGGTGATTATTAATATTATGGAAAACAAAACTATATGTTTTAAAAACGCTTTACAAGCATTTTTAAGTGATATATTTGGAAAAATAAAAAGGAAGAAAGCATATTTAACCATCGCAGTAATGCTTTATATTGCCGCGTGCTTAACATTTGTGCTTGTATGCATAAAACTGTATGATCGGCTTATGATTTTAGGTTGCACAGATTTTTATTGCAAAATATCCGCAACCGCATACGGTATACTTGCTTTTGCTTTAAGCTTGATTTTTAAACCACAGGCATTGTATGTAAGTAAAATAACAAAGCGCTGTAATAATAAAAGGGATTTGTTGGTTTCTGTTTTTCCGATATATATCCTGCACCTTTTACAAGCTTTACCCTTTTTGCTTTTGCCGTGTACCGTTTATCTTATAAAAACTGATGTTTCATGTGTTGGAGCGATTTTTTTATTTCTTTTATATTTGTTATCACCGGTCGTTCCATTATCGGTTTTTTATATTATTTATGTATTGATAAACACGCATAGCTTGGGCATAAGGTTATCAGGTGTTATACTGGCGTACCTTGGTTTTAGCATTTATGAGCTAATATTTGTTTTACAGCCAATAGAGGTATTTAAGCTACTTAATATTTTGGATATAACAATGTTTATACCTTCCCTCTTTTCAAATGCAATAAACGGTAGCATTATTTCACTTTTACTTTATCTAATAACTGTATCAGCAATTGCTTATTTGTCTTTTGAATTTGTTTGGTATAGAACGAAAAAAACGGTACACAGTTCATAGTGTACCGTTTTTATTTACCGTTTTATTAATTATTCAGCAACGGAAACTTCAACAGAAGCATCTACAGAAGCATCTACAGAAGCATCAACAGAAGCATCTACGGAAGCGTCTACAGAAGCATCAGCAGAAGCATCAACGGAAGCATCAACGGAAGCATCAGCAGATGCATCAACGGAAGCATCAGCGGAAGCTTCAACGGAAGCGTCTACAGAAGCATCAGCAGAAGATTCATCTTTGGTGTCAGCGCAAGCTGCAAAGCTGCAAACAACCATAATAAGTGCGAAAATTAATGCAAGTGTCTTTTTCATTGTGTTTCTCCTTAAAGAATTAATTGAAATTTGCTTGACAATTATACTATACCCTAAGTTTGAAAGTCAATGTGTACAATTTACTAAAATTATGGCAAATCAGAACGCAAAGTTGCCATTAATGAACACAGGAACCTCTTTTCCATCGTGGGTTATACCAACAATTGATAAATCGTCTGTGCCAATCATAAAGTCCTCGTGCGTTATAGAACTGTTAAGCCCAAGGTCCAAAAGCTCTTTTGCAGACATTTCCGCCGCGCCTTTAACCATAGGATAAGAATCGCCGAAAGCAAAATGGCAAGCGGCGTTCTCGTCAAACAAAGTGTTGTAAAACAAAATGCCCAAATCAGAGATAGGTGATTTATATGGAACAAGCGCTACCTCGCCAAGGAAAGAGGCACCGTCGTCAACGGAAATTGCGTTTTTCAAAACATCAAGGCACGTATCCGCATACGCTTCTATAATCTTGCCGTCCTTTAGCACAAAGCGGATATTTTCTATTATATTGCCGTCCAGCACTAAAGGCAAAGAAGCGCAAATAACACCGTTTACACCGTCACGCTTGGGGGCTGTAAATATTTCTTCCGTTGGTATATTGGGCACAAAAACTTGCCCTGTGCCTGCTTTTTCGCTACCTGCCTCCCAAAAATGGCCTTCGGGCAACGCCACAGTTAAATCCGTTCCTAAAGAGTTATTATATTTCAAATATTTAAAATTATAGCTGTTAAGCTTTTCCTTTCGCTTGCTAAGGTTACCTATATGCTCCTTCCAAAGCTTTACAGGGTCCTCTTCCCCATCGGCACGCGTAGTTTTTAATATAGCATCCCAAAGCTTTTGCATTGCATTTTCTTCAGTATCGGTTGGGAAAACCTTTTTAGCCCAGGATTTAACAGGGATAGAGGCAACACACCAAGGGAATGCATTTTTCATTTGCAGCTCTCTGTACTCGCCCAGCGCCGCACCGGAAACCTTTTGATATTTTGCTATACGTTTAGGGTCAACGCCCTTAAGGTTTTCGGGGTCTGTTGCGTATATAGAAAGCTTTGCCGCGCCTTCTTTTGCGTAATCATCAAAAAACACTTTTTGCCATGCAGGAAAGCTTTCAAAAACAGCCTCATCGGCATATAGGTACTTCAAACGACTGCACGCATCATCGTTCCATACCATAACAACCTCACCACAGCCTGCATTATAGCCCGCCTCTGCACACATACGCCCAAACTCTGCACACTCAACGGGGCAGTTGATAATTAGCTTTTGCCCTTTATTGGGGTTTATTCCTACCTCAACAATAAGCCTTGCATATCTTTTTAACATTTCAGTGTTCATAATTTAACTCCTTAAAGGCACTTCCGCATTGACGAAAAGTGTATTTTATGTTATTATTAACAACAAGAGGTGATAATAATGTTTTTGTCAGAGCTTGACGTTAATAATGCTGAATACAGCGTGCTGGAAAGCATAATTTTCCCTGAAGCGGCTATAACCAACATACCGTATTGCCAAGCCGCATTGGTATTGGGAACTGATAACCCTAATATCGACCGTACACCCGAAGCAGTTAAGCAATACAAAGCAGGTAACTGCGGAAAGCTTGTAATGTCCGGCGGCGTTTTTTTGGATACGGAGTATGGCAGGCTAACCGAAGCAGAATATATGAAAAGCTTTGCTGTTGAGAACGGCGTTCCCGAAAAAGACGTTGTGCTTGATAATATGGCGCGCACAACTATTGAAAATATGCTGTGCGGTGCTATTGCCCTACACCGTGAATTTAGGTATATATCCGAGGTTAAGGATTTGCTTCTCATAACGTCGCTATATCACATGAGAAGAAGTATGCTTATTGCCGATGCACTTATGCCAAAAAAGATGCGTGTTCACCCATGCCCTGCCTTTGGCATTATAGATAAGACCAATTGGAAAGACAACGAAAGCGGCCGCAAGCGCGTTACGGCAGAGGTTGGCTACATAAAGGCTATGATAGTGAACGGCTTGGTTGATGACATTAAGCTATAATTATACCGCCATTGAGCTTCAAAACTCAATGGCGATAGTTTTTTATACGTTTAGCGCTTTAACAATTTCGCGCTCATCAAAGCTATATTTGATGCCTTCAATCTCCTCATAAAGCTGGTGTCCCTTACCGATGATCAGAACAACCTCGCCCTCAACTGCGTTTTTAACGGCATATTCTATTGCATCCTTGCGGTCGTTAATAATAATATATTTTCCGTTTGTTTTGTGCATACCAACAAGGATATCCTCAATAATTATGTCCAAAAGCTCAAAACGCGGGTTATCAGAGGTTATAACAGAAAAATCTGCGTTGTTACCAATTATCTCGCCCATCGCATAGCGGCGTAGCTTTGAACGGTTGCCGCCGCAACCAAAAACAACGGTTATTTTTTTGGGGTTGTATACGCGAATTGTTTCAAAAAGGCTTTGAACGCTAAGCTCGTTATGCGCGTAATCAATTATAACGGTACTGCCGTTATTGGTAGGAACAATCTCCATCCTGCCCTTTACAAAGGTTTCCTCAAGTGATTTTACTATCACATCATCGTTAATACCTAAGCTTTTAGCGGTAGAAATTGCCGCAAGCGCATTATAAACGTAAAATTTACCCGGTATTTTCAATTTAACAAGAAACTCGTTATTATCGTATACACAGTTAAACTTTGTGCACAGCTGTTTATTATCGGTGGTGAAGCTTAGGTTTTTAGCCATATAGTCAGCCGTGCTGTCAAGCGCGTATGTTTTTATGGGGCATACTGCGTTTTTGGTAATTTCTGCAAAATACTGACTATCAGCATTAGCTATGCCGTTTTTGCACTGTTTAAACAGCATCTTTTTGCAATTTAGATATTCTGCAAAATCTGCGTGCTCGTTCCCGCCGATATGGTCAGGCGAAAGATTGGTGTATATGCCAATATCAAAATTAATACCGGCAGTTCTGTCAAGCTTAAAGCCTTGCGAAGTTGCTTCGATTACAACGGCTTTACAGCCCGCCTCTGCCATCTTTGCAAAATGATAGTGTATCTCATAAGACTCCGGCGTGGAGTTTTCTGTTTTTATAGAGGTATCACCGTAATATATACCCGTTGTACCTATTATACCCGTTTTTATACCTGCGTTTTCAAATATCGTTTTAAGCATAAAGCTTATACTTGTTTTGCCTTTAGTGCCTGTAATAGCAACCGTTGTAAGGTTCTTTGCAGGATAGCCGAAATAAGCGGCAGAAGCCAAAGCCAAAAACTTGCGGGTATCATCAACGTAAATTAATGTAGCATCATCGGGCAAATCCAAAACCTTTTCAACAGCAAAAACGCGAACGCCGCTGTTGTAAGCGTATTTAGCATACTTATGCCCATCGCTTTGATAGCCCTTTATGCATACGAATATATCGCCTTCCTTTGCCTTGCGTGAATCATAACATATATTGTTTATATCTATATCGGGGTTAAAGTTATCAGCGGTATATTCTATATTTTCAAGCAATTTTGCAAGCTTCATAGTTCAAACTCCTTAAAAGCGTTATAGTCTGCCTCGCCATCAAAAACAATTACGGAGGCGCCTGTCATATATATACAGTTTTCTTTTGTATCGTATCTTATCGTGATATCACCGCCAAGCTGATGAACGGTTGTTTCAGGCCCGCAACGCCCTGTAAGATATCCGCAAACCGTTGCCGCGCTACAGCCTGTGGCACACGCCAAGGTTTCACCGCAGTTGCGCTCCCAAGTACGCATACGCAGATTTTTTCTATCCATAACCTGAACAAATTCAACGTTAGCTTTTTGCGGAAGAACCTTGTGGCACTCCACCACGGGACCGTATTTGTCAATATCAAAGCCAAACGCATCCTCAACAAAAACAACGCAATGCGGATTGCCCAAGGATATAGCGTTGATAAGCATTGTTTCCCCTAAAACCTCTATCGGAACGTTCAAACAGCTTCCGTTAGCATCGCAAACGGTTGAAGGAACTTTTTTGTAATCAAGAATAGGCGCGCCTATAGCGGCGGTTATATTAACAACGTGCCCATCTTTAACGTCTAAGTATATGGTTTTTATACCGCCTAAGGTTTCAATAGTGAAGGTTGTTTTGCTTGTATATCCCTTTTCGTATACAAGCATCCCAGTGCTTCTTATCGCGTTGCCGCACATTTCCGCCTCAGACCCATCGGGGTTAAAGATACGCATTCTAAAATCAGCCACATTAGACGGGCATATTAAAACCATCCCATCGCTACCAACGCCAAAACGGCGGTGCGATAAAAAACGCGCCCATTTAGATGGGTTTTCCATATCTATATCAAGCAAGGGTACATAAACGTAATCGTTACCGTAAGCTTGCATCTTTGTAAACTTCATACCTATCAGCTCCTAACAATACAAATAAATTATAACATTTATTTTATCTTTTTCAATAGGTTTTGAAAGTTTTGGTTTACTTACTTTAAGTTTTGTGATATTATTTAAGATAAAGGCGGTGTTTATTATGAACTATGGATTTTTTGCACTAATGTTTAGGATGAAGTATATCGACAGATGGGCGCTTATGCGTTGCACCACCAAAGAAAACCTGTCTGAGCACTCTTTGGAAACGGCGATAATAGCCAACGCACTTGCAAATATAGGCAACACGTATTTTAATAAAGCCTACAACGCCGATGCTATTGCGCTTAAGGCTATATATCACGATGCAACGGAGATTATGACGGGGGATTTGCCAACGCCGATAAAATACTACAATACAGATATACGCCAAGCATACGCAAAAGTTGAAAAATGTGCTGAGGAAAAGATTCTTTCCTTGTTGCCGAAGGAGCTATATGATAGCTATGAAAGCGCGTTTTCTTTAAGCGAGGACGAAAGGAAGCTGATAAAAGCGGCAGACAAGCTTTGTGCGTATATAAAATGCAAAAACGAGGTTTTAAGCGGTAATATAGAGTTTTCACACGCAGAAAAAGCAACAAAATCCGCGTTGGACGCGTGCGAGTGTGAGGAGCTTGGCTACTTTATAGACAACTTCCTAAAAGCATTTTTTGAACCGCTGGACAATCTCTCTCTATAAACAATCAATGGGCTGTAAATAACTTTTTTACAGCCCGTTATTTCTATTCTTTGATAAAAGCTTCTACATAATTAATCTTAAAGCCTTTTTCTGAAAAGTTTCTTTCGTATTCTGTTTCTATATTCCCCTCGTTCAGCTCAGATGCATGCAAATCGTAGCAAATGTTCTCAAGAGTATAACCGCACTCTACAAACTGCTCCAAGGAATAATCGAATAAATCGCGGTTATCGGTTTTAAAATATATACGCGCACCGTTAGCAAGAAGCTTTTTATATTTTTCCAAAAACAAAGGGGATGTTAAACGCCGTTTTGCATTACGCTTTTTAGGCCATGGGTCACAAAAATTAATAAATATTCTGTCCAGCTCTTCGCCCTCTAACAGCGCACAAATATTCTCTGCATCGCCGTTATAAAAGCGCAGGTTTCCGCAGCCTTCCCTTGCTGCTTTTTCCATAGCCATCATCATAACGTCGATAACTTTCTCGAAGGCTAAATAGTTTACTTCGGTATGCCGTGTAGACATTTGAGTTGCAAACGTGCCTTTGCCGCAACCAATCTCCAACCATAGCGGGCGTTTTTTATCAAAGCTTTCTGTAACATCAATTTTTTCGCCTTCGCAAACAACAAATAAATCCTCAACCTTTTTAAGCCTTGCTTCTCTATTCTTTTTTGTTCGCATTCTCATAATACATATCTCCGTTTTATGTTGCTAAAAGAATAATACATTTTTTTCTATCTTTTGTCAATGGTGTTTTTAATGAATAGTTTTTTTGTTTGTGTATAAAATATAGCCAAGAGAGGAGATGAAAAGATGCTTGATAGAATTTCTCTTGCTTTGGTTATAATCGGTGCTTTAAACTGGGGTTCAATAGGTTTGTTCCGTTTTGACATCGTTGCATGGATATTCGGCGGTCAATCCGAACCGCTTAGCAGAATAATCTATACCGTTGTTGCACTTGCCGGTATTTACTGCGTAACCTTGCTGTTTAAAAAGCACGTACCCGTTGAAAGCGAATAACTAAAAATCAGGCTGTAGCATACGCAAATATCTGCGTTATGGTACAGCCTTTAGTTTACAATTTACGCTCGTAAAAACCGTTTACTCCAAGCTCTAAAACGGTTTTAAAGCCAATTGCTTGCAAATACTGCTCCGCCTCAGAAGTCCAATGAGCAAGCGTTGCTTTAGAATGAGCATCGGTAGTAATAATTAACCTGCCGTTTTTTTGAAGTATGCGCTCAAGCAGAAAGCCTGCGGGATACGGAAGCGTTCTGTACCCACGCGCTATAGCACCTACGTTAAGCTCAATAACCATATCATGCTTCAAAACCCTGTCAAGCATTGATATAGCAACATCCTTATACTTGTTGCTGTTATCATCAAAAATACGGTGCTTTTCATTAAACTTTGTAATCAAATCAAAATGCCCAACAATTGTTGGCTTTTTCTTCTCCAAAAAGGTAACAAACTGGTCATAGTACGCTGTGTATAAGCGTTCTATGCTGCCGTTAAAGCCATAGTCAGCCGCTTGCACAAGCCTTTCATGCGTTCCGTCAATAATATAAACAACGCCGTCATCGCCCTTAACCTCGTGCGCGGAACCTATTATGTAATCAAGCCCGCTTAAATCAAAGCTTTCGGGCGCACAGCTATCAAGCTCTATACCGCAAAGGATATCAAGCTTTCCTTCAAACAGCTTTTTTACGCGATGCGCTTCGGAACGGTACTGCTCCATCGTTTCGCTTTTGATGCCGAAATCATCAAGCTCCACATAGCTGTGGCCGGAAAAACCCAAGGTATCAAGTCCTGCTTCGTATGCACTTTCAGCCATTTCATACATAGTATTTTTGCCATCGCAAAAAACGGTATGCGTATGTACGCAGGACCTTATCATTTCATCGTCTCCTGCTTAACCTTGTGGTCAACTATATGGCGCTTAGCAAGCTCTTTTCTTACGTCATTTAAGGTTATTCCGGATTCTACCATAAGCACTATGCAATGATAAACAAGATCTGCAAGCTCAAAAACGGCTTCTTCTTTATCGCGCTTTGTACCAGCAATAATTACCTCCGTGCATTCCTCGCCAACCTTTTTAAGTATCTTGTCTATACCTTTGTCAAACAGATAGCTTGTATAGCTTCCCTCTTTGGGGTTGGTTTTTCTGCCAACAAGCAAGCTGAAAAGAGCATCTATGCAGAACGGTGCTATCTCGTCGCTGATATACAAGGCCTCGTTAAAACAGCTTTCAGCGCCTGTATGGCAAGCGGGGCCGTTCTTATCAACCTCAATAACAAGCGCATCGCCATCACAATCCGCCTTGATAGAAACAACGCGCTGTATATTGCCGCTGGTTTCGCCCTTGCGCCATATACATTGCCTGCTTCTGCTATAAAAAACGGTGCGTTTTTCAGAAAGCGTTAAACCAAGGGTTTCCTCGTTCATATACGCAAGTGTTAAAACCTCTTTAGTGTATGTGTCCTGTACAATAACAGGTATCAAGCCTTTTTCATCATATTTAAGCTGCATATTATTTCTCCTTATATTCGCATTTCAATACCGTTGTTAAAAAGATATTCTTTAAGCCCCGAAATAGTAACCAAACCGGTGTGGAAAATCCCTGCCGCAAGCCCTGCATCAACCTTTGGAACAGACCTAAACAGCGTAAGAAAATGCTCCATATTTCCTGCACCGCCCGATGCTATGATAGGTATACTTGTAACATCCGATATAGCCTTTAAAAGCTCTAAATCAAAGCCGCCTCGCACGCCATCGGTATCTATGCTGTTAATAACAAGCTCGCCCGCACCGCTTGCTTCACCTCTTTTTGCCCACTCAATAGCATCTATACCCGTATCATCTCTGCCACCGCGCGCAAACACACGGAAACACCCATCCACGCGCTTAACGTCCATTGAAAGCACAACACATTGGTCGCCGTAAAGCTTTGCGGCTTCTTCAATAAGCTTGGGGTTTTTAATAGCACCGCTGTTTACGCTAACCTTGTCCGCCCCGCATTTAAGAACCCTGTCAAAATCTGCAACGCTGTTAATGCCGCCGCCAACAGTTAGCGGGATAAACACCTCTGCGGCAACACGAGTTAAAACATCGGTAAACAGCTTTCTGCCGTCAAACGTGGCTGTGATATCGTAAAACACAAGCTCGTCTGCCCCGCTGTCGTTGTAATAATGTGCCATTTCTACAGGGTCGGCAATGTCTTTAACGTTTTCAAAGTTCGTACCCTTAACAACTCTGCCGTTTCTAACGTCAAGGCACGGTATAATACGCTTTGTTATCATTGCGCGCCTCCTAACACCTGAATAACCTCCGCAAGGTTAAGAACGCCCTCGTATATGGCTTTGCCAAGGATAACAGAATCTATCCCGTACTTATTAAGCTGTAAAACCTCGGATACAAAAGTTACACCACCGCTTGCAGTAACGGTAAGCCCTTCAATTTCTGCAAGCTCCTTGTATAGCTCAAGGTTTGTACCCTGCAAGGTTCCGTCCTTTGAAATATCAGTATATATAACGTGCTTTACGCCCTTGTTTTTAAGCTCCTTGCAAAACTCAATGCCGTTTATATCCGTAGTTTCGGTCCACCCTTTAACGGCAACCTTGCCGTTCTTTGTGTCCACGCCAACGGCAATTTTTTCGCCATATTTGCTTACGGCATCACTTAACAGCTTGGGGTTGTTAATAGCGGCTGTGCCCAATATAACGCGTGCAGCACCGTGGCTGATATAGGTATCAATGCTTTCCATCGTGCGGATACCGCCACCTACCTCACAGTACATACCTGTAGCGGAAACGATTTGCTCTATAAGCTTAAAATTGCTTGTTGCGCCGTCCTTTGCTCCGTCAAGATCAACAATGTGCAAATAACGTGCGCCTTGATTATAAAAGCTTTTTGCAACCGAAACAGCATCCTCGTCATAAACTGTTAGCTTATCATAATCGCCTTTATACAAACGTACTACCTTTGAGTTTGATAAATCTATTGCAGGAAAAACCTTCATAAATATACTACTCCTCCTCGCAAAAAGCCTTTAACATAAGCAAGCCCTTGTTGCCGCTTTTTTCGGGATGGTACTGCATCCCGAAAACATTACCGTTGCGAACGGCAGCCGTAACCTTTATGTCATATTCGCTATGAGCTATGACGTATTTTTCATCCGTTTCTGCGTAATAGCTGTGAACGAAATATGCATACGCACCGTCTGATACGTACTTAAAAACAGCTTCGCCGTCTTTCATTACAAGCTTATTCCAGCCGATATGCGGCACCTTAAGCGTTTCGCTTATCTTGCCTTTGAGAGGCACAACAGAACCCGGTATAAGCCCTAAGCCCTTGTGGTTTCCATACTCAAGGCTGTTATCAAACAGCAGCTGCATACCTAAGCATATACCAAGTATCGGCTTGCCGTTAGCGGCACACTCTTTAACCACCTTGTCAAGCGAGTTCTCGCACAGCTTCGCATAAGCATCCGAAAAGGCACCAACGCCGGGCAAAACTATCCTATCAGCGTTTTCTAAAGTTTTTTTATCGTTTGTAATAACAACGTTTGCGCCAACAGCCTTTAGCGATGAGCTTAAGCTAAACAGGTTGCCAACGCCGTAGTCAACTATTGCGGTTACATTATTAACCATAGCTATATAATTCCTTTTGTGCTTGGTATTTGATTAGGGCGGCTTTCGTCGATAGCAACAGCCTCCCTTAAAGCTCTTGCAGTTGCTTTAAACGCCGCTTCGATAATATGGTGGCTATTAGTTCCGTCTATACCGCGTATATTCAACGTTATACCAGCGTTACGGCAAAAAGCACCGAAAAACTCCTCCACAAGCTCGGTATCAAAATCACCAACCTTAGCGGTGGGGATATTTACGTTAAACACCAAATACCCTCTGCCTGATACGTCCACAGCCGCAAGCACCAACGCTTCATCCATAGGCAAAAGCATATTGCCATAGCGTTTTATCCCCATGGCATTACCAAGCGCCTGCTTGAATGCACAGCCTAAAACTATGCCTATATCTTCAGTTGTGTGATGATAGTCAACATCGGTATCTCCAACACATTGAACGTTTAAATCAAAGCCGGAATGTTTAGAAAAAAGCTCCAACATGTGGTTTAAAAATCCACAGCCTGTATTAACCGTGTAGCTTCCGTTACCGTCTATACAAAGCGAAAGCTTTATATTGGTTTCGCCCGTTTTGCGTGCTATATTGGCCTCTCTCATATTTTAAACCTCCTGCAATATCTCGGCGGTTGCGGCAAGAAGAGCTTCTATTTCCTCATCTGTGCCAACGGTAATACGAACGTATTCGTTAACGCGTTCTGCCGAAAAATGCCTTACAAGTATACCCTTTTCCTTTAAAGCTTCGTAATACCTGTTACCGCTGATTTTCGGGTGCTTTGCAAAAACAAAATTTGCCATACTGTTAGTCAAGCTAAAGCCAAGCTGTTTAAGCCCTTGCATCAATACATTTCTCGTTGCAATTACTTTAGCCTTGCAGTTTTCAAAGTAGCCGCTGTCCTCAACAGCTTTTGCTCCCGCAATAGCGGTTAGACGGTTTACGTTATATGGGTTGAAGCTGAACTTTATCCTGTTAAGGTCGCTAATAAGCTCAGCATTTGCAAAGGCATAGCCAAGCCTTGCACCTGCAAGCTGGCGCGATTTGGAAAAGGTGCGCACAACAACAACATTGTTAAGCTCAAAAATCAATGGAAGTGCAGTTTCTCCGCCGAAATCTATATACGCTTCATCAACCAAAATAACGCTTTGAGGGTTGTTTTTTGCAAGCTCTCTTATTTGGTGAACAGGCAGTATCAGCCCCGTTGGCGCGTTAGGGTTTGCAAAAACTATAAGCCCCTTAAAGCCGTTGTATTGTTCAAGGTTTATTTCAAAGCTTTCATTTAGAGGGATAACCAACGAATTTAAACCGTACAGCTCAGCAAAAACAGGATAAAATCCATAGCTTATATCGGGGTAAGCAACGCCGCTGTCACTTCCCCATGCCAAGAACGCAAAGCTTAAAACTTCATCGCTTCCGTTGCCGCAGAATATACATTCCTTAGGCACGTTGTAATACTTAGAAAGCGCGTCTATCAAAGCTCTTAAATCGGGGTCTGAATACAGCTTAAGCTCTTCTATTGCTGTTTTGTCTATCGCGTCAACCACAAGGGGTGACGGTGGATATGGGGATTCATTAGTATTAAGCTTAATATATTTTCTGCCTATCGGCTGTTCACCCGGAACATAGGGCTTTAGCGCTGAAAGGCGTTTGGACAAATAGCTGCTCATGCTTATTTGGCACCATCCTTGTTATCAAAACGTATCTTTATACTGTTAGCGTGTGCGGTTAAGCCTTCTCTTTCGGCAAACTCTGATACCATACCGCTAACAGCCTTTAGCGCATCGGCGGAGTATGAAATAAAGCTTGTGCGCTTTATGAAATCATCAACACCCAAGGGGCTGGAAAAGCGTGCCGTACCGCTTGTAGGCAAGGTATGGTTGGGACCTGCAAAATAATCGCCAAGCGGCTCCGGCGCGTAATGCCCAAGGAACACACTGCCTGCATTTTTAATACTGTTAAGCAAGGCAAATGGGTTCTCTACGGCAAGCTCCAAATGCTCCGGCGCGTAATCGTTGGCAAGCTCAATTGCCTCGTCAATAGTTTTTGTAATTATTATTTTACCGTTGTTATCTATGCTTGTTCTTGCAATATCTTCTCTTGAAAGAAGTGCAAGCTGTTTTTCAAGCTCTTGTGCAACGGCTTCTCCGATAACTGTGCTATTTGTTACAAGAACGGAGGAGGATAGACGGTCATGCTCTGCTTGGCTAAGCAAATCTGCCGCAAGATAAGCGGGAGATGCACTATCATCCGCAACGATAAGTATTTCACTCGGCCCGGCAACCATATCAATAGCAACCTTTCCAAACACCAAACGCTTTGCGGTAGCAACAAACACATTACCGGGGCCTACAATCTTATCAACCGCAGGTATGCTTTCCGTACCGTATGCCAACGCTGCAACAGCGCCTGCACCGCCAACCTTAAATATACGGTCTACCCCTGCAATGGAAGCGGCGGCAAGTATCTCTTTTTTAATACTGCCGTCAGCACAAGGCGGTGTTACCATAATAATCTCGCTAACTCCCGCAATGCGCGCAGGTATTGCGTTCATCAAAACAGAGCTTGGATAAGATGCCGTACCGCCGGGAACGTATATACCCACCCTTTCAAGCGGAAGTATACGTTGCCCAACTACAATGCCTTGTTTTTCATCTACGCAAAAGCCCGTTCTTTTTTGCCTTGCGTGGAAATCCCATATATTATCCTTAGCAGCTTTAAGTATTTCAATAAACTTGCCGTCAGTTTCTGCAACAGCTTTTTCAATCTCCTCTTTGCTAACCTCAAGCGCACTTAGTTGCGCCTTATCAAAACGCAATGCATAATCAAGCAAAGCCTTGTCACCGTTTGTGATAACGTTTTCAATTATATCGCGAACTATAGAATCAACCTCAGGCGATTCGGGTACGACACGGCTTAAAAGCTGTTGTTTAGTGCATTGTGAAGAATACATTATTTTTATCATCATTCAGCCTCTTTCAAAGCAACAAGCATTTTATTGATCTCTGCTTCCTTAAACTTATAGCTTGATATGTTTGCTATAAATCTTGCAGATATCTGCATAAACTCTTCTATTACTACCAAATCGTTTTCTTTTAAAGTGCTTCCGCTTTCAACAATATCAACTATTACGTCAGAAAGCCCAACAATCGGTGCAAGCTCGATGCTTCCATGCAAAGGTATTATATCAATGTTTCTGCCCTTGCTTGTATAATGCTTATTTGCTATATTTACAAATTTTGTTGCCACACGTAATACACGGTTAGGATTATCAACAAACCCGCGCTTTGCCGCAACAGCCATACGGCACTTGCCGAAGCCCAAATCCAAAAGCTCGTAAACCCTTGCCTCCGTTTCGCAAAGGATATCCTTACCCGCAATACCAACGTCTGCCGCGCCGCGCTCTACATAAACGCTAACATCCGAGGGCTTAACAAGCAAGTATCTTACTCCTGCTTTTTCGTTTTCAAAAACAAGCTTTCTGCTTTCTGCGGTCATATCATCGCATATATACCCCGCCGCCATTAACCGTTTATATACCTTATCGCCAAGGCGTCCCTTTGGCAAAGCAACTGTAAGCACCTATTATTCCCCCTTTGCAGCTTCGTTTTCGAACATAAGCTGTAGCTCGTCCAAGTACAAAGCAAAGCCTAAAGCTCCGCATTCCTTGCCAAGACGCTTTAATAACGCATCGTACCTACCGCCCGAAAGCACACGGAACGGCAAGCCTTTAACGTATCCGCAAAAAACAATGCCGTTATAATAATCCTCTTCGCCGTGCAAAGACATATCAAACCTTATATCGCACAAGCCGGTAGACTTTCGCAAAACGCTATTAAGCATTTCAAGCTCATCTAAAGCCTCTTGCATCTCATCGGAAATGCAAATGCTTTTTGCTTTGGTTATTACGCTTTCATAATCCCCACATATATTAATAGCTTTTAACAAAGCGTTAATCTTATCTTCGTCAATTTCTGCTTGCTTGGCAAGCTCTGCAACGCCGTGAACGTTCTTTTCTGCAATCAATTTTGAAAGCGCTAAACGCAATCTCTTATCATCAGTAACAGCGTTTAAAAGCCCGCGTATGAAACCACAATGGCTTATTTCAAGAATGCTTTCTTGTGAAACCAAGCGCATACTTTGCGCGGCAAGCACAACAACATCACTTACGGCGTTGCTATCTATTCCGCCAACGCACTCAAGCCCCATCTGCTCTATTTCCTTAAAGCTTCTTTTAGCGCGGTCCGGCCTGTATACGTTTTCGGTATAATACACCCTTTGCGCGCCGCCTTGATAGTTTTTGGCGATAGACAGCGTTACGTCCGGCTTAAGGGCAAGCAGCCTGCCATCCAAATCCGTAAACGTTATTACAGAATCATTGATTAGGAAATTACGGTTTTCAAGATAAAACGCATATTCCTCAAATCTGCTCATTTCATATTTCGTATATCCGTTTTTTTCATACAAAAAACGAAGCTTTAGCTTTAAAATCTCAGAAGGCTTAAGAACACTAAATAGATTTTCCATACAAACCTCCGCGCTTTAGCGTGATAACTAATTAAAGTGTTGATTGATTATACCATATAAATATATATAATGCAATACTGTTTTTAGTTTTTCTACTATGAATATATAAGATACCAATATATTTGTCAAGCATTAGCAAGAGAAAAAGGCACTTGCGTGTTGCAAGTGCCTTTTTTGGTGATCCATCGGAGAATCGAACTCCGGACACCATGATTAAAAGTCATGTGCTCTACCGGCTGAGCTAATGGATCATTACATCGGCTTTTCCGCCGCCAAAGTAGAATAGCACATAAAATGCAGTTTGTCAATACTTTTTTTAAAAAAGTGAATAAGTAAAAGCGTTTAATAAAACCTAAAGTTTGCTATTACTTTTCCCAGTATCGTTACATCGCTTGTATAAATGGGCTTCATCTCGGAATTTGCAGGCTGTAATCTTATTTGATTTCTCTCACGGTAAAAATACTTTACAGTAGCACTGTCGTCTATAAGCGCAAGCACAATTTCTCCGTCCTCGGCATAACGGCGGCTTTCAACAATAACTATATCACCATCCAAAATGCCCGCTTCTATCATACTTTCACCAACAACGCGAAGCGCAAATAACGGCGAATTACCCGCCATTGATGCGGGATAATCAACGTACCCCTCATAGTTTTCAACAGCAGCAATAGGCAACCCTGCGCGTACCTGCCCAATAAGAGGTACGCGAACAATTTTTGGCTCCTCCGGCACGTTGCGGCTGTTCACGCTAATCGCTCTGCTTTTACCATCGCACCTGTCAATATATCCCTTTTCCTCCAAACGCTTGATATACAGATGAACGGTAGAGGTGGATTTTATCCCCAAGGCAGAACAGATATCTCTTACAGACGGAGCATATCCTTCAGTTTTAATTGTATTGCGGATGTATTTGAAAATGGCTTTTTCTTTTTCCGTAAGCTTACTGTAATTATCTGCCATAAGCTATTCCTCCGTACCATAAGCAAGCGCAAACAACGCCTCTGCCCGTTCAATTTCACCGGAAAGATACAAATATCCAAACAGGCATTCCAGCCCTGTTGCACGCCTATAATCAATAGCAGATGCACTTTTGGGCACGTGAACACCCTTTGCGTTGCGCCCGTACTTAAATATCTGTTCCTCTTTTTCGGTTAAGTGCGGCAGAACACGCTCAACCGCCGCACTTTGGCTAACTGCAGTAACATAATGCTTTGCCATAACGTTTAGGTCGCTTATTTTATGCCCACCGTCACCAATAATACTGCGGCGCGCGAAAACTTCAATAACAGCGTCCCCCATATATGCAAGCACTAAAGCGTTGCACTTGTTAAAATCTATACTCTTTTCCATTTAGGCCCCTGCGGCGTGTCCTCAATAACAACGCCCATCTTACCAAGCGCATCTCTAATTTCGTCCGCACGCTTATAGTCTTTTTGCTTCTTCGCTTCCGTGCGTTCAGCAACAAGCGCTTCTATCTCTGCATCGTCGCTACCTGTTTTTTCACGAATTTCAAGGCCGAAAAGAACAAGCAAAGCGCGATATTTTTCGTAAGCGTTTCCGATAAACGATTTGCTTGCGTTATTATCAGCAAGCGCGGTATTTATCAGCTTTGCAATCTCAAATACACAGCTTAACGCATCAGCAGTATTAAAATCGTCATCCATAGCCGCGTCCATCTCGGAAATTTTCGCATCAATTGCCAAAAGCGTGGTTTTTTCAGCTACGGAAAGGCTATCACCAACAGCACTCTTTAAGCGGAAAGCAAGGTTCTCCTCGCAATTCTGCAATCTTTCAAGCGCACCCTTTGCCTGCTCCAATATCTCGGCAGAATAGTTTACAGGGCTTCTGTAATGCGGAGAAAGCAGGAAGTATCTAATAACTTGATAATCGTATTTCTCTGCAACGTCACGCACGGTAAAGAAATTACCGAGAGATTTGGACATCTTTTTGTTATCAACGTTTATATATCCGTTGTGCATCCATATCTTCGCAAGTGCCTTGCCCGTAGCACATTCGGTTTGTGCAACCTCGTTTTCGTGGTGCGGGAAAGCAAGGTCCTGCCCACCGCCGTGGATATCGATTTCATTACCAAGGAATTTGTTTACCATTGCTGAACATTCTATATGCCAACCGGGGCGCCCCTTGCCCCAAGGGGAATCCCAAGCGATTTCCGTATCAACCTTTTGCGCCTTCCATAGCGCAAAATCATAAAAGCTCTTTTTATCCTCGTTTATTTCAATCCTTGCGCCTGCTTCCAAAGAATCGATATCCCTGTGCGAAAGCTTGCCGTAACCCTTAAAGCTTTCGGTATCAAAATAAACGTCGCCCCCGCGCACATAAGCGTGGCCTTTTTCTATAAGATCCGAAACCATCTTTACTATCTCTTCAATAGTTTCGGTTGCTTTAGGATGAAAGGTTGCAGGCTTAATACCAAGCCCTTTTGCATCCACAAAATATTCCTCTATATATTTTTTAGCAACGGTAGGTACATCAGTACCTTCTTCTAAAGCGCGTTTAATAAGCTTATCGTCAACATCGGTAAAGTTTTGAACAAATATTACCTTGTGCCCTCTATATTCAAGGTATCTGCGAAGCATATCAAACACAACAAAAACTCTTGCGTTGCCTATATGGAAAAAGTTATATACCGTAGGGCCGCAAACGTACATACGCACGGTATTGTCCGCTATAGTAAGCTCATCCTTTTGTTGGGTTAAAGTATTGTATAATTTCATAAAACGTACCCCCTTAGTCATTCTCTTGGATAGTAATATATTTCTTATAAGCGATTATGCTGTATAAACATGAAACAACGGTTGAAACAACGGTCAAAATGGTTATTACCAAGCTTAAAAGCCTAAACTCGCTAAAAATCTTGTGAGAGAAAAATATAGGCTCTAATATCACAACAACAATACATATCATCTGTAACGCAGAGGTTATCCACAACAGCCATTTTTGCTGTTTTGGCTCGTTATTAAACAAATGCTCCACGTTCATGGATGCTTCCGTAAGGCATATACCAATAACCACAAGCTCTCTAAATACTATTATCGCCGTTGCCCAAAAGAAAAAGTTTTCATAAAACCCGTTAGGCAAAACGTAATCCGAAAAGCATATTGAAAGCAATGCGCTAAAGATAACAAGCCTATCGGCAACAACATCCAAAAAGCCCCAAAAGCCCTTGGTAATATCCCTACCGCGCATAACGCGTTTATCAATCACGTAAACGATGCACGCAAGCAAAAACAACGATGCGGCTATTATCCTTGGCCATGTATATTTTCCTGCGTTTTCCATACCGAATCCGTACACGATAAAAATCATAAACAGCGGTATCAAAGCAAGCCTTACCATAGTAAGCTTAGCAGGAGCTTCCATTTCCTTGAGTTTCACAAAAACATCTCCTTTGTTTTATAACGCTCTTCCGTAAAGGTCGTAATCCAAAACTTCGGTTATATTAACGTCAACCATTTCACCGTCACGCAATCTGCGCGGTGCGGAAAAATACACCTTGCCGTCTATATCAGGAGCATCGGCATAGGAACGGCCAAAATACGTTTCTGCCGCTTTGTCGTATCCCTCACATAGAACCCTTAAGGTTTTGCCAACAGCTTTTTGGTTGTTTTCTTTGTGTATTTTGCGTTGCTCACGCATTAATATATCGTAACGCCTGCGCTTAAGCTTTTCGGGGATTTGATCAGGCATATCATAAGCGGGCGTGTTTTCTTCCCTTGAATATTCAAAAACGCCAAGCTTTTCAAATTTTGTTTCCTTAATAAACGCCAAAAGCTTATTAAAATCTTCTTCCGTTTCGCCGGGGAAGCCTGTAATAAAGGTAGTTCTGATACATATATCGGGGATTTTACTTCTCAATTTTTGCAAAATCTCTCTTATGCTGCTTTCCGTATCTCTTCTGTTCATACGAGAAAGAACATTATCAGATATATGCTGCAACGGCAAATCAATGTACTTTACAACCTTGGGGTTGTTGGCTATCTCATCAATAACGCCATCCGTTAATCTATCTGCATAGCAATACATCAAACGTATCCATTCTATACCTTCAACCTCAGATAAAGCCGCAAGCAAGCTATCCAAGCAATACGTACCGTACAGATCCTCACCGTAACGGGTTGTGTCCTGCGCTACCAAACATATCTCTTTAACGCCTAAAGCGGCAAGGTCTCGCGCTTCGCCAACAATATCGTCCATAGGTCTGCTACGGAAGCTACCACGAATTTGAGGTATAACACAATATGTACAGCAATTATCGCAGCCCTCTGCTATTTTCAGATATGCAAAATATTCGGGTGTTGTGATTATGCGGTTGCTTTGGAAGGGGGCTTTATTAACATCATCAAAGCAGGTGAATTTTTCACCCTTATATGCTGCATTAACCGCATCAACGATGCTGTGAATCGAGCCTGTGCCGATTACACAATCAACCTCGGGCATACGCTCAAGCACTTCTTCCCTATACCTCTCTGCAAGACAGCCCGTTACAACAATACCCTTTAACGTGTGGTTTTCTTTAAGCCACGCTATATCAAGAATATTGTCAATAGCCTCCTGCTTTGCGCTTTCTATAAAAGCACAGGTATTAATAATAATAACGTCTGCATCAACATCCTCTGCAACTATCTCGAAACCGTTATCTGCAAGAAGGTACAGCATATTTTCTGTATCAAGCAAATTTTTGGGGCATCCCAAAGAAACAAAACCAACCTTTATAGCCAAACCAATCAATCCCTTCCTAATGCGGAAATTGCATTATTTATGTCGTCGTAAGAGTATCCCATGCGGTATAGATACGATACCGCTTTTGCGCGCCCTTCTCTATCGTCCGGCGAAAGAGAGGGGAACTTTTTTGCAAGCAAAGCGTTAATTGCGCTTTGCGTTGTGTCCTCCTCCGTGCAATCCTCTAAGCCATCCAGCACAGAGTTTATACATTCGGTATCAAAGCCTTTAGCATAAAGCTCTTTTCTTAAACGCGAAAAGCCATAAAGCTTAGACCTTTGTAAGGACAAAGCAACGTCATTGCACAATGCATAATCGTCCAAATAGCCTTTTTTTAAAAGCAGTTGAATGCATTTTTCTATTGCATCTTCTCCAAAGCCCGCCGTTTTTAGCTTAGTTTTAAGCTTGCGAATGGGTAGCGCACGGTACGATAAATAAACGAAAGCCTTTTTTATGCACGCAAGCTTTTCAGCAGCAGCCTCCAAAAACGCCAAGCTCGTTTCATCAACAAAAGCGCCGTCTTCAACCCCGCTGCATAAGTAATCAGCCATAGTTATGCGGTATTTATTGTCATCAGTGCTAACAAGCGCCTCCCCGTCAGCCTTATAAAGCTTAACCGAATAGGTAGCCTCCATTATTCGTCACCGAAAAAGTCTTCCTCATCGCCAACGTCGTAGATACTATCGTCAACTGTACCAGCACACTTTTCTCTTATCTTTGCTTCTATTTCATTAGCAAGTGCCTTGTCCTCGGTAATCAGATCACGAACCTTGTCCTTACCTTGGCCTAATCTTTCACCGTTGTATGAAAGCCAAGAGCCGCTTTTATCAATAATGCCATAGCGTATACCAAGCTCTATAATCTCGCTTTCCTTTGATATGCCCTGTCCGTAAAGTATATCAAACTCTGCCGTTTTAAAGGGGGGTGCAACCTTATTTTTAACTACCTTACATTTGGTATGGTTACCAATAATTTCAGCACCGGATTTAAGCTGCTCTGCCCTGCGGATATCAATACGAACGGAAGCGTAAAACTTAAGCGCAGTACCACCCGTTGTTGTTTCGGGGTTGCCGTAAAATACACCTATTTTCTGACGGAGCTGGTTGATAAATATAACGATACAGTTAGATTTTGCAACGGCACCGGAAAGCTTGCGAAGTGCTTGCGACATCAAGCGCGCCTGCACACCAACGTTGGCAGAGCCCATCTCGTTATCAATCTCACTTTTAGGAACAAGAGCCGCAACAGAATCCACAACAACTATCTCAACAGCACCGGAACGAATAAGTGCCTCTGCAATTTCCAAAGCCTGCTCACCGTCATCGGGCTGTGAAACAAGCAAATCGTCAATATTAACGCCCAACGCCTTAGCATAAACAGGGTCCAAAGCGTGCTCCGCATCAATAAACGCAGCTTCACCGCCTGCCTTTTGCACCTCTGCTATCGCGTGCAGAGCAACGGTGGTTTTACCCGAAGATTCAGGCCCGTATATCTCAACTATTCTGCCCTTAGGCAAACCGCCTATTCCAAGTGCTAAATCCAAAGAAAGAGAGCCCGTGGAAACGCTGGAAACCTCCATCCTGGCGTTTTCACCCAAACGCATAACAGAGCCTTTGCCGTATTTTTTCTCAACCTTAGCAAGCGCTATCTGCAACGCTTCCTTCTTTTGATCGGTTATCTTATCCTTTTCAGCCATTTTATTAATCGCGCCGTTGTGCGCCCTCCTGTGATTTTGGTGTGAACTAATGTTCGATTAATATTAACACATTTAAAAGTAGTTGTCAACAATTATTTACATTATTTGTTCTTAACGTATAATAAACCCAATCTTGAAGATTTATTGCTGTTTTTAACCAAACAATTAGTTTTTTTTGCAACCTTTTGTTAAAAAAGACTATATACTTTTAGCAAAATATAGGTTAAAATATCAGTAAATATTTCATTTTGCAGAATAACTGTGTTGAGAGGAGCTTATTATGACAGAATTGATGAATCACGGCAAGCTTGGCATTATCGTAATGAACAATTGCAAAGCTTTTGGCGAAAAAATCGAAGAACATATTCTTGCCATGCGCGGAGAAAAGAAAGGCGAAAAAAGCTACATTATACCAGTTAACGAAGTGCGTTTTTCCAACGGCGAAGGTAAGGTTAAGCTTCCCGATTCCGTTAGAGGGCGTGATATTTATGTTATTACCGACGTTGGTAATTACAGCTGTACCTACAATATGTTTGGTTACGAAAACCGTATGGGGCCGGACGAGCATTTCCAAGACCTTAAACGCGTGCTTAGCGCAATCGGCGGCAAAGCCAACCGTGTTACCGTTGTAATGCCTTTGCTTTATGCATCCCGTCAGCACAAGCGCAAGGGGCGCGAATCTATGGACTGTGCTATGGCTTTAAAAGAGCTTGAAAATATGGGTGTAAACACCATAATCACCTTTGATGCACACGACCCCACTATTCATAACGCAATCCCCTTCACTTCTTTTGAAAACTGTATGGCAACATACTCTACTCTTAAGAGGTTTATAACTACAGAAAATTTAACCGACAATAAGAAGCTTACCGTTATCAGCCCCGATACAGGCGCAATGGAGCGTGCAATTTTCTATGCAAACGTTCTTGGTGTTGACGTTGGCATGTTCTACAAGAGACGTGACCATTCTCGCGTTGTAAACGGCAAGAACCCGATAGTTGAGCATAAATACCTCGGTAGCCCGCTTAAGGGTAAGAGCGTTCTTATAGTTGATGACATGATAGCATCGGGCGAATCTGTTATCGACATTATTCGCAAAATTTCACACTATAAAATCGAAAACACATACGTTGCTTGCACATTTGCTTTCTTTACCGAAGGCGTTGCAAAGTTCGATAAGCTTTATAAGGAAGGTAAGCTTACCAAGCTTTATTCCACAAACCTTTCCTATATTCCTGATGAAATCAGAAATAAACCCTGGTTTGAGGAGGTAGACCTTTCCAAGTTCCTTGGCAAGATAGTAAACACCTTAAGCCACGACCAAAGTATTTCTCCTCTTCTTGACCCCAAGGCTAAGATACGCAAGCTTTTAGAGGAAAGAGCGGCACAACAGCAATAAAAAACTCTTGACAAACGATAAATTATCTGATATTATGCTATGAGTAGGAAAACATTAATCTGTTTTCTCCTTGCCCTGTGAGATGCAGGGCCACAGACCAAAAGGAGGTGTAATGATGGAAAAGAAAGCAATGTACGAATGTCTGTATATCGTGGATAGTTCTCTCGGTGAAGAAGGTATAACCGCACTTACCGATAAGTTCAACGGTATAATTGAGGCAAACGCTACAGTCGATTCCGTTAATGTTTGGGGCAACAGAAGGCTTGCATACCCCATTAACGATTTGACAGAGGGTTACTATGTACTTGTTAAGTTCGAAGCTGCTCCCGATTTCCCGGCAGAGCTTGATAGAATTTTTAACATTACCGATGGTATTCTCCGCTCTCTCATCACAAGAGTAGAAGGCTAAGGCATTACAGTTCACACAGGAGGAGTTATGGCAAGCTTTAACAAAGTCATAATGGTAGGCAACCTTGTTGCTGACCCGGAGCTTAAGCAAACACAAAACGGTACAGCCGTTACAACCTTTAGAATCGCCGTTTCAAGGCGTTTTACAAGGGCGGGCGAGCAACCGCAAACGGATTTTTTTGATGTTGTTGCATGGCGTCAAACCGCAGAGTTTGTAACGCGCTTCTTCAACAAAGGTAGGTCCATATTGGTATGCGGCTCCCTTCAAACCCGTTCGTGGACAGATGCAAACGGCGGTAAACGTATTTCTTACGAAATAGTTGCTGATGAATGCAGCTTTGTTGACCGCAAGGTTGATGGCGCTCCTATGGCGCGCGAGGCATCCGTGAACGAGATGCCAAATTACAGCTCTCCTAAGGTAGACGGTTCTTTTGAGGAGCTTTCTGCTGATGACGAGCTTCCGTTCTAATTATAACAGATTATTGTAAAAGGAGGTTACTGCTTTGGATAAAGAGGTAAGAACCGAGGCTAACGCACAGGCACAGGGTCAAAAGCCCTTCAGACCTAAGAAGAGAAAAAAGGTTTGCGCTTTCTGCGCTGACAAGATAGAGCATATCGATTATAAGGATACTCTTAAGCTCAGAAGAAACCTTTCCGAAAGGTCTAAGATACTTCCCCGCCGTGTTACCGGTACTTGCGCTAAGCATCAGAGACAGCTTACTGTTGCTGTTAAGCGCGCAAGACACGTTGCACTTATCCCCTACGTATCTGACTAGTACGATTTATAGCCGCCGTTTTTTCTTACGGCGGCTGTTTTTATCGGAGTCCCCAAGAAGCCGAATGGCTTCTTGGGGTGATTTGTTGCACATAAGAAGCGGGGGATTTTAGGTGCACCCAACTTAACGGAGAACTTTATGGAACATTTAAAAGCATTATTTAAAAATGAAGGCATTACAGAATTTGCAGTTATTGATTTTCAGAAGCTTAGCATTATTAATCAACGCTTGATAAAAACCGAGGAAGAAATCCAAAGTGCTATAGTGCTACTAATACCCTATCGACATAAAAGTATAAAATTAGTTGACAATTATAACGTTGGTCTTTTTGCGCGCTGTATGGACTATCATTTATACGCAAGCTCTTTATTTGAAAGGATTATACCACAATTAAAAGCGATCTACGGTGGTGAGATTTTTGGATTTGCGGATCATTCGCCTATTGATGAAAAAGCCGCCGCAAAAGATGCAGGGCTTGGATTTATAGGCAAAAACGGGCTGTTAATAAACCCTAAATACGGAAGCTACGTTTTCATTGCGGAGCTATTGTTTACAAGCAAGCTTACTGAAAGGCTGTTTAAAAATAAATACAGCTGTGGTATCTGCAACGCTTGTATTGCTGCTTGCCCTTCAGGTGCACTAAACGGCAGCAGCTTTGTGCGAGAAAAATGCCTTTCCTCCATATCGCAAAAAAAGAAAAAAACTGATGCTGAACGTGAAGCTTTAAATAAAACGGCAACCGTTTGGGGCTGCGATATATGCCAAAACGTATGCCCATACAACAAGAAAGCCGAATACAGCAAAATAGAGTATTTTAAAAACAGCTTTATCAGCTCATTCACACTAGAAAACGTATGCTCTATGGATGATAGTACATACAACCGTTATGCCTTTTCGTACAGACCAAAAGCCGTTTTGGCAGAAAACTTCTTGACTGTAAACAGCAAATGTGATATAATTTAGACTAATCTGATTAATATTTATATAGGGGGACAAAAGATGTATACTGAACACAAGGACAAGCTAAAGCAGGTTACGGAGCGTATACATTACCTTCGTGATATATTAGATCTTTCAACAACCGAGGTTGCGGAAAAGCTTGATATCCCTGTATCGCTGTATGTTGAATACGAAAACGGCGAAAAGGATATACCCATCAGCGTTATTTACGCTGTTGCCTCTATTTTTGGCGTTGATGCAACGGAGATATTAACAGGTGAAGCTCCGCGTATGTATGACTATACGGTTACACGCAAGGACCAAGGTATTGCAATAAAGCGCTACGAAGGCTATGCGTTTGAGGCGTTGGCGCACAATTATATAGGCAGAAATAAGGAGCCTATGCTTGTTACTATCGCCCCGTCTGATACACCTCCCGAGCTTGTTTCTCACGGCGGGCAGGAGCTTAACTACGTGCTTGAAGGCAAAATTGGCGTTACCATCGGCAAAAAAACGCTCACTCTTGAAACGGGGGACTGCATCTATTTTGACCCTCGTATCCCTCATGGGCAGTTTGCAATAGACGGTACTGCAAAATTTTTAACAGTAATTGATAAGGAAAGCTAAATGACCGATACCTTCACTAAAAAAAAAGCTTTAGGGCAGAATTTCCTCACAAGCGATAAAATTCCAATCCGCATAGCAGAAGCTTGCGGGGTGGATAAAAATTGTGGGGTTATAGAGATAGGACCGGGAATGGGGATACTAACAAAACAGCTATCACTTCGCGCGGCGAAGGTTGTTGCTATTGAAATAGACAGCGAGCTTATCCCCTACCTTGAAGAACGCTTTTCTGACACAGATAACGTTAAAATAATAAATAACGACGTGTTAAAATGCAACCTTAACGAAATAATAAAGCAAGAGTTTAACGGGCTTGACTGTGTTGTTTGCGCTAACTTGCCGTATTATATAACAACACCGATAATAATGGCTTTATTGGAGGGTGGATACGGCTTTCGCAATATAACTATTATGATACAAAAAGAGGTTGCGGAAAGGCTTACCGCGCCCCCCGCCAGCGCACAATACGGTGCTGTAACTGCCGCTGTAAGCTATTACGCGGCGGTTAAAAAGCAGTTTAACGTTGGTGCGGCGAACTTTTCGCCAAAGCCAAAAGTTGATTCGGCTGTTATTACCATAACGCCGTATAAGGATAAGCCTGTTAAGCCCGATAACGAGAAGCTGTTTTTTAGAGTACTTAAGGGCGCGTTTGCTATGAGGCGTAAAACACTTGTAAATTCGCTTTCATCGGTTATTAACGAGCTTTCTAAAGACGATATACAAAGCATCGTTTCTTCCCTACACAGCCCAACCGTGCGTGGTGAGGAGTTAAGCGTTGCACAGCTTTCGGAGATTTCCAATAGAATGAACGATGCAATTAACAAAGCATAAATATTGCCCTTGCTTTCGCAGGGGCATAATTTTTCATATTACGAGGTGTTTTAATGCTAACCAAGCTTTTAAAAAAGCGTTTTTGCAGTAAGTGGCTATTTTATTTACTTAATTTTACATGGGGCTCGCTTCTTACTTTGGTAGGAAGTGTTTATGCCTTGTTGTTCATTATAACGCTGCACAAACCAAAACGATTTGGGTATTGTATCGCATTTGAGTCTAAGTACATAGGCGGTGGTTTGAGCGTTGGTATTTTTATTTTCACCTGCAAAAACCCTACCGATTATCTACTACAGCACGAGCACGGGCACGCTATACAGAATGCTTTTTACGGCCCTTTGATGCCATTTATTGTGTCTATTCCCTCCTTTACGAGATATCATTACAGGAATATAAAGCGCAAGGTTTTTAAAAAGAAAAACAAAACGCTATATGATGCCATTTGGTTTGAAGCCGAGGCAACGGCGCTTGGTAATATGCTAGCAGAAAATATCAATACCGCTTCATAAAATTATGCCCGACGATATTGCCGGGCATTTGTAATGTTGCTATTGAAAACTATGATAATTTGTGGTATATTATATTGAAGCGAGAACAGCGTTAGTTATTGTTTTGTTAATAAGGCTGTGCCCATCCTCGGTTGGGTGTATACCATCGGCACTGATCAAGGTTTTAAAATTATGTGCTGTTAAAAATGCACCTCTAACATCAACCAGAGATATGTCAAATTTATCGGCAATTCTCTCAACCAAACGATTGTAGTTCTCGTGCCAACGATAAAGCATACTCTTATCGCCAAGCCAATTTAAAATAACATCATAATCAAGACCTCGGCTTATCCAATCCATATACTTATCGCTATCAAGCGGAGGTAGGTTTGAAATTAAAACTTTTGCTCCCATAGAGCGTGCATACTCAACACAGGTTTTATATGTTTTTTCAAAAACACTTGGTGCTGTACGGCAATTATGCTCATCATTAGGGTTTTCGGAAATATCTTTCCATGGATAATCACAATCGTTTCCGCCGTATTCAAAAAGAACAATACAATCGTCATCGCTATCTTTTAGCTCTTCTTTAAGAACGCGCTCACCGTACTCGATGGTGGCACCCATTTTTGAGAAATTTTTCACCTCAAAGCCTTCTTCATCAAGCTTGTCATAATTAGGGAGGCAAAGCTTATACCTTCCGTTCTCGGAAGAGAAGGTTACACCCTTAAGTATCGAATCCCCTAAAATAATAAGCTTCTTCATTAGAACATCTCACTTTCATAATTGTCACGCGCACTTACGATTGACGTACATTTATTATAATATTCTCTGCAAAAAACACCACCCCTAAGCGCGTTTTTTAACTATACTGTTTCTTCTTGCCAAAGTAGAGTGTTTTTCTGCAACTCTACTATTAGTAGAAAGCCCTTATTTTATGCGGGTTTTCAGCTCTATTTTATTAAGGTGATACTATGGACGAACTAAGAAAAGCTGTTGCGGCAAACATTGCCGCTTTAAGAACTAATGCAAAGCTTACACAAGCAGAGCTTGCTGAAAAGCTTGGATATTCCGACAAGTCTATTTCAAAATGGGAACGTGGAGAGTCCGTTCCGGACGTGTATGTGCTAAAAAATATCGCAGATATTTTTGACGTTACTGTTGACTACATACTTGTACCCCACCAGTTAAACGAGAAGGTTGCAACAAAAAAAGAAACAGCAAGGCGCAACCACATGCTTATCAGCTCTATATCAATTATAGGCGTGCTTTTGCTTGCAACAGTTGCTTTTACCGCTGTGTGGTCTGCAACACAACAAGCTATGTGGATAATATTTATTGACAGCTTACCCGTTTGCTTTATTGTATTGCTCGTTTTAAACTCGCTTTGGTTCAAAAAACGAAATAATCTGTTTATCATTTCCCTGCTTATATGGTCTTTATTACTTGGTTTGTATCTTACACTTTTAGTTGCAGGCGTTGGTAACTATTGGTTAGTCTTTGTTATTGGTATACCTTCACAGATTGTTACCGCGCTATGCTTTGGTATAAAAATAAGCAAGAGAAACAAAAAGAAAAAGCAGAAATAAAAACATAGATCCCGCTACGAACCAAAATTCGCAGCGGGATAAACTTTTTTAATTCTATCTGTCCTCGCGGAAGTATGGAAGCCCCAAGCTTGCAGGCGGCTGAGTTTCACGCCTACGGAGCATGCTTGTAATAACAAGCACTATAATCGTAACAACGTACGGAAGCATCTTTATAAGCTCTTGCATAGCAAAGCTGGAGTTTGGAATGTAGTTATAAACTATATACAAGCCACCAAACAAAATCGAGCCGAGGATGCCAAAATTGGGATTCCATATAGCAAAGATTACAAGTGCAATGGCAAGCCAGCCACGGTCACCAAACGCATCGTTAGACCAAACGCCCGAAGCGTAATCCATAACGTAATACAAGCCGCCCAAGCCTGCAATAACACTACCGATACAGGTTGCAAGATATTTGTAACGGTTTACGTTTACACCTGCCGCGTCTGCAGTTGCAGGGCTTTCGCCTATCGCGCGCAAATTTAAGCCCACACGCGTGCGTTTCAGCACAAAAGCACAAACCAACGCTATAATGATCGCAAGATAAGCTAAAAAGCTGTACGACAGGAATATTTTGCCAAACCATCCAAGCTTATCGGCAAATGGTAAGCTTGCCCTAAAGAAATTACTGGTGTTTGAAAGCGCGATGGATGGAACATCACTATCTGTTAGCTTAATAAGAGAGCCGCCAAAGAAGTTACCAAAACCAACGCCAAACGTTGTGAGCGCAAGACCTGTAACGTTTTGGTTAGCGCGGAGAGTTATCGTTAGGAAGCAATAAATCAAGCCCATAAGCAAGGAACAAAGCATAGAGGATAAAAGCGGTATCATTATTGCAAGAAAAGGATTCATTTGTGTTTTATCCGCAAATGAGTTTTCATACAAAAATGCACCGATAACGCCACCGATACCGCCGGCATACATTATGCCGGGGATGCCGAGGTTTAAATGCCCCGATTTTTCAGTAAGAATTTCACCCGTAGAGCCAAATAACAAGGGGATACCTTGAATAACCGCACGTTGTATAAAAGCAGCAATCATTATTTTTTACCCCCTTTTTTTAAGCTACGGAATACTATCTTATAATTAATAAAGAATTCACACCCGATAATAAAGAAGATTATAATACCTGTAATTATTTCTGCAAAGGACTCATTCAAATCAGGGAAAATAGTGGTTATTTCCGTTGCACCACGTTGGAAAAAGATTATCATAAACGCGGTAAGTATCATATACAAGGGATTGAACTTAGCAAGCCAAGAAACCATTATTGCCGTAAAGCCTTGACCGCCCGCCGTTTCGTTATTAACGGTATGGTCCGCACCCGAAACTATAAGGAAGCCAACAAGCCCTGCGATAGCACCTGAAATAACAAGCGTTCTGATAATAACTTTTTTAACGTTTATACCAATGTAGCGCGCCGTGTTTTCACTTTCGCCAACAACGGCAATCTCATATCCCTGCTTTGTATACTTAAGGTACACAAACATCAACGCTGTTAAAACCGCTGTAACAATGATGATAAGCAGATATCTTTGATCGCCTATGATAGGAAGCCAGCCCGCCTCTGTATTGGAGTTAATAACGCCGATTTGACCTGCACCCTTAGGCACCGACCATATAAACGAAAAATATGCAATAATCTGCATTGCTATATAGTTCATCATTAGCGTAAAAAGTGTTTCGTTGGTATTCCAAAACGCTTTACACACAGCGGGAAGCACCGCCCATACAATACCCGCGGCAACGCTTGCAACAACCATTATGCCGATAAGAACGCCGTTATTTACTTTATCGCCTATCTTTATCATGCACGCCGCGGCTGCAAGACCGCCTATAAGCACTTGACCTTCAGCGCCTATATTCCAAAACCGCATCTTAAACGCAGGGGTTACAGCCAACGATATAGCCAAAAGAATGGCTACCTCATACATCATATTCCATATTCTGCGCTCGGTACCGAAAGAACCGTCGTACATCGTTTGGTATATCTTTAAAGGGTTCTCCTTGGTAAGAAAATAAGATATAACACCGCAAACAACAAGGCCAGCAACAACAGCAAGAACCCTAACAAGCCACGATTTCCACCAAGGCATAGCATCGCGCTTTACTATATGAAAAAGCGGCTGTTTAACAGAAGGTGTTTTTTGGCTCATTGTTTCTTCCCTCCTTCGGTATCAGCGCTTACGCTCTTTGTCATAAGCAAGCCGATTTCTTCCTTTGTTGTGTTTCTGCCATCAACTATACCCGTTACATGGCCAGAGCCAATAACAAGAATACGGTCGCAAAGCTCTACAAGCACGTCCAAATCCTCGCCAACAAAGATAACTGCAACACCGCTTTCCTTTTGTTGGTTAAGCAAATCATAAATCGTGTATGATGAGTTTATATCCAAGCCTCTAACAGGGTAAGCCGCCATCAAAACCGTGGGAGAGGACGCAATCTCACGCCCAACAAGCACCTTTTGAACGTTACCGCCGGAAAGCCTGCGCACGGGGGTGGAGGCACCGGGGGTAACAACCTCCAAGCGCTGAATAATATCCTCTGCAAGGTTTTTAGGTTGCTTTCTTTGCAAAAACATCGTGTTACCCTTGCCGTAGCTTCTAAGCATCATATTATCAACGATGTCCATGTTGCCAACAAGGCCCATACCAAGCCTATCTTCAGGTACAAACGAAAGACGAACACCTAAATTCCTTATCTGTATAGGAGTTTTATCCCTAAGGTTTTCTGTTGTATTATCACGAGGGTTATTATAAAGTATCTCACCGCCGGAAACGTGCTGTAAGCCTGCAATAGCCTCCAACAGCTCGCGCTGACCGCTTCCTGCGATACCTGCAATACCAAGAATCTCGCCCGAATACACAGTAAACGTTACGTTATCAAGCACCTTAACGCCCTCACGGCTTACGCAGTTAAGGTTTTTAACCTCAAGGCGCGGCTGAGAATCTTTGGGCATATTTCTTGTAATATTAAGCTCCACTTTTTTACCAACCATCATTTCGGTTAGCAAATTCTCGGTAGTTTCTGCCGTGTTAACAGTGCCAACGTACTTACCCTTGCACAAAACGGAAACTCTATCAGAAAGCTCCATTACCTCGTGAAGCTTATGCGTAATAATTATTATAGATTTGCCGCTATCACGCATTTTTCTTAAAATGTTGAATAGCTTTCTCGTTTCCTGAGGGGTTAAAACCGCAGTAGGCTCGTCCAGTATAAGAATGTCCGCACCGCGATACAAAACCTTTATTATTTCTACCGTTTGCTTTTCGGATACAGACATTTGATATATCTTCTTTTTGGGGTCTATATCAAAGCCATAGGTGGCACTAATATCATGCACTTTTTTTTCTGCGCTTTTAATGTCTAAAACGTTACCTTCGTTTAAACCAAGCACGATATTTTCAGTAGCAGAAAAAACATCAACAAGCTTAAAATGCTGATGTATCATACCAATTTTATACTTAAAAGCGTCCTTCGGAGAGCTAATAACAACCTCTTCCCCGTTAATAAATATTTGGCCGCTATCAGGATAATAAATACCGGATATCATATTCATCAACGTTGTTTTACCGCTTCCGTTTTCACCAAGGATAGAAAGTATCTCACCACGGCGAACCGTTAAATCAACATTTTCATTGGCAACAACGCTTCCAAAGGTTTTTGTGATGCCTTTTAGCTCTAATGCAATATTTACGTTTTCGCTCACTTATAGCCCCCCTGTGTTCACAATCTCGAAAGCGGTGCCAAGAAAATTGGCACCGTTTTCGAGGTTTTAAACATTACAAGGCGGGACGGTATCGCCCCGCCTTATTAAATTCTTGAAAGAATTAGAACTCTTCGTTCAAAGTCTTAATGCCGTCAATTCTTACATCAAAGTAAGGAGCAGAACGGAATTTAGATTCGAAGAACACACCGTTTTCGATAACTTCGGTATCGGGAGTGTACTTATCATCGGTATCAACGTCAGCCTTATAGGTGGTGAGAGCAGCGCCATCCTTGGTGAAGGTAGCGGTGTCAAATACGTTGAGAGTGCCAGCCTTGAACTTTTCAATAGCAGCATCGATAGCAGCCTGTGTGCCTTCTGCAGCAACGTCAGCATTAACGTCGGTAAGAACAACAGAGCCTTCCTTTATACCGCCGCACCAGTCAGCAGGGATAGCTTCGCCCTTAGCAGAGCTGGTGATTGCGAAGTTGTAGTATACAGACCAATCGATACGAGAAGAAACGATGAAGGTCTTGGGGCAAGCTGCGATGGTGGAACCGTTGTAGGAAACATTGGGAACGCCTCTGTCTTCACAAGCGGTAGGAGCACCCATAGAGTCAGCATGCTGGCTTATAAGCTTACAACCGTTTTCGATAAGCTTTATAGCAGCTTCTTTTTCCTTAGCTTCATCATACCAAGAACCGGTGAACTGAACTTCCATGGTAACGGTGGGGCAAACAGACTTTGCACCAAGGTAGAAGGAGGTGTAGCCGGAAATAACTTCAGCATAGGTGAATGCGCCAACGTAGCCCATCTTTGCTTCTTCAGCAGTGAACTTGCCGGCAGCGATCATCTCGTTAAGCTTCATGCCAGCAGCGATACCTGCAAGGTATCTGCCTTCATAGATGGAAGCAAATGCGTTGTGGTAGTTAGAAAGGCCTTCGGTGTGTGCTCTTGTACCGGTAGCATGGCAGAACTGAACATTCTTGAACTCTTTAGCAGCCTGAATCATATAAGGCTCATGACCAAAGGAGTTAGCAAAAATGATGGTACAGCCACGGTCTGCAAGGTCAACAGCTGCTTCGTAGCACTCATTCTTTTCGGGAACGTTCTTCTTGTAAATGATTTGGTCTTCCTTAAGGCCGAGAGCCTTCATGGATTCCTTCATTGCATTTAAGAAGTTAAGGTCGTAGGTGGAGTTTTCGTCATGCAAGCAGATAAGGCCAACTTTAACCTTGGAAAGGTCAACATCAGCCGCATCGGTAGAAGTACTTGCGTCGGTAGAAGGATCAGCTTCGTTACCGCCTGCACAAGCAGCGAGAGAAAGGAGCATTACTAATACAAGTAAAGCAGAAAGGATCTTTTTCATAATTTTCCTCCATAAATTTTTTATGTAAATTAATTACATACTACCTTAACGAAAAACAACCGTGTTGTTTTCAAACCTATCAATCAGCGCCAACGCCTCAACACGTATGCCCTGCGCTCTAAGCGAATCACCGCCGCCTTGAAAGCCCTTTTCAATAGCTACGGCTGCGCCAACAAGCGTTGCACCTGCCTGACTAACGATATTGATAAGCCCGCGCAAAGCCTCGCCATTGGCAAGAAAATCGTCTATTATCAAAACTTTATCGCTTTCATCTAAATACAAAGCAGGCACTACCGCCTCATAATCGTTACCGTGCGTATAGGAATGAACGGAAGCGCGATAAACACCGCCTGCAACGTTACCCGAACGATGCTTTTTAGCAAATACGGCAGGAACGCCTAACGCGGCACCCGCGGCAACGGCGATAGCAATACCCGAAGCCTCAATAGTTAAAACCTTTGTAACGCCACAGCCGTTAAACAAGCTTTTAATTTCCTGCCCCATCTCCATAAGAAAAGAGCAATCAAGCTGTTGGTTCAAAAAACATCCTACGTTTAGAATGTTTCCGGGCATAAGCTTGCCCTCGTTAAGAATTTTTTGCTCTAATGTTTTCATTAAGCACCACCGCAAAATAAAAATCGCTTGCCTTGATGCAACAGCATTAACGACAAGCAAAGCACTAAAGCGGTTACCAGAATTAGAACCAATAGGCGCTTGCTTGCATACTAATAAATAACAACAACCGTAACAATATTGGCAAACTGACGTAACAAAATATAAGTATATTATAATCACAAATAAGACAAAAATCAAGCCGTCAATCTGTCGAATTTTATAACTTCCTGTTGCATTAAATATACAATTTTCACAAAACGCACAAAAAGGCCGCTTTAGTATTAAACCTAAAGCAGCCCAAATGCCGTATTACTTAACAATAACCTTTATAAATTTATTTTTACCCTTGCTAACAACGTAGTCACCATTAGAAGCAAACGTGGTATTAGGGTCCTTAACCTGCTCACCATTGATTTTTACGCCGCCGCCTTGCATAAGCCTTCTCGCTTCGCTACCGGAGGGTGCCAAACCGCTTTCACGCAGGATATCTGTTACTCTTGTGCCAACTGCACATTCGTACTCGTCCATTTCGTCCGGAACGCCGCCACCTGCAATGCTCTTATATCTTTCAGCGGCGGGTGCAACAGCATCTTCGCCGTGATACATACGAACAATTGCTTCTGCATACAAACGGTGTGCTGCCATAATGTCCTTTTCAATAAGCTCTGCATAGTCCGTCTCAACAAGATCAGAGGTCAAACGGAAATATGTAAGCAACAGCTTATCTGGAACCTTCATACACTTTTCGTACATAATTTCAGGCGCTTCGTCAATACCTATGTAGTTATCAAGAGATTTACTCATCTTCTCAACGCCGTCAAGCCCCGGAAGCAAGGGGAAGGTTATAACCTCTTGCGGAGTTTGACCGTAATCCTTTTGCAATTCTCTGCCAACAAGCAGATTAAAGGTTTGGTCGTTACCGCCGATTTCAACGTCTGCATTAAGCGCAACTGAGTCATAGCCCTGCATAAGAGGATAGAACATCTCGTGCATACCTATAGGCTGATTAGCCGCGTAACGCTTTGCAAAATCATCTCTTTCAAGTATGCGCGCCAAGGTGTATTTACCTGCAAGCGACAATACATCCTCAAAATTCATAGCCTTAAGCCATTCGGAGTTATAAACGATAGTGGTCTTTTCTTTATCTAATATTTTACATACCTGTTCATAGTAGGACAAGCTGTTTTCACGTGTTTGTTCGTAGGTAAGCGGCACTCTTGTTTTGCTTCTGCCCGAAGGGTCACCTATCATGGCAGTAAAGTCACCGATTACAAAAACTATCTCATGCCCTAACTCTTGAAGCAGCTTAAGCTTTCTAAGAGGAACGGAATGGCCCAAATGCAAGTCAGGCCTGCTGGGATCTGCACCCATTTTAATACGCAACTTCTTTCCGCTTTCAAGCTTTTCCAAAAGCCCTTCTGCAGAGTACACGGAAATTGCGTCTCTCATTATGTTTTCATAAACTTCTCTGGCGGTCATATTAATTACCTATCCTTTATTTAATTATTAGCTTAATAAAATTATATCAAGATAATCATATCTTGTAAACTGATCCTCGTTTACGATAAGCTTATCACGATATTTATCAATTTCTTTTTGGTACATTTCTGTACGCAAACTCTCGGCAATAAACATATTGTTGCCTTCATAAACCTCGTCCGTTTTCTCCTTAGGTCTTATTATATAGTACCCAATGGGAGAATCAAGAACGCCAATCTCGCCAACATCAAGATCAAAATACAAATTTTCAAGCTCCGGTATTATTTCACCCGGGGCATAACAATACCCCATAGGGTTTTCAGACCAAAGGCTATGCTCTGTTAAATACAGGCTACGGTCAAACATTTCAGGGTTTTGCTGTATTTGTGCATATAGCTTTTCGCCTCGTTCACGCGCGGCTTGAATTTCTTCATCAGATTTATAAACTATAAATCCGTTTTCGTCAATGGTGGTATAGCTGATATATATCTGCTCGAAGTACATGCATCTTTCGTAAAAGTGCTTCTTCACCTCGTCATCACTCGGAAAAAGCGGGCCGTCTGCCCCGATAAGATACTCTTTAAACTCGTTATAAGCGCTGATGTAACGAAGGTATTTTTTATATAGCTCTGCACTTAACCCATACGCGCCGAAATAATCCTCTATGGCTTGCTCAGAGCCATAGTTTGCAAGGATGCTTTCATAGGAATATATATAGTTATTACTCTCAGTAAAACCGTATTCCTTCATTATATCCATGGTTATAAGCATATTGGTAACGTTTTCTTTTGCAGCTTCAAGCAACAGTTCCTTGCGTGTTTTATAGTGATCAAAAACCAAAGAGTTCCAGTATTCGTCGTTATCTTTAGCCTTTACGGAATTCGTTTGTGCCTCACTAATTTCACTGCTTTTAAGCACGGAAATTGCGTAATAGAGCATACGGGTAGGAAATACGTTTTCCCCTATCTGAAGATAAACGGCATCATCAAACTCAACAACTGCTTCTGCATTGTTGCCTGCCATTTCCTTTATGTCATCAGGGTCATCAAACACACCAGCCAAAAATTGCTTTAGTGAATCAAAGCCGTCGCCTACATCCTTGTTACCGTCAATGATAAAATCGGTACGAGCAATCTCTTCACCTTCTGCTTCACAAGCACAAAGGGATAGCATGGTTACCGCAACAAGAAAAAATGCCAAAATCCGCTTCATATCATACACCCCCGTATGAGCTACTGCAACACATCTGCCGTTATTATATCGTATTTATTAAGCTCTTCGGCGTTTAGCTCAACTTGGTCATAACGGTTAGCAAACACTTCGGAAAACTGCTTGTCTGCAATTTCTTTCCAAACAGCATCATACCGCGTTTTTTTGTCCTCCTCCGTCATCTCAACCTTGGTTACGATATACGCTCCGCCCTCTGCCTCGCACACTCCGCATTCACCAACCGAAAGCTTAGACAAAAGCTCTGCATAACGCTCCTCGGTTTCATCAAGGTTTACAAGAAAGCCGTTCGGATAATCCTTGGTGGAATTATCGTCGGATAGTGATGCAAAATCCTCATACTTTTTTTCACCGTTTTTTATTTGTGCAAGCAGTTCGTTTGCCTTGTCCAAAGCTTTGTTATCATATTTGCTGTTTAGAAAATAGATATGCTTTGCTTTTACATATTCTTTTTCAATGCTGCTGTATACATCCGCATCCTTAACCTCGCAAAGCCCGCCTTTAGCACAAAGCTTTGTTTGCAAAACGTTTATCATCTGCTTCGTTTTTAGATAATCGGTTAAATCTTTGCCGTTTATACCGTATCTGTTAAGATACACGTCAAGCTGTTTTTCGCCACCGTATGCAGAAATATAATCGTTGTACTCGTCCGCAACAGCCTCTAAAGCTTCTTCGTCCAAGCTAACGCTATACTCAGATGCCATTTTTTCACATATAAGCAGCATCTTGCAATGCTCGTTAATATCCTCCGTTACGGACTGTGCAAAGGTTTTACCGCTTTCAGCTTTCATATTCCAAAAGCTTTCGGTGTCCTCTACAAACTCGGTTTCGCCGTATATCTGCAACAAATAGAGATAATTTGTTTTAAGCGCCGAAAAGATAAACGCATACATCCCCGAATTAAGCGTGCTTCCCTCGTAGGACATAACAACGGTATCGGCGTTATCAACTATCGGCTTTGCGTTAGGATCGTTTATAACGCCATCAGCATCGCCGCAAGCCGACAACAGAAGCGTTGCGCTTAACAATATAAATGCTATAATTCGTTTCATGTTTTTCCTCATTATTTTATTTCCCAAGGACGGTTATATTTTTCAAGTGCCTCTTCGTTTATTACAACCGCTTCGTTGTACTTTTCAAGGAAATCGTTAAGTGCAACCTCAAGGCTTTGGGCCTTAAATTCCTCTATCTCCTTCTCGGTTGGAACCGTGGTTCTGCCAAAATCAACCTCGGTTAATTCTTTAAATATCAAAATATAAATGCCGTGGTCGGTATCAAAAAGCTTTATATCGCCTTTCTTACATTCCTTTGCTTTTTCGCCCAAAGCCTCTGCAAGGCTGGCTTTTGTAACGATAGAATCCTTACTGCTGTTATCGGCGTTTTTGCTTTCGTCGTCAAAAGAAAGCGTGCCATCAATTATGCTTTCAAGCACCGCTTGGCAGTTTTCCTTTAGTTGTTCATTGTACTCTTCAGGCGGAAGCTCGTCTTCAGAAGTATCTTCGCTTATATCGTCATTTGATACATCATCGCTGTTGTCTAAAGACGCATCCTCGCTAACGCTATCAGTGCTTTCAGAGCTTTTAGATTGTGCTTCGTCTTTAACAGCCTTGTACTCGTAAAACAATATATCAACCTTAGCGTTGTCTTTTAAATAGTTTTCAAGCATTTCCTCTAAATATTCGCGCGCCATCTTGTCTATTTCTTCATCGGCTTCAGGCGCTATAACGCCAACAAACTCAAGATGTTGCATAATATTTTCGGCAAAAACCGTTTTATATAGGAAAAATACGCGCTCCCACTCCTCAGCGGTAATGCCCTTGCTTGCAAGGTACATTTCGCGCCTTGCTTTTACCCACGGATAAACAACGCCCTCTTCATCAGCAAATTCCATATCGCCATCAAGATAGTTAGAGCCGTTAGCTTCAACATCGCTGTAAATTGCGGCTTCTAAATCCTTTTGGTAATCATCGGGATATATAAACTTATAGTCTTTAGCAACGGTTTCAAGCGCAAGTATATCCTTTGCAACGTTAAAGGCGTTTTCATAAACGTAATCCTTCATTGTTACGGGTTTTCCGTCCTCTCCGTCCTCGTATTTACAATTCCAAAAAGCTTCTGTATCGCCCGCTTTAATGCTTTCGTCCCCTGTAACGGAAACGCCCATTGATTCATAATACATAGCCTGCGAAAGGAACGCATCTTTAAAGTAGACATAAAGATACTTAAAAAGAGAATCGCTTATATAGTTACTGTCCGTAGCAAAAACCTTGGAGGTATCACTTACAACAACATCAACGCTGTCAACAGAAACGTCCCCCATTTCCATAGTTTTAAGCCCTTCCGAGCAAGAAGCCAATACAGAAAGGGTTAAAACAAGCACTATCGCAACAGAAACAAACCTTTTAAACATACAAATTCACCATCCTAAAGAGCATTATACTATATAAAACTTTATTTGTCTACACATTTTCACAGAATTTACCGTAGGTATCTAACATAGCAGTAAGCGTTTGCAAAACACTAATACCGCCTTTAAGTCTGCATGATACGTGTGGGCGCGAGCCTGCTGATATCATAATTCTACCTCTAAAGTCTGAAGAAGTGCTTAAACCCGTGCAAGCGCGTATATCAAGCTTGTCCGAATACATGGAAATCAAGCCCTCCTTCTGTTCAATAGAGGTGAAGCCAAGCGCGGCAGCCTTGTGCCTTGCAAGTGATATATCTATCAAGCTGATAACCTCTACCGGTATTGGCCCAAACCTATCGCGCAGTTCGTCACACAAATCGCTTTTTTCGCTCTCGTTAGAAGCAAACGCTATTTTCTTGTAAATGTCTATTCTCACAGCAGGCGAAGCAATATATTCCTCTGCAATAAATGCATTAACGCGAATATCAACCGTACAGTCTACGGTTTGAGGAGAAACGATGCCCTTTTCCTCGTCCACCGCCTCCTGCAAAAGCTTGATATACAAATCGTAGCCAATGCTTTCGATATGCCCGTGCTGTTCTGCGCCCAGAAGGTTTCCTGCCCCTCTAATCTCCAAATCACGCATAGCAATTTTAAAGCCGCTTCCAAACTCTGTGTATTCCTTTATAGCTTGCAAACGCTTGACTGCAATCTCCTGCAAAACCTTGCCGCGCCTATATGTGAAATATGCATAGGCACGCCTTGTAGAACGGCCTACACGCCCCCTAATTTGGTGAAGCTGTGATAAGCCCATACGGTCCGCTTCCTCAATAATCAAGGTGTTTGCGTTTGGAACGTCGATACCCGTTTCAATTATGGTTGTGCAAACAAGTATATCCGTTTCGCCCTTTACCATAGACTCCCAAACCTCGGATAGCTTGTCCTTGTCCATTTGCCCGTGGCCAACCGCTACGTTGCAATCGGGAAAACGCCTTGAAATAGCCGCCGCAGCAGGATAAAGCGCATCAATATTATTATGCAGATAAAACACCTGTCCGCCGCGTCTTAGCTCGCGCTCTATAGCGTTAAACAGTATTTCTTCGTCATATTCAAGCACATAGCTTTGCACGGGAAGCCTATCCGTAGGAGCATCCTCTAAAACAGACATATCCCTTATACCGCTAAGTGCCATATTAAGCGTTCTTGGTATAGGAGTTGCGGAAAGCGTTAGGGTATGCACACTTTTTGCTAAGGTTTTTAGGCGTTCCTTATGGGTAACGCCAAAGCGTTGCTCCTCGTCTATTATCAAAAGCCCTAAGTCTTTAAACCCAACATCCTTTTGTAAAAGCCTATGTGTACCGACAACAACATCAAGCCTACCTGTTTTAAGCTTTGTAACGTTCTCATCGTTAGTACGTCTATCATTAAAGCTTGAAAGCATACCGATATTTACGGGGAAACCGCGAAAACGCGTTTTCATCGTTTGGAAATGCTGCCACGCAAGAATGGTGGTAGGCACAAGCACCGCAACCTGCTTGCCGGAATTAACCGCTTTAAAAGCCGCGCGTAAAGCAACCTCGGTTTTTCCAAAGCCTACGTCACCACACAGCAAACGCTCCATAGGAATGCTTTTTTCCATATCCGTTTTTATCTCTTTAGCCGCAACAAGCTGCCCTTCCGTTTCGGGATATTCAAACATTGCCTCGAACTCTTCCTGCAGCTCATCATCAGTAACGCACGGGCAGGCAATGCCGCGCTGACGTTCACCGTAAAGCTGCAAAAGCTCTTTTGCAATATTCTTTGCAGAGTTTTTGGCTTTTTGCTTTGTACGGAACCATTCCGTACCGCCTAAGCGATTAAGCTTGATTTTTTCTGTGTTGCCAACGTATTTACTTACGGTATCAAGCCTTCCTGCGGGAACGTATAACGTGTCCCCACCTGCATAGGATATTTTAATAAAATCCCTTGCAACACCATCCGTTACAAGATTATGCAGCCCACAAAAAACACCTATACCATGATTAATATGCACAACGTAATCACCTATACTTAAATCAGCATAGGAGGTTATACGCTCGCCCTTAAAGCTTGCATTGATATTCCTTCTGTTCACCTTTTTAGGCGCAACAGCCTCTTCTGCAATTACAGAAAAACCTGCCGCGGGCAGCTCAAACCCGCTGATAACGCCCTTCAAAGGAACGGATACTGCAACATACCCATCTTTAAGCTCCTTTTCAAAGCGAAAAGCAGGTATATTTTTATCCTCAAGCACAGATAATGTATTAGCCGCAGAAACACTGTTAGATGCGATATATAAAACGCTATGCCCTGCATTTGTTAAGGTTTCAAGCTCTTCGGCAAGCACAGATAGGTTTAAGCCCGCAACGCTGTTTTGCTTGGTTGAAATATTAGCATAGCTTTTATATTTTCCTGTTGTGCCCGTATTTAAAAACGCATCAAAAACAACGCTTTTCTTTTCCGTTAAAAGCTTAAACTCATTATCTGTTAAGCAACAACGCGCAGTGTCAAAATCCGTAAGCCCCCTATCCGTAAGGCTTTCCATTTGCTTGCTTATTTCCCAATAGTATGTGCGAGCACGCTCGGATACGCGTTTACTGTCTACAACAATGCAAATCGAATCGTTTATATAATCAAACACCGTTGTGCATTTATCAAATATTATTGAGCGGTATTTATCCGGGCAAATAACGGTTTTTAAATTCTCAATCGCGTCACGCTCACGGCAAAGCGTGGTTATCGCTTGCCCATCCAGCCCCTTTGCGCTGTGTAGCTTCTCATTAACAAACTCCAAAACACGCAAAGCCGTGCTGTAATCATATACGTTTTCGGTACAGGGCAATATTTTAACACTTGCTACGCTGTCCACACACCTTTGTGTAAACACGTCAAAATGCCCAATCTTATCCGCCTCGTCACCGAAGAAGTCTATACGAACAGCCTTTTCCTCGCCCGAGGGGAAAACATCCAATATACCGCCGCGTACAGAAAACTGCCCCTTACCCTCAACAAACTCTGCCCTGCAATACCCCATAAACAAAAGTTTATCACATATAAGCTTAATATCGTAGCTTTTACCAACCGAAAGTGAAAAGCTATATTCTTTTATCGTTTCGGGCGGCAAGGTGAATTGCATTATAGCATCAGGAACGCACACAACGGCATCCCAATCGCCGTCTAAAAGCTTGTCCAGCACGCTAACACGGCTATGCTCCCACTCGCGGGAAGCTGTTTCCACCGTATCATACATTATACTTCTCGAAGGAAATACAAGCACACGGTCCATATACGCTTCAAGCTGAGCCTTTAGCTTGTTTACACTTTTTTCGTCAGGAGCAATAAAAACTGCTTTTTTAGAAAGCTCTTTGCTTAAAGCAGAGGCAAAAGCAGGAAGCGCACTATCGCAAACACCGTTAATAAGCGCAGGGAAATTGCCGTTTTTTAAGCTTTCGATACAAGCAGAAAATTCTTTTTCCTTGCAGATATGCTCAAGTATTATGTTCATATAACCGTCCTGTTACACTCGTTCATAGCGGAATTAAAATCGTCTGCAACTATATACGAAACCGCTTTATATATATCGTCAAACCTTGATATAATTTTTTCACTATCCGCAGCAGAGGGAGCCGACAGAACCCAATCTGCAAGGTCATAATCAGGGGATGGCTTTTCTCCAACACCTATTTTAATACGAGGGTATTCTTCACTTTTTAAATGCTGATTAATAGATTTTAGCCCGTTGTGCCCGCCTGCACTTCCCTTTTTACGCACCCTTAAAGCGCCGCAAGGCAAAGAAACATCGTCCATAATAACTATAACGCGTTCAGGCGGTATTTTGTAAAAGCGTGCGGCGGCACCAACAACTTCACCGCTGTTGTTCATATATGTTTGAGGCTTCATAAGCAACACGTTTTTGCCACCGATAACGCATTTTTCATACAAAGCAGAGAATTTCAGCTTTTTAGGCACGGCATTAAGCTTGCTGCCTATATAATCAATAGCCGCAAACCCAATATTGTGGCGTGTTCTGTCGTATTTAGAGCCGGGGTTTCCAAGCCCTACCAACAAATAATCTATATTACTCTTTTTGAAGGCAGAAAAAACGTTCAATTATAAGTCCTCCCATGTTAATACATCCTGTTTAATATATACCCTTAAAAACATTTTGTCAACCTTCTATTTATATACTTTAGTTAAAATATTAAAAATGGCGGCAATAAATTTATACAATATAACTTCTTATTTCTTCAAAAAATGTATAGCGTTTTTAAAATTTATATGCTATAATTACTTGTTATGTGAAAGAGTAAAGAAAATACAATTTTAGGAGGATGCTTTATGGCAAATAAGTATGTTTACCTTTTTAGTGAAGGTAATGGCAAAATGAGAGAGCTTTTGGGCGGCAAAGGTGCAAACCTTGCTGAGATGACTAAAATAGGTCTTCCCGTTCCCCAAGGCTTCACCGTTACAACCGAGGCTTGTACTAAGTACTACGATGATGGTAGAGTGATTAACAGCGATATACAGGCAGAAATAATGGAGTATATTGAGAAGCTTGAAGGCATCACCGGCAAAAAGTTTGGTGATAGCAAAAATCCTCTTCTCGTTTCCGTACGTTCCGGTGCGCGCGCTTCAATGCCCGGCATGATGGATACAATTCTTAACCTCGGTCTTAACGAAGACGTTGTTGAAACTATGGCGGCTCAGTCCGGTAACGCACGTTGGGCTTATGACTGCTACAGAAGATTTATACAGATGTATTCCGACGTTGTTATGGAAGTTGGTAAGAAGTATTTTGAAGAGCTTATCGACAAAATGAAGGAAGAAAAGGGCGTTACGCAGGACGTTGAGCTTACTGCTGACGATTTTAAGTCGCTTGCAGAGCAGTTTAAGGCTGAATATAAAAACAAGATAGGTAAGGACTTCCCCTCTGACCCTAAGGAACAGCTTATGGGCGCAGTAGAAGCAGTTTTCCGTTCTTGGGATAACCCCCGTGCAAACGTTTATCGTCGCGATAACGATATCCCCTATTCTTGGGGCACCGCAGTAAACGTACAAATGATGGCGTTTGGTAATATGGGTGACGATTGCGGTACCGGCGTTGCCTTCACGCGTGACCCTGCTACAGGTGAAAAGGGCCTTATGGGCGAGTTTCTCACAAACGCACAGGGTGAAGACGTTGTTGCAGGCGTTCGTACTCCTATGCCCATCGCTGAGATGGCTGATAAATTCCCCGCAGCATTTGAAGAGTTTAACAAGGTTTGCGCTATACTTGAAGACCATTATCGTGATATGCAGGATATGGAATTTACCGTTGAACACGGCAAACTCTTTATGCTTCAAACTCGTAACGGCAAGAGAACTGCGAAGGCTGCTTTGAAGATTGCTTGCGACCTCGTTGACGAAGGTATGATAGATAAGAAGCAGGCTGTTGCTATGATAGACCCCAGAAACCTTGATACCCTTTTGCACCCTCAGTTCGATGCAAAGGCTCTTAAGGCTTCCACACCTGCAGGCAGAGGTCTTGGTGCTTCCCCCGGTGCTGCTTGCGGTAAGGTTGTATTCACCGCAGAGGATGCAGATGCTTGGAACGCTCGCGGCGAAAAGGTTATTCTTGTTCGTCTTGAAACTTCTCCCGAGGACATCACGGGCATGAAGGCTTCTCAGGGCATATTGACCGTTCGCGGCGGTATGACATCTCACGCAGCAGTTGTTGCGCGCGGTATGGGTACCTGCTGTGTTTCCGGCTGTGGCGAAATCGTTATGGACGAAGAGAACAAGAAGTTCACACTTGCCGGCAAAACATACCACGAAGGCGATTATATCTCCCTCGACGGTTCTACCGGCTGTATCTACGATGGTATTATTCCTACCGTTGATGCCGAAATCGCCGGTGAATTTGGCAGAATAATGGCTTGGGCGGACGAGTTTAGAACTCTTAAGGTTCGTACAAATGCAGACACTCCCACGGATGCTAAGAAAGCACGTGAGCTTGGCGCAGAAGGTATCGGTCTTTGCCGTACAGAGCATATGTTCTTCGAGGCAGAGAGAATTGCCGCTTTCCGCGAAATGATTTGCGCTGACACCGCCAACGAAAGAGAAGCAGCTCTTAATAAGATTCTTCCTTATCAGCAGGGCGACTTTGAAGAGCTTTACGAAGCACTTGAAGGCAACCCCGTTTGTATCGGTTTCTTGGATCCTCCGCTTCACGAGTTCGTTCCTACCGAAGAAGCAGACATTAAAGCTCTTGCAGATGCACAGGGTAAGTCTGTTGAAGATATAAAGAACATCATCACTTCCCTCCACGAATTTAACCCGATGATGGGTCACCGCGGATGCCGTCTTGCTGTAACTTATCCCGAAATCGCTAAAATGCAGACCTCTGCCGTTATCCGTGCAGCCATCAACGTTAAGAAGGCTCATCCCGATTGGGATCTCGTGCCCGAAATAATGATTCCTCTTACGGGCGAGGTTAAAGAGCTTAAGTACGTTAAGGATGTTGTTGTAGCTACCGCTGACGCAGAAATCAAAGCTGCAGGCGTTGAGCTTAAGTATGAAGTTGGTACGATGATAGAGATACCCAGAGCGTGTCTTACCGCCGACGAAATGGCAAAGGAAGCTGAGTTCTTCTGCTTCGGTACAAACGACCTTACTCAGATGACGTTCGGCTTCAGCCGTGACGATGCAGGTAAGTTCCTTTCCGCTTACTACGATGCTAAGATATACGAAAACGACCCCTTCGCAAAGCTTGATCAAAACGGCGTTGGCAAGCTTATGGAAATGGCTGTTTCTTTGGGTAAGAAAACTCGTCCCGAAATCCACTGCGGTATCTGCGGCGAGCATGGCGGCGACCCCGTTTCCGTTGAGTTCTGCCATAATATAGGCCTTGACTACGTTTCTTGCTCTCCCTTCCGTGTTCCGATAGCACGCCTTGCAGCAGCACAGGCTGCTATCAAATATGGGGAGGACTAATCTGTACTTGTTTTAGTACAAAACCGAATATCCTATAAAGTACAAATTTACGCAGTCTCATCATTTATTTGGTGGGGCTGCTTTTTTATGCCTATCCCCCCTATTTTTTTGAAAAAATGTTGCCATCATATCCATAACCTATTGTGTCAATTCCCCATTATATACTGAGTGTCGTGATTATCGTTTAATTGAGATTTGGATAAATTTAGGCCCCAATTGGTTAGTCACAGAATGCAAGCTATCTTTTATATTTTTTCAAAGACATACACCTTTAGTCTGTATGCTCGTTTTTTCCTATAAAAGATAAGTGATTGTGTTTTGTCGCATTAATAAAGTCTGCGCATTCCTCCTAAAAATATTTCCAGATGGATAGTTGTATCTATTGTAATTCCATTTAAAAAATGCTATAATACATAAAACAGTTAGATTTTAATTACAAACGCTTAACAAATTACTAAAACTAAGCGTGAGAAGCAACACAAGATTGCTTGTTTTTTAATGAGAATGGGATGAAGATTTCCGGGTTAAGCACACCTGCATCGGTGCTGGACAAGAATTTGCTTAATGCAAACTTCTAAGCGATGAACAAAATCATCGAAAAAACTACATTAAAACTGCGCCCGCATTATAAATCACATAAATGTGCATCTCTTGCAAAAATGCAAATAGAAAACGGAGCTATCGGCATGACATGTGCCAAGCTTAGCGAAGCCGAAGATCTGTGCGACATTGGTATTGAGGATATTTTAATCGCCAACCAAGTTGTTGCCCCTGAAAAAATCCGCAAACTTGCAGATTTAGCTAAGAATTGCAGGCTTACTGTTTGCGTTGATAACAAAGAGAACATATCTGAACTATCATTGGCGGCGAAAAACAGCGGGTCTATTATCCATTGTTTAATTGAATTCGACATCGGTATGGAACGTTGCGGCGTTGTAGCAAAAGAAGATGTTTTGGCGCTTGCCAATCATATTTCTAAGTGCGGCAATCTTGTGTTTGACGGTCTTCAAGCCTATGCCGGACATATTTCACATATCGAAGACATAAAAACCCGCAAGGAAATGACTCTTGCAAACTATATCAAATTAAGAGATCTTATTTCGTATTTAAACGAAAATGGATTTAAGGTAAAAACTGTTTCGGGCGGAAGCACAGGCACTGCTGAAATAAAGGCTCTTGAAGGGCTTTATACTGAATTGCAAGCCGGAAGCTATTTGTTCATGGATGCAACCTACCGCAATTTATCTCTACCTTTTAAAAATTCACTTTTCGTACTCACCACGGTTGTAAGTAAAAGAAGCGGTCTTACGGTTGTTGACGCCGGCGTTAAAACATGCGGAACAGACCAAGGCATGCCAGTTCCGCGCGATGGCCATGCGGACACAATCGTTGCCAGCGAAGAGCATTTTCAGCTTCATAATTATAACGCCGAAACTTCAGTTGGAGAAAAAATGTATTTAATCCCTGCACATTGTTGCTCCACTATTAATCTTTACGATAAGATATATCTTGTAGACGGTGATACGATAGTTGACCGTATATTAGTTACCGCGAAAGGTATTGGAAGATAATTCACATATAAATTTTTCATAAAACAGAAAAGGAGAATACCATGGCAAAGAAACTTAGAATTAAATGCCCGCTATGCAATAAAGTTAACAATATCCCAGAGGAAGGAAAGTTTTGCCCTGAATGTCAAAGGCCTATAGAACCTTGTACCGAAGCGTGTATATATCTATATAGGCAAGGTTCACCCTTAGGTGTGGCAAGTGGATTTGGAATATACTTAAACGGCGAAGCATACGGACACATAGGTAACAAAGAAATCCTGTGCTTTCCTCTTCCCTACGGTACATACACAATTCATTGTGCCGCCGGTATGAACAGAAAATGCAAGGATCTGCAGATAACGCTTACACCCGAAAACCGCATTGCTTATGCCAAGGTGTTTATGAAGCCCGGATTTTGGTCAAACTCTTTCGTGGTAGAACCAATCGACCCAAAGCTTTTGGATTTGAACTAAACAACGCTAAAGCGCCCGTGCAAAAACGGGCGCTTTTATCATTTTTTTGCATTAACAACATGGAATACTGCGGCGCAGTTTGATAATAAGGAAACCAACAAGGGTATAAAAAGCAGCGGAAACTGCGGCACTTATTAAGCCGAAATGATACCACGAAAGCTCTGAGACAGACAGAAAATCCAAGATTACTCCTACAAATTGCGAAATACACAAATATGCACCGATAAAGCAAGCTATCGCCAAGAATAGGAAAGGGCGTTTTACTACTTCTTTATCAGATAGAGCGTTTTTAACGTTTACAATCGATCTTATTAGGAAACAAAACACTACGGTTGCAACAATAACTAATATTGCGTTAATAATTGCATCAACAACGCCTAAGGAAACACCATCTTTATCGCCAATCAAATTCATAAGCCGTGCTGAAAAAGTATTGCCGAATATAGTTTTTACAAAAACAAGCAAAACGGCAACGTATTTAAATGCTACGGTATACATCAAAAGCGTGATAAAGCCTTTTACTTTTTTGTAACCATCATCGGCTTTGGCGGCGAAATATAAAACCCATAGCGATATGGCAAGCAAAAAGTTAGATGCAACCCTTATAAGCTCGATAACAATATCTGCAATAATTGCGTACCCATATGGTACGTACTCCGAAAGAGTGATGCTTTGCTGCAGTTGAGCATCGGTAGAGCCGCTTATTATTGATACGATATCAGCAACCACTCTTAATAAAAACGCGGTTGTAATGAACAAAAACAGCTTAGAGGAAAAACATTCCTTTACCTTAGCCTTAATGTCCGCGGAAGAAACAGCCTTGTTTTCGTTTCCCAACGGAGCAGGCACGGTATTAACGCATATTGGGTTAACGGTATTTATCTTAATAGGCATTTCCTGCAAGCGTTCGCCGCAACGCTCGCAAAACTTTGTAGGAGTGTTTCCAATGTTAAATCCGCATTTCGTGCAAAACATATACATCCTCCGTTATTAAATACTATTCAAACGGGCGCACCCTTAAAACAGCACCGATACTTTTTGCCGTTTCCTCACAACGCTTTATATCTTCATTGGTGATAGTTGTGTCAACAACCGAAAGCACAACGCTTTTTACCTGCGGTACACATAGGCGCGCAAATTCTATAAGCCCTTCATAAGCTTTTATACCAAAGCGAGGATGGCAAATTTTTTCATAATCCTCTGCGTTAGCGCAGTTAAGGCTTACAGAAACAACATCTATAATTTCCTTAAAGTCCGGCGTTATGTCCCTGCCGTTTATCAAGTTACCGTGGCCGTTTGTGTTTATGCGAATGGAGATATCACACATTTGTTTTACCGCCTTTGCAACAGCCACAAGCACGTCTGCCCTCTCGGTAGGCTCGCCATAGCCGCAGAAAACAAGCTCCTCAAACTGTGTTAGGTCGTATTTTTTTATACATTCGATAACCTCATCAGCCTCCGGCTCTCTCTCAAGCCAAAGACTGTCACTACCGTAAACGCCTTCGCCGTTTTGCCTAATACAAAACTCGCAAGCGTTAGAGCAACGATTGGTTAAATTTATGTATAGTCCTTTATTAACGGTGTAGCAAACAGTCATAATAAATTCAATCCTTTATACCGAAAAATCTCTTTGCGTTTTCACGCGTTAAGGTTTCAATAAAATCATAGCTTTCTCCGCGTATTTCCGCAATTTTTTCTATGATATGCTTGATATATCCGCTGTGGTTTCGTTTCCCTCTGTGCGGAACGGGCGTTAGATACGGGCAATCGGTTTCAACAAGCAGCCTATCGTTAGCGGTAGCGGCAACGGCTTCTATCGTCTTTCTGGCGTCCTTGAACGTAACAGGACCGGAAAACGACAGATACCACCCTTGCTTTTGTAAAACCTTTGCGGTTTCCGCACTGCCCGAAAAGCTGTGAAACACACCGCGAACATTGGGGTGCCTTAATACCGCCTCAACACAATCCGCATGCGCTTCTCTATCGTGAATTATCACAGGCACGCCAAGCGTTTCTGCAAGCAAAAGCTGTTCTTCAAGCACACGCTTTTGCACATCACGCGGGGAGAAATCGTAATGATAATCCAGCCCTATCTCACCAAGCGCAACAGCTTTTTCATCGGCAAGCATTGCTTCAATCTTCGCGTAATCAGCATCTGTTACGCTTGCGGCTTCATGCGGGTGTATGCCAACGGCGGCATACACTCGCTTATATTTATGTGCCAGCTCTAAGCTTTTTGCAGAGCTGGCAAGGTCACACCCGCAGTTTACAACGGCATAAACCTTACGGCTTTCAAACAAGCCGCTTAGTATATCTTCCCTGTCTTCATCAAATCGTTTATCGTCATAATGCGCGTGCGTATCAAATATGCCTTCTTCAATCAAAAAATCGCTTTGCATAAGAAGTTACCTTATCTTTGTTCCGGCAGGTACGGAAGAATCAAGCTCCACAACGCGAACGTTTTCTTCGCCTGAAGCAAGTATCATGCCGCAGCTTTCAACGCCTCTTAGCTTAACGGGGTTAAGGTTTTCAACCAAAACCAGGGTTTTACCTATAAGCTCTTCGGGCTTATAAAACTTTGCTATGCCCGAAACAACCTGCCTACCGCCCTTACCGTCATCCACTTGAAGCTTTAAAAGCTTATCGGATTTAGTAACAGGCTCGCACTCAAGAACCTTACATGCTATAAGGTTTACCTTTGCAAAATCGTCTATGCTGATTTTTTCAACTGCCTTTTCTTCCTTTTGTTCAGCCTTTTTTGCTTCCGCCTTAGCTTTAGCTTCGTTTTCTGCATTAAGCTTTTCATAAAAAGCCTTTTCGTCTATTCTTGCGAAAAGTACGCCGCTTGCATTTACAGCCTTGCCGCTTGCGTAATAAGAAAAACTGCCTGTAGAATCATATTTCAATGCTTCTCCCTCAAATCCAAAGGTTGCCGCAACCTTTGAAGAGCTTTGAGGTATAAACGGTGTAAGCAATACGCACGCCTGCCTTATACCCTCCACAAGGTTTGCCATAACGCTTGCAAGCACGCCACGCTTTGCTTCGTCCTTAGCAAGAACCCAAGGCGCGGTATCGTCTATATACTTGTTGCAAGCTTTAAGGAAGGTTATAACAGCAGAAACCGCATCAGCCACACGGTATTCGTCCATCTTTTCGGTAAATACCGCCTTACATTCAGCAACGGCCGCCTTCAAAGCCTCGTCCTTATCCGTAGGCTCTGCAGGTGCAGGTACAACGCCGTTAAAATACTTGCTTATCATAGCGGCGGTGCGGCTTACAAGGTTACCGTATATATTAGCGAGATCTGTATTGCAACGAGAAATAAGCGTTTCGTAGGTGATACTACCATCGTTAAGAAGCGGAAGCTCTGATAACAGATAGTACCTTATAGCGTCAAGCCCAAACTGCTCCACAAGCTTATCGCCGTAAAGAACATTGCCCTTGGATTTGCTCATCTTGTCCTCACCAAACAAAAGCCACGGATGGCCGAGAACGCGTTTTGGAAGCGGCTCGCCAAGTGCCATAAGAATAATGGGCCAATATATGGTGTGGAAACGCACTATGTCCTTACCGATAACGTGCATATCAGCAGGCCACAGCTTTTTATACTGCTCCGTAGGGTTATCGGTATCGTAGCCGATAGCGGTTATATAGTTGGAAAGCGCGTCAACCCAAACGTAGATAACGTGCTTATCATCAAAGCTTACGGGGATACCCCAATTAAAGGTACTGCGCGAAACGCAAAGGTCCTGAAGGCCGGGACGAAGAAAGTTATTAAGCATTTCGTTCTTTCTTGCGGTAGGAGTAATAAACTCATCGTGTGTTTCGATATACTCAATAAGCTTATCCTGATACTTGGAAAGACGAAGGAAATACGCCTCCTCCTTCGCAGGGGAAACCTTGCCGCCACAGTCAGGACAGCAACCGTCCTTTAACTGTGCGCTTGTCCAAAAAGATTCACAGGGGGTACAATACATACCCTCGTATGCGCCCTTGTAAATATCGCCCTGCTCATAAAGCTTTTTAAAGATTTTCTGCACGGTTTCTTCGTGCTTTTTATCGGTAGTTCTGATAAAGCCATCATAGCTGATATCAAAAAGACGGTACATATCCTTTATGCCTTCGGTTACGCCGTCAACGTAAGCTTTGGGGGTAACACCCGCTTTTTCGGCATAGTTTTGTATTTTTTGTCCGTGTTCATCGGTGCCTGTTAGAAAATACACATCATACCCACGTTGGCGCTTATAACGCGCAATACAGTCGGTAAGCACAATCTCATACATATTGCCTATATGAGGCTTCTGCGAGGTGTAAACAATTGCAGTTGTAATATAATATTTTTCTTTCATATATTTTCCTCCTTGATATAAGGCTTATTTTTCTTTTTAATACGCAGCTCCTTAAAGAAATCGGAAAGCAGCATAGCACATTCCTCTCCCAACACGCCGCTTACAATTTCGGGCTTATGGTTATACGGATAATCATTTAAATTAACAAGGCTGCCAAACGAGCCCGCTTTACCATCTGAAGCACCGTAAACAACGCGCCTTATGCGCGCATTAATTGCGGCACCCGCACACATCGGGCACGGCTCCAAAGTAACGTACAAATCACAGCCAACAAGCCGCCAGCTTCCAAGCTTTTTGCAAGCACGGTTTATCGCAACAAGCTCCGCGTGCATAAGCGCGTTTTTCTTGTTCTCTCTATAGTTCCTTCCGCTTGCAATAACAACGCCATCCTTAACGATAACAGCCCCCACCGGAGTTTCACCGTCTTTATAAGCAACCTTTGCCCTTTTTATGGCTTGTTTCATATAAAATTTATCGTCCATATATCCAACTTTCCCCAATTTGTTAGGCTATTATATCATCATTTTACCAAAAATGCAATGTTTAGTGTAACTAATTTGCAAAAAACACTTGTATTTTTTGGATTTATGATATAGAATACAGCTTGAAGAAAAAATTTTTGGAGGTATTTTTTATCATGGCTGTAAAAGTTGCTATTAACGGTTTTGGCCGCATAGGCCGTCTTGCGTTCAGACAGATGTTCGGTGCTGAGGGTTATGAAGTTGTTGCTATCAACGACCTTACCAGCCCCAAGATGCTTGCTCACCTTCTGAAGTATGACTCTGCTCAGGGCAGATACGCTCTTGCTGACAAGGTTTCTTATAAAGAAACTCTTGACGATGCAGGCAAGGTTGTTGGCGGTTCCATCATCGTTGACGGTAAGGAAATCACTATCTACGCTAAGGCTAACGCTGCAGAACTTCCTTGGGGCGAGCTCGGTGTTGACGTTGTTCTTGAATGCACCGGTTTCTACACCTCTAAGGCTAAGGGCCAGGCTCACATCGACGCAGGCGCTAAGAAGGTTGTTATCTCTGCTCCCGCAGGCAACGATCTTCCTACCGTTGTTTTCGGCGTAAACGAAGGCATCCTCAGCGCTAATGACAACATCATTTCCGCTGCTTCCTGCACCACTAACTGCCTCGCTCCTATGGCTAAGGCTCTTAACGATTACGCTACTATCCTTTCCGGTATTATGACCACCGTTCACGCATACACCGGTGACCAGATGATTCTTGACGGTCCTCAGAGAAAGGGCGACCTTAGAAGATCTCGCGCTGGCGCTATCAACATCGTTCCCAACTCCACCGGCGCTGCAAAGGCTATCGGCCTTGTTATCCCCGAACTTAACGGCAAGCTTATCGGTTCTGCTCAGCGTGTTCCCACACCTACCGGCTCTACCACTATACTCGTTGCTGTTGTTAAGGGTAAGGACGTTTCCAAGGAAGGCATCAACGCTGCTATGAAGGCTGCTGCTTCTGCTTCCTTTGGTTACAATGAAGACGAAATCGTTTCTTCCGATATCATCGGCTCTACCTACGGTTCCATTTTCGATGCTACCCAGACCATGGTTACAAAGATTGATGATGATACCTATCAGGTACAGGTTGTTTCTTGGTATGACAATGAAAACAGCTACACCAGCCAGATGGTTAGAACCATTAAGTACTTTGCTGAGCTTCAGTAATTAATGCATTTACGTGGGGGCTGCTTTGTGCAGTCCCCATAAGTTTTATCGGAGGTCTTTATGGCTAAGAAAAAAAGTAACGCCTCTTCCCTTGCGGAAAAAAGGCGCGAAACAATTGCGAAAAAGAATAAGATTGCAAACATTATCGCTTACACAACTGCAGGCGTTGCCGTTGCAGCGATAATAGCAATAATAATTATCTCCTACCTGTAAACATAAAAAGGTTAAAGGCGTAACCGTTTCGGTTACGCCTTTTTACTTTCGATTTAATTAGACAGTTCTCTGAACCTTGCCGGAACGCAGGCAACGGGAGCAAACATGTACAGACTTAGTTGCACCGTTTACAACGGCCTTAACTTTTCTGATGTTCGGCTTCCAAGTACGGCTGCTTTTTCTGTTAGAGTGGGAAACGTTGTGACCGAACCCAACCGTCTTATCGCAATATTCGCATTTTGCCATCTCGACACCCCCAATGATTTTACATAACAATTAATTATATAACGCTTTTCGTCCTTTGTCAAGCCTTTTTTGAAAAATAATTATTTATATCGCGCTGTTATATCCAAGCTCAAAGGCTTTAAGGTTAATATCAAGGAATTTAGGCGGAACACAGCTTCTGATGCACTCCTCAACCTCTTCCTTCGTGAATTCGCAAAAACGTGCAAAAGCACCGATAAGCACAACGTTTACGGCTTTTTCGCTTCCTGCCTCAGCCGCAAGCTTTAGCGCATCAAGAGCGATAACGTTAACGTTCTTTGCTTTTATTGCATCAACTATCCCTTCTGGATACTCCTCTGCACCTGTAACAACGGGCATAGGCAAAATCTTTTGCGTGTTTGTAACAAGCACGCCGCCAACCTTTAAATACGATAGCCAACGCGCTGCTTCAAGCTGTTCAAAGCACAGAAGGAAATCCGCCTCACCCTTACAAATAACGGGGGAAGCAACCTTGTCCTCGGAATAGCGAACGTAAGTTACAACGCTACCGCCGCGCTGTGCCATACCGTGCACCTCGGAAACCTTAACGTCAAAACCCTTATTTATTGCAAGCGCGCCCAAAATACGGCTTGCCAACAATGAGCCCTGACCGCCAACACCTGATATCATTATATTGGTAGTTTGTTTCATAATTACACCTTCTTTATCGCATTGAAATTGCACATCGTATCACAAAGGCCGCATCCAACGCAAAGCGTGGAATCAATAAACGCCTTGCCATCTTTAAAGCTGATAGCGGGGCAGCCTATACGCATACACATCTTACAAGCGCGGCAATCATCAGCAGAAACCGTGTACTTACATCCGTAGTTTACCTTCTTTAGCAAAGCGCACGGACGCCTTACTACAATCACGGAAGGTTCTTCAACAGCAAGCTCCTCTTTAATTGCGGCTTCAGTAGCTTTGATATCGTTAGGGTCAGTAATACGAACGCGCTTGATACCAACAGCCTTACATACATCCTCAATAACGATAGGCTCAACAGGAACATTCTTAAGGGTTAAACCTGTGCACGGGTTTTGCTGATGCCCTGTCATACCCGTAATATGGTTGTCAAGCACAAGCACCGTGGAAACACTGCGGTTGTATGCGATATTTACAAGACCTGTTATGCCCGAATGCATAAACGTAGAGTCACCGATAACGGCAACGGTTTTATTAACGCTGTCAGTCCTTGCCTTGTTAAAGCCGTGTAAACCCGAAACGGAAGCACCCATACAAATGGTAGTATCAAGTGCAGAAAGCGGAGCAGTACCGCCAAGGGTGTAGCATCCGATATCACCAAGCACGGTTAAGCCAAGCTTTTTAAGAACGTAAAACAACCCTCTGTGCGGACAGCCGGGGCACATAATCGGAGGACGCACAGGAACCTTACCGTCGTAAACCTCGCAATCGTTTTCTTTATCAAGTAAAAGCTTTGCGAGAAGCTGTTGAGAATACTCACCCGTAATAGGAAGAACGTCCTTACCGATGCAGTTAATGCCGTTAGCCTTACAAAAGGCTTCTATAATCCCGTCAAGCTCCTCGATAACATAAACCGTTTCAACCTCTGCTGCGAACGCCTTAAGATAATCAGCATTCAACGGGTTTACGATGCCAAGCTTAAGATAGGATGCGTTGCTGCCGAAAACCTCTTTAGCATACAGATAAGAAGCACCTGAAGCGATTATGCCTATCTTTTTATCGCCCCACTCTATACGGTTAAGCGCGGAAGCTTTGGAATACTCGCAAATATCTACCATACGCTGTTCTACAACGGGATGGCGGCGTATAGCGTTACCGGGGTTCATTATATACTTCTGCGGGTTCTTTACATATTCCTTCAAAGGAACGTTTTCCCTGTCAGACAGCGTTACAATGCTTTGCGAATGTGCAACGCGAGTGCAAACACGAAGCAAAACAGGCGTATCAAATTTTTCAGAAAGCTCAAAGGCTGCTTTTGCAAACTCCAAGCACTCACCGGAATCAACCGGCTCAAGCATAGGAAGCTTTGCGGCGATAGCGTAATGGCGGGAATCCTGCTCGTTCTGAGAAGAATGCATAGCAGGGTCGTCTGCAACGCAAATAACAAAGCCGCCGTTTACACCTGTGTAGGATGAGGTGAAAAGCGGGTCTGCCGCAACGTTTAAGCCAACGTGCTTCATTGCGGTAAATGCGCGCGCACCTGCTATGGAAGCACCAAGTGCACTTTCACACGCTACCTTTTCGTTAGGAGCCCATTCCGCATATATTTCTTCATAAAGCGCTGCGTTTTCGGTTATCTCGGTAGAAGGTGTACCGGGATAGCTGGAAACATATGTACAGCCTGCCTCGTACAAGCCGCGGGCGATGGCTGCATTGCCAAGCAATAATTTTTTGTTCACGATAAATATGTCCCCTTTTATCAAGATTCTTGTGTATTATAATGCATTTTTGAACAATTGTCAACACAGAAAGGATAAAACCTTAATGTGTTTATTATGTATTTAAGGCATATAATGCTAATGGTGATAATTTTGAAAACAAAAACAAGAATAGTGCTTATTCTCACATCCGTGGTTTTGCTGTTTAGTATTGGCTTTACATATTACAAAACAGAAAGCGCAATAAACGAATACAGCAGATATATATTGAAAAACACCGTACACTTTAGGGTGAATAGCTGTATATACGCGTATATAGCCGATAATGAAAGCTTATTTGCATCAATATGCAAATACAGCTATACAGAAAGCGGCAGTATAAGCACTATAAGCATAAACAGCGCGGCTGTGAACACTATACAAGCCGAGCTTGAGAAAGCAATACTGACAGAAACCGAAAAACTGCGTTACGAAAGCTTTAAGATGCCAATGGGCAACGTCAGCGGAACAAAGCTTTTGTCTGGCTACGGGCCTAAAATAAACGTAAAAATCGTGCCGCTGGGTACCATTGAATGCGACACGATAAATACATTTGATTCAGTTGGTATAAACCATACCCTGCACAGGGTAGGCTTAAAGTTTACGGCAAGCTTCAGCGGTGCGCCACCGTTTGGAGGAACGGTACATAAAACCGAATTTTACGTTGCGCTGTGCGAAAACATTATAGCAGGCGAAGTGCCAAACGTTTTCTTTAGTTAAGCCTGCGGCCGATTTCAAACGCCACAACAGCGGCTGCCGACGATGCGGACAAAGCCACGCCAACGTTTCTTGGATAGGTTATACAAAGCGTTGCACGGCATTTTTCCATAACCTTTTTGGATATACCGCGCCTTTCACCGCCAAACACAACACAAATGGGGCGTTTATACTCTGCACTAAACACGTCAAGCGCGTTTTTATCTGCGGCGGTAGCGTAAACGTTGATGCCCCGCTGGTTAAGCTTATCGCAAAATTGCTCCATATCGTCAACGGCGCAAACCTTCATAAGCTCGGAAGCACCGGCAGATGCTCTTGCAACAATAGCGGATGCAGTAAAAAAGTTCCGTTTTGGTACTATAACACCGTCAACACCCGAAGCGTAAAAGCTACGCAAAACCTGCCCAAAGTTATACGGGTCCTCTATACCGTCCAATGCGGCAAGATACGGTTTCTCCAAGGACAAAAGCTGTTCCTCGCTTGTGTAGATGCGCTCGCCCACCTCTGCGGCTATGCCACCGCATTCAAAGCCAAGCTCCGCTTCCCTACCGTTAAAGGATGTAAACCGAACAGGCACGCTTTTTTCCGCACACACCCTTTTCAAAAGGCTGTACTGGCGTTTTTCCGCTTGGTGATACTTTCCTTTCATCACCTTATCGTATCTTGCTTTGTCAAGAAGAACGGCGCATACCTTCCTGCTGTTGGCAATCAAGGCGGAGTATACCGAAATATACCCGCCAAGATAGCATTTATTATCTACGTCAACAAAACTACTCATTATTTTCTACCGCGTTTTCTGCAGTATCATCGTTGTTGTTTGCATCAGCTTTTGCCTTTGCCTCTTCAGCACGGCGGCGGTTAGCTTCTTTACTGCGTTCTTCCTTTTCTTTCTTGATGTTATCAAGCTTTTCAAACGTTGGCTCACCATCAAATACCGCAAGGAACTGATCCGCATCCATCATCTCGTTAGCTACAAGATACTCAGCAATAAAGTGCATCTCATTCATATGCTCGTTTATTATCTTTTCTGCAAGTTTATAACCGTCGGTTACAATACGGTGTATTTCATCGTCAATCTGCGCGGCAACCTTCTCGGAGAAGTTGCGCGTGTTGGAGAAATCCTTGCCAAGAAACACTTCTTCGTTCCCCGTTCCAAACACTATAGGCCCTAAGATATCGCTCATACCAAGCTGGGTTACCATTTTTCTTGCAATATCGGTTGCACGCTGGATATCATTAGAAGCACCGCCGGAGATATCGCCAAATATAAGCTGTTCGGCAACACGGCCGCCAAGAAGCATTGCTAGCTCTTCTTGCATTTCGTTCTTGTAAACGGAATATTTATCCTCCTCAGGTACAGACAAGGTGTAACCCAAAGCTCTGCCGCTGGGGATAATGGAAATCTGGCTAACAGGGTCCTGCGTGGGCAAGAAATGACCAACAACCGCATGCCCTGCTTCGTGATATGCCGTCTTTTTCTTTTCGCTATCCTTTATAACGCGTGAAGGCTTTTTAGGGCCAACTATAACCTTGATAGTTGCTTCCTCCAAGTCCTTATCGCCTATAAGCTTTTTGTTTGCGCGGGCAGCAAGCAAAGCCGCCTCGTTTAGCAAGTTTGCAAGGTCTGCACCCGTAAAGCCTACCGTTCTCTTTGCAATAGCTTCAAAATCAACGCTCGGCTCAAAGTGTTTGTTACTTGCGTGAACCTTCAGTATCGCAAGCCTGCCCTTGATATCGGGATAGTTTACTGTTATTTGCCTGTCAAAACGGCCGGGACGCAAAAGCGCAGGGTCAAGTATATCGGGGCGGTTTGTTGCCGCCATAACTATAAGCTCTGCGTTGCCGCCAAAGCCATCCATCTCTACAAGCAATTGGTTAAGCGTTTGCTCTCTTTCATCGTGGCCGCCACCTAAGCCTGCACCACGATGTCTACCAACGGCATCAATTTCGTCTATAAAGATTATAGAGGGCGCAGTTTTCTTTGCGGTTTCAAACAAATCTCTAACGCGGGAGGCACCAACGCCAACGTACATTTCCACAAAGTCTGAACCGCTTATTGAATAAAACGGAACGCCTGCTTCGCCCGCAACCGCCTTAGCAAGAAGCGTTTTCCCCGTACCCGGAGCGCCCATCAAAAGAACGCCCTTGGGTATTTTTGCACCGATTTCGGTATATTTAGCAGGGTTCTTCAAAAAGTCCACTATCTCTTTAAGCTCTTCCTTTTCCTCGTCTGCACCTGCTACATCCTTAAAATATACCTTGTTCTTTTCATCAGAGCCAAGCCTTGTTCTTGCTCTGGAGAACGAGTTCATCCTACCGCCAAGGCCGCCCATACCGCCGCCCATACCGTCTTTATTAACGGGCCTTGATATAAACGTCCACCACAGAACAACAAGCACTATTATTACAAGCGCATACGGCAACAAGGATACCCACCACGGAATAGTTGTAGGCTCTTCTATATCAAACTTAATTTTTTCGTTGGATTGTAAATCGTCCTTAACGTCCTCGTAGAAAAGGCGCCAATCTCTAAGCACAAACTTTGTTTCTTTAACCTTTTCATCGGTGTAGGAAATAATAAGCGTGCTGTTTTTGTCTATCTTTATCTTTTTAATCTCGTTGCCTTCATAGGAACCCTCTTCAACAATATCCAGTATATCACTGTAAAGAAGCTCCTCATCCTCGCCAGTGCCGAATAGCTGCGTTGCTAGAAACACTATCGCAACCAATATCAAGCCGTAAATTAATACTGTTCTTATGCCTTTTTTCATTATTGCTGACCAACCCTTTCAATAGCTACCGTTATATTGCAGGTATCTTTACTGTTTTTTTGATACACCCTGTCCGCCGCGCCGATATACGGAACGTATACTATCCCTTCATCGTCACAAATAACAGGTATCAAATCCCTCAAAGAAGCAGGGGTTTTTTTATTTATAAAACATTTCTTTATGTTTCTGCCTATGTTTCTTGCCGTGAAGCTGTCACCACTCTCGCGCGGCCTTACACGAAGCTCACCAACTATGGAAGCACGGTTTAAAGAAACGGAAAACATTAGCTTATCGCTAAACTCCAAGCCCTTGCGGTACGTACCGTATCGTAATTCCACACATACGCTACCGTTGGCAAAAAAATTCTTCCCCTCTTTAATAACAGCGGGCACGATAACGCTTTCCTCATAATCGGCTTTTATAAAGCTTAAATTACCGTTACAAGTTACAGCTTTATAACCGTTAGGTATAGAAAAATGCTTTTCACCACCCATATCAAGCCCTGTGCAAATAGCCTTTATATGCTTACTGTCAGGCAAAAATCCACATTTATCCATGCATATTTTCCGCACGGCTCTAATTTGTAACGCTTTCGGAAGGTTATTCAGCTTGCACGGATTATCCCCGCTAAGCATATCCTTAACTACGCCGTTCATATATTCAGCGTCAACACTTGCCGCTTGCGAAAGCTTGTTTAAAGCGCCAACGGCGTTTCCGTTTACCTTTGCCGCGCAAGGCAACAAAACATTACGGATATAATTGCGCGTATAATCGTTTTCCAGATTAGTTGAATCCGTAACGTAGGCTTGTTTACATTCATTAAGATAAGCAAGTATCTCAACGCGAGTTTTGCCAAGTATTGGGCGAATTATGTTATCACGCTTTTTAGGGATACCGCAAATGCCATCCAAACCGCTACCGCGGAGTATATTGTAAAGAACTGTCTCGGCGTTATCGTTTGCATTATGAGCAGTTGCGATATAGTCTATTTCATTATCCTCACAATGCTTAATAAAAGCTTTATATCTAAACTCTCTCGCGCAAAGCTCCAAGCTTTGGCGTGCTAAACGCGCCGCGGCAGGAATATCTGCCCGCACAGCTTCAAGCGGCACACCTATATCTTTGCACAGGCCACGGCAAAACTCCTCATCCCTGTCAGCCTCTGCACCGCGTATCATATGATTAATATGAATAGCGTATAGCTTAAAGCCAATATCATCTGAGATAGCCTTCAAAACAGTTAAAAGGCACACGGAATCTGCCCCGCCCGAAAGCCCTACCAATATCTTTTTGCCGCTTAAGCTTCCGCAAAGTGCGTTCAGTTCCAAAGCAACATCAGTTTCAAACATTCTTTTTGTCATAATCTATTTTTGCTCATAGCGTGTTTCAACAGAAACAAACTTGAAATAAGAGCCGTACCACGAAAGATTTACCGTACCGGTAGAGCCATGCCTGTTCTTTGCAACTATCGCTTTAGCGGTAACAACGCCGTTAGACGTATCATTATCATAGTTGCCGTAATCATCACGGTGCAAGAAAATAATAACGTCTGCATCCTGCTCTATCGCACCGGAATCTCTAAGGTCGGATATCTGCGGCATCTTATCCCCCGTTTTTGTTCCGCCCGCTTCTCTTCTAAGCTGAGAGCACAAGATAATCGGCACACCCAAATCCTTTGCCATAAGCTTAAAGCCACGCGTTATAGCGCCTATCTCAAGCACGCGGTTGTCTATTCTTTCATCAGCGTGCATTAGCTGTAAATAGTCCACTACCACAAGGCCTAAGTTTTTCAAGCGCCTTAGCTTTGCTTTTATCTTCGTTACGGTTATCTCCGCGCTTTCGTCAATCAAAAGCTGGGTTTTGGATAGCCTTGCAGCCGAATCGGCAAGCTTTTTCCATGCTTCCGTGCTGATGTTGCCCTTCATTAAAGAGCCACTGTCTACAAGTGCCTCTGCGGACAGCAAACGCTCCGCAAGCTGTTGCTTCGTCATTTCCAACGAAAAAACAACAACCTCAGGCATAACGCCATCCTTGCGTGGAGATTTTGCCACGTTTGCGGCTATATTCATAGCAAACGTGGTCTTACCCATACCGGGTCTACCGCCTATAATTATCAAATCACCCGCACCAAAGCGAATTAAATTATCCAAATCCTTGTAGTGAGAGGATATACCAAGCAAGCTTTCGGGGTCGTTTGCTCGTTTATCAAGTATATCAAAATCCTCTTTTATTGCTTCGGATATATGTGCAAAGCCTTCGCTGTACTTGTTGTTTGATATCTCGTAAATGCTTTGCTCTGCGCTGCCGACGATGGTTTCAACGCTTTCGGTAGCGGCGTATGCGTTATCCGTTATATTTTGAGAAACGTTTATAAGCTGGCGTAATACCGCTTTGTCTCGCACTATTGCGGCGTGCTCTTCTATATTAGGAGAAAATGCCGCAGATTCAACTAACAGCTTAACGTATTTTACAAGATCCGTGCCGTTAAGCGCTTCTATCTTTCCAAGCTCATCAAGCAAGGTTACCATATCAATCTTCTTGTCAAACTGAAACATCTTCATCAATATGGAATATATACTTTGATGCTGTGAAAGATAAAAATCCTCTACTTTAAGAAAGGCTATGAGGTTAAGCTTTTCGGGGTCTGCAATAGCGGCGCCAAGCAAAGCCTGCTCCGCCTCCAAAGAATATGGCATTTGCCTTATAGTCAAATTGTCAGCCATTTTTACATCCTCATACCGTTTATTAACGGTTTGCCTTTCATTAAAATATTATTCCCTAAAATTTACGCCTCAACAACAACGTTAAGCTTTGCGGATATTTCGGGGTAAAGCTTAACGTCCAAAACGTAAGTGCCAACAGTTTTTATATTTTCCGTTACAACTATCTTGCGCTTGTCAATGGAAATGCCAAAATCAGCGTTAAGCTTGTCGGAAATGTCCTTAGCGGTAACTGCACCGTAAAGCTTACCGTCTGCACCGCCTGTGGATTTAAATTTAACAACGATACCTTTAAGCTTTTCAGCAAGCTGTAATGCCGCCTTCTTATCCTCTGCCTTCTTAAAATTCTCTGCTTCGTTCTTGTTTTTTATATCGTTAAGTATTTGTGCATTTGCCTCCTTGGCAAGCTTTTTGGGGAACAAAAAGTTGCGCGCATACCCATCGGAAACATTGATAAGCTCTCCCTTTTTGCCCTGACCTTTAACATCTGCCAATAATACAACCTTCATTGTGCTGATCCTCCTGTTGAATTCTTTTCTTCCCAATATTCGTCTATAGCTTTTCTAAGCTCTGTCATCGCTTCCTTAATGCTAACGCCCTGCATAACAACAGCCGCCGCTTCAAATCTTCCGCCGCCGCCAAGCCTTTCCGCTATTTTTGCTACGTTAATGCTACCGTCAGACCTTGCGGATATATGTATATCCTCGTTTATGGTGCATAAAGCAAACGCAGCCTTTACGGATGCAATGCTTAACATACTCTCTGCCGCTATGGAAGCCATTATTCTGTTTTCGGGCAAGGTATCATCCTCATAATACGATATACCGATGCACTCACGGAAAACAATTGCGTTTTTCTGGAAAACAGCCTGCTTTGTATACTCCTGTATGCCGGGCTTGAAAAGAGATTGCGCGTGCTGAAGCATCTTTGCATCGGGGCGCAAATACATAGCCGCGCCAAAGGTGCGTACACCCGTGTTTCTTGTAAAACGTTGGGTATCCAAAAGTATACCAGCCAACAAAAGCTCTGCCTCACCTGAGTTAAGCGCACTGCGCGGTATCGCCTGCTCAAGTATCTCGCACATAAGCTCCGAGGTGGACGATGCTGTTGGGTCAATATACTGAAGCTTAGGCTGAGTAACAAACTCGCTTGTTTGAACGTGATGGTCAATTATCGCAACGTTCTGTGCGTTTTCGTAGATATCTGCCGCCTCAAAAATTTTAGGATTGCTTGCATCAACCACTATAACAAGCGTCATGGGTGACAACAGCTCCTGCCCACGGGAGCAATCTACAAAAACGTGGTCGTAATCGTGAAGCTCCTCAATAAGCGGCAATGCAACCGTAAGCGCGTTATCGTCGGGATTAACAACTATATTTACTTGCTTCTCCATCGTAAGCGCAAGCCTTGCCGCGGCACATTCCGCGGCTATGGCATCAAAATCTATGTTCTTGTGCCCCATTATCAATACGTTACTGCTGTTTGAAATAAGCTCCTTCAACCTGTCTGCAGTAACGCGGGATTTAATCTTGGTAGTTTTCTCAACTGCCCTGCTTTGACCGCCAAAGGACAAGTTACCATCCTTAGATTTTACAATAATCTGTGCGCCGCCGCGCTGGAAAGCATATTCAAGCGCATCCTTCGCCGCAGATTCCTTTTCTGCAAGACTGCCTTCCATAACGGCAAAGCTCATAGACATTGTTAAACGGTTGCTGTCCCCCGCAACAGCGGTATTTATACGGTCAAGCACGTCAAACTTTTTGGCTATATTAGGCCCAAAGTTTTCCTCGTCTACAAAAATCATATATTTATCACGGTCATACTCACGCATAATACCGTGCATTTCACTAACCCAGTTATAAACCTCTGTATACGCTTTTGCAACCATTGAACGGTACTGCTCTTGCAGATGGGATGCAACCTCTGCCGCGTTATCAATAGCCGCGTAGCCAACAACCACGTTACGCATCTTTAATAGCTTTTGCACATCACGAAGCGCCGTTCTATCGTTCCAAATAGTTAGCAAATAACGTTTTCCGTAAGCGGAAACGTCTGCCGCGTATAAAGAATAGGATTTACCTTCCACATCAAAAACAAGCTCGTTTTTGTTGTTTTTTAAAACGGAATAGCAAAAAGCACCGCCCATAACGCCTTTAAGGCTTTGACCGTATTTGATAGTTGAAAGCTCTTTTATATCCGTAAACGCTTTGTTATACCATATAACACTATCATCATCGCCAACCATCAAAACGGGATACGGAAGCTGCAATAAAACATCAACCGTTAGCGAAGAAAGCGCAGCCTCAGAGCTTGCGGGGAGATGCTTATGCTTTGCAAAAAAGCGATAAACAATGTACCCCATAAACACTAAAAACAGCACCAAAAACGCAGGAAAAACCCAAGCTGATGGCAAAAACGCAGACAGCACGGTAAAAAACAGCATTAAAATACTGCTTGCAACTATCTCCTTATTGTCGCGGATAAAGCTTTTTATTTTTTGCATGCTTCTTTATCCTCCTGCGGTTTATATCTGAATGCGGCAATTAAACCTGTTGCAGACATAACAACAAGCACAGCCTGCATCCCTAAAATAAAATATATAATAACGTAAATCAGCACGCTTGAAATACCGGCAACGCCCATTTTTTGCTTTATCGAACGTGCCGCCATAACAAGCACGCCGCCCAAAAGCGCAACAACAACGGTATTAAACGCGATCTGTTGCGGAAGCGTTAAGGCATCGCCGCCAACAAGCACGCATAGATAGCAAACAACAAACATAGCCGCAGAGGGCTTGGAGAGGACGTAAAGCCAATCCTTGTCCTTATTTAAAAGCTTGTTATCTTTGGTTCCTAACAAAACTTTTTTTGTAATTGCTGTTGAAAAATATGCAACGGCATTACAAATAAGCACGGCAACGCCCATTAAAAACAAGCGCATAGCTTCAAACAAAAGGTCACGATACGCTTCTTTTGTTATCCCTTGGGAGAAATAAACCTCCGGCAAATTGTCCACGGACATATCTGCCACATAATTGATACCGTTGTATAGCGCCTTTGAAAGCTCATCAACGGTTATACCGCCGTTAAGCGCGGCGAACGAGCCGCAATAAACTGCCACGCTTATGCCGAAGCAAAGCGATGCCACAAGCACGGTTTTTGAACGGCTACAGGATTTTGAAACGCACAAAGCAACAAAAGCACCTGCAGGCAAGAACAAAACCGCGGCAAAAGCAAGTATCCAATCGCCAAGCAAGGCAAACGCCACACCGTATGATAACAGCGGTGCTATCAACGAAAGGCAAAACGGCTTTTGAGAAGCGATTGCCGAGAACAAGCCTATCTGCACAGTAACAGCGGCAAGCATAAACAAAGCATCGGGAAATACACAGCAGGAAGCCGTTAACACAACGATAACCGCTTGAAGGATTATATATTTTATTGTTTGGGTTTTAACCATAATACACTCCTTTTCAAGCGTAGCTAATTACATCAAAGCAATGTTTGCTGTGTAAACTCGTCATACTGCACGCCTGCGGCGGGCAACGCCTTTTTTCTGTACTTCTTATCGTTCTCCAATACCGGGCACCCCTCTGTGCCGTACTGGTACACGTTATTGATGTGCTGCCCCTTTTTCAAGTTAAAAATAGTTGCACCGCTTGATGTACGCGTTGATTTAACGCAAATCTGTTCCTCGTGGATAATTAGCGCGCGCGATACGTTAGACGTCATCAAATACTCTGCCCCTGCGGTTATCTTGAACGCACAAACAAGCTGTGCCTTATCAAAAAACGCAGGAGAAAGCTTTTTGCGCTTTGTTTTTGTTTGGTATACGTTTATCGGCAAACGCACCGCCTTGCCGTTTTCGTAAAACAAAGCTATTTCTTCCGAAAAATCATTGGTTGTAAGTATACAAACAACCTTCTCGTCCTCATCAAAGCTTAAAGCCGCCGGCAGATATTCACCAAGTTGAGAAGCCTTATGAGTTTCAAAATCGTCTATGTGCGCCTTGTAAAGCTGAGCCTTGGTTGTAAACACCAACAGCTCTGCGGTATTAGTAGTTTCAAAGCTTTGGAAAAGCTCGTCCCCCTCTTTTAGCTTATGCGTGTTGCTAACGCGCAATGAAGCAGGCAGGCACTTTTTAAAGAACCCATCCCTTGTTAAGAATACGGTAACAGGATAATCCTCTACCTCGTTTATTATTGCTATATCGTCTATCTCGTCCTCATACACAATTTGAGTTTTTCTGTCAATACCGTATTTACGTTTAATCTCCGAAAGCTGGTTGATTATCTCATCGTGTATAAGCCTGTCACTGCCAACTATAACCTCAAGCCGTGCAATATCTTTTTCAAGCGCATCTATCTCATCGATACGTTTAAGAATATAATCTTTATTTAAATTGCGAAGCTTTATTTCCGCAACGTATTCTGCCTGAACCTTGTCTATACGGAACCCACTCATAAGGTTGGGAACAACGTCCTCGTCCTTTTCGGTGTTCCTAACGATCCTTATAGCTTTATCAATATCAAGCAATATCTCTCTTAAGCCATACAGCAAATGCAGCTTATCGCTTTTTTTGCCAAGCTCGTATATAAAGCTACGGCGCAAGCACTCGGTACGGAAAGCGCACCATTCTTCCAGTATCTCGCCTATACCCATAGTTTGCGGTATGTTGCCGATAAGGATGTTGAAGTTACAAGCAAACCCGTCCTCCAACGGAGTGGATTTATAAAGCTTTGCCATAAGCTTTTCGTAATCCGCGCCGCGCTTTAGGTCTATCGCTATCTTCAAGCCGCTTTTATCGGTTTCATCCCTAACGTCTGATATCTCTCTAAGCTTGCCTTCTTTTACTAATGCAACGATAGATGCTATTATCTTTTCAGACGTAGTTGTATACGGTATCTCAGTTACCTCGATAAGGTTTTGCTCCTTAACGTAGTTATACTTTGCGCGTACCTTTACCCTACCTCTGCCTGTTTCGTATATGGAAGAAAGCTGTTCTCTGTTATAAACCAAAAGCCCGCCTGTAGGAAAATCGGGCGCTTTAATTATATCAAGCAGCTCCCACGTAGATATGGTTCCGTTTTTAAGATACGATATAGTTGCATCGCAAATCTCGTTCAAGTTAAAGGAGCAGATGTTGCTTGCAAGGCTTACCGCTATACCTGTGTTGGGAGAAACAAGTATATTTGGGAAAGCGGTTGGCAAAATAGCAGGCTCCATCTCGGTATTGTCATAATTAGGAACGAAATCAACAGCGTCCTTATCAATACCGCCAAATATCTCCTCGCTGATTTTTGCCAGCTTTGCCTCCGTATAACGCGATGCAGCAGCGGGCATATCGGAATATTGCTTGCCAAAGCTACCCTTAGACTCCACAAGTGGGTGAAGTAAAGCTTCCTTACCCGTTGTAAGCCTTACCATTGTATCGTATATAGAAGCATCGCCGTGGGGATGCAAGGTCATTGTTGCACCTGCAATTTTTGCAGATTTAACCGTTCCGCCCTTTAAAAGCCCCATCTTATACATAGTGTAAAGCAGCTTTCTATGGCTGGGCTTAAAACCATCTATTGCGGGGATAGCACGAGATATTATAACGCTCATAGCGTAGGGCATATAGTTGGTTTCAAGCACATCGGTTATATTTATATCAACAGCAGGTGCTGCGGGTACTTCCTCAATAATAGGCTGCTTCTTTTTTGCCATCCCTATTCTAACCTCCGGTCTTTAATAAAGCTTTAAATATCAGCAAGCTCAACGTATTTGCCGCCAAACTCTGCTATAAAAGCCTTTCTTGCTTCAATATTGTCGCCAAGCAAAACATCAAACATCCTAAACGTCTTTTCCTCGTCCTCAGGCATTATTCTTATAAGCCTGCGGGTTGCGGGCGCCATTGTTGTTAGCGACATCATGTCCGCCTCGTTCTCACCCAAGCCTTTAGAACGCTGGATTGTGTATCTGGAATTGCCAAGCTCATCAAGTATCTTTGTCTTTTCCGCTTCGTTATATGCAAAATACGTTTTACCGCCGGACGTTATCTCATAAAGCGGTGTTTCCGCAATATAAACGCGCCCCTCTTTTATAAGCGTTGGAAGCAAGCTGTAAAACATAGTTAGCAACAGAGTGCGTATCTGAAAGCCGTCCTCGTCCGCATCGGTACAAAGTATAATCTTGCTCCATCTAAGGCTTGCAAGATCAAAGCCGGGCACGCCCTTTGCATTCTTCGCCTTAACCTCAACGCCGCAACCGATAACCTTTATCAAATCCATTATTATGTCGCTTTTAAAAATACGGTCATAGCTTGCCTTAAGGCAATTAAGGGTTTTACCTCTAACGGGTATTACAGCCTGAAACTCGGCGTTCCTTGCAAGCTTGCAGCTTGTCATAGCAGAGTCACCCTCCACTATATATAGCTCGCACTTTTCGGGGTCACGGCTGCGACAGCCTGCAAATTTTTCCACAGAGTTATTTATATCAAGCGGTGCTGTAAGCTTTGTTTTCGTCTTGATACGCATACTTTCCGCGGATTCACGGCTACGTTTATTAACAAGCACCTGTTGGCAAGCCTTGTCCGCCTCGGACGGATTTTCGGCAAAGTAAACCTCTATGCTATGGCGGAAAAACTCCGTCATAGCCTTATAAATAAACTCGTTAGTTATAGCTTTTTTAGTTTGGTTTTCATATGAGGTTTGAGTTGAAAAAGAGTTTACAACTAAAACCAACGAATCCTCTACATCCTGAAACGTTATTTTAGATTCATTCTTCGTGTATTTATTTGCACCGCGCAAATAGTTGTCCACCGCCCACACAAAAGCGTTTTTTGCCGCCTTATCGGGCGAGCCACCGTGCTGCAAATACGAAGAGTTGTGGTAATACTCTATTAAATTAATGTCGTTAGAAAAACAAAAAGCAAACTGAATTTTCAGCTTATAATCGCTTTTATCCTCCCTATCCCTACCAACGCGTTCTGCTGAATAGGACACGGGCGCGGAAAGATAGTTCACACCTACCATCTCCGCTATATAGTCCTCCACACCGTTTGCATAGCAATAGCTTTCGGTTTCAAAGCTACCGTCCGGCATCTGCCATTTCAGGTTAAGCGATAAGCCGCCGTTTACAACGGCTTGCTTTTTGAGCTGATCACTAAAAAACTCGCGGCTGATGTTTATATCGGTAAACACCTCAGAGTCACTTTTCCAACGTATAACCGTACCGCGTTTGTTTTTGGGGCATTCTTCCTTTATAAGCTCTGTAACAGGCTCGCCTTTTTCAAAGCTTATAGAATACTTTGTTCCGCCCGTATAAGCGGTAACCTGCATAAACTCAGACGCGTATTGCGTTGCGCACGCACCAAGACCGTTAAGGCCAAGCGAATACTCATACGCACCGCCATCGTTATTGTTGTACTTACCGCCTGCGTAAAGCTCGCAAAAAACAAGCTCCCAATTATATCTTTGCTCTTTTTCGTTCCAATCCAAGGGTATACCGCGCCCAAAATCCTCCACCTGCATAACGTGGTCCTTAAACACGGTTACGTTTATAACGTTGCCAAAGCCTTCTCTGGCTTCGTCTATGGAATTGGAAAGTATCTCAAAAAACGAGTGCTCGCACCCCTCCAAGCCGTCCGAGCCAAAAATTACGGCAGGGCGAAGCCTTACACGCTCCGCCCCTTTAAGGGACGTTATACTACGATCGTCATAGTCCATTTTTATAGGCTTTTTGGGCATATCAAATACTCCCACTTTCTGAAAATTCTTGCTTATTTAGGCTGATAAAAGCCTATCTTTCTGTATACCTTACTTAACGTTTTGCGTGCAAGGTACGCGGCACTTTCCGCATTGCGCTTAAGCATATCGTTAAGATAATCCTTGTTTTTAAGAATATCGTAAAACTTATCCTGTACCGCACCAAGGCTATCCGCACAAACCTCTGCAACGGCTTCCTTAAACACGCCGTAGCCCATACCGCTGAATTCTTTTTCCGCTTCCTCTATGGTTTTACCCGTGAAAGCACAGTATATGGTTAGTAGGTTATTTATCCCGTCCTTACCATCAGCGTATTTAACCTCGCTGCCGCTATCGGTAACGGCGCGCTTTATCTTTCTAACTATATCGTCACGCTTATCAAGTATACCAACACTACCGCCTGTTACATCGGATTTACTCATCTTCTTATCCGGCTCGGTAAGCGACATTATCTTCATACCAAGCTTGGGTATATACGGCTCCGGTATCTTAAATGTGTCCCCATACACGCCGTTAAACCTCATAGCAATATCCCTTGTTATCTCAAGATGCTGCTTTTGGTCAAGCCCTACGGGAACAAGGTCGGTTTGATACAGCAAGATATCCGCAGCCATCAAAACGGGATAAGTGAAAAGCCCTGCGTTTATATTTTCGGAATGCTTTTGGGATTTTTCTTTAAACTGCGTCATCCTTGAAAGCTCGCCAAACATTGTATAGCAATTAAGCACCCACGCAAGCTCTGCGTGTGCGGGAACGTGGCTTTGGATAAACAAAATGTTCTTTTCGGGGTCGATACCGCAAGCCATATACAAAGCAAGCATCTCAACGCTTCTTCTTCTAAGCTCCGCAGGGGTTTGACGCACGGTTATAGAGTGCATATCTACAGAGCAAAACAGGCAGTTATAATCATCCTGCAAACCAACCCAGTTTTTTATTGCACCTAAATAATTACCTATCGTTAGATTGCCCGAGGGCTGTATGCCCGAAAAAATAGTTTTCTTTTGTTCAATATTACCGTCCATTATTTTACTATCTCCTCTTTTAGTAAATCGCCCAAGCGCTTTATACCCTCAACAATGTCTTCGTCGGAAGGGGTTGAGAAATTCAAGCGGAATGAATTACTGCTTGCGTTAGTGTCAGGCAAGAAGGTTTTGCCTGATACAATTGCAATTTTGCGCTCAAGCGCTTTTCGTGCTATATCGGCGCTATCATACCCCTCAGGAAGCGTTGCCCAAATAAACATACCGCCTTCGGGAATGGTGTGCTTAACACAATCGGGAAAGCACTGATTAATGCAATACAGCATCAACGAACAGCGCGAACGATATAGATCTTTAATCTTCTTTATGTGAGCATCAAGATTATATCTTTCCATAAACCTTGAAGCAAGCATCTGGCTTAATATGTTTGTATGAGTATCGCTAACTTGCTTAAGAACCGTAACCTTGTTTATTATATCCTCGTGCGCACAAAGGTAGCCAAGGCGCATACCGGGAGACAATATTTTAGAAAACGAGCCGCAATATATAACGTGCCCATCCGTATCCAAGCTTTTAATCTCTGGCTCAGGCACGCCGGTAAAGCGAAGCTCAACATAAGGGTCATCCTCAAGAATAAACACGTTGTATTTCTGTGCAAGCTCCAAAACAGCCTTGCGTTTCTTCAAGGGCATTGTAATCCCCGTGGGGTTTTGAAACGTAGGTATAAGATATATTATTTTAACGTTTTTGTGTTCCTTTAACGCCGCCTCAAGCTTTTCAACAGAGATGCCGTCATCCTCCATATCAACGCCCACAAGCTTTAGATTATAGGAACGGAAAGCGTTAAGTGCGCCGATAAAGCTGGGATTCTCGCAAATAACAACATCCCCTTCGTTACAAAGGGCTTTTACGGTTAAGTCAATAGCCTGCTGACCGCCTGTTGTTATAATAGTTTGGTCATAATCTGCGCCAACATAAAAACGCTCCTTTAAGCGCGCGCTTATCTGCTGAATAAGCTTTGGATACCCTTCCGTAACACTGTACTGCAATGCCGCGGTTGCATCGTTTTTAAATATATCAGCGGCTATCTCTGCAAACTCCTCCACAGGAAAAGAAAGCGGAGAGGGATTGCCCGCTGAAAACGTGAAAGCACCTTCCGAGGGAATGACCTTAAAAAGCTCTCTTATAGCAGAAGGCTTCATATCCTTACATCTATTTGAAAAATTAAACTCCATATCTCAAACCAGCCTTTCAAAGCATTAGATATATTTTCGCATTTTGTCCTTATTACAATTATATATAAAATTTCTGAATTGTCAATATTTAGTATCAACAAAATGGATATAACGGAAAATATATGGAGGAATTGGTAATAAACACCGCAGTTTTTTTAAAAATGTATTGTAATACTCTCCTAAAAATGCTATAATATAACAATCAAAATCACGAAGGTGGGGGATTATTACCATGCCTATTAAGATACCTCAATTCTTGCCCGCGGCTGAAATTCTTGAAAAAGAGAATATTTTTATTATGGATCATTTACGTGCGGAATCTCAAGATATACGTCCGTTGCGTATTGCTATATTAAATCTTATGCCTACAAAGATAGTTACGGAAACCCAGCTTTTGCGCTTGCTTTCCAACACTCCTTTGCAGATAGATATAACCTTGCTTACCACTTCTACCTACGCTTCTAAGAATACACCTGCAGAGCATTTAAAAGCCTTTTACAATACGTTTGACAGTATTAAGGACCAAAAGTTTGATGGGTTTATCATTACGGGTGCACCGCTTGAATGCCTTGAGTTTGAAAACGTGGATTACTGGGACGAGCTTTGCGAGATTATGGAATGGACAAAGCATAACGTATATTCCACGATGTTTATATGCTGGGGCGCATTTGCAGGCTTGCATTACAAATACGGTATAGACAAGCGTGCACTTAAGAAAAAGCTTTCGGGTGTTTATTTACATAAAACTCTCCTTCCCTCTCATCCCTTGGTTAGAGGCTTTGATGAGCAGTTTTATGCGCCACACTCCCGCTATTCAGGTGTTGACCCTAAGGAAATAGAGCGTTGCCCTCAGCTTGTACTTCTTGCGGAATCGGACGATGCGGGCGCATATCTTGCCGCATCTAAGGACGGTAGAAACATATTTGTTTTCGGGCATAGCGAGTATGATGCCGATACACTAAAGCTTGAATACCTGCGTGATGTTGATAAGGGCTTGGAGCCTGATATACCAGTTAATTACTTCAAAAACGATAACGTTAAAGCTCCGCCTGTGAATAGCTGGCGCGCCCACGCGCATTTACTTTTTGCTAATTGGACAAATTATTTTGTATATCAAGGTACACCCTATAATCTTGAGGAGATTTTGTAAAAGCTATGGATATAAATGAAAAGATAAATGCCTTAAAGAAAGAAAAGAATGCCGTTATACTTGCACATTACTATCAGCCATACGAGATACAACAGCTTGCTGATATAGTTGGCGATTCGCTTGAGCTTGCAAGAAAAAGCAAGAACACGGATGCTGATATACTTGTGTTTTGCGGTGTTAGCTTTATGGGTGAAAGCGCGGCACTGCTTTGCCCGAACAAACGCGTGCTGTTGCCTGCGCCAAACGCCGGGTGCTATATGGCAGACACTATTACACCAAACGACGTTAAAAAGCTAAAGGAGGCTCATCCAAACAGCGCGGTGGTTTGCTATATCAACTCCACCGCCGCAACAAAGGCTGAATGCGATATTTGCTGTACCTCCTCCAACGCTTTAAAGGTTGTAAACAGCCTTGAGGAGGACGAAATAATTTTCGTTCCGGACAAAAATTTGGGGGCGTTTGTTGCCGCACAGGTGCCGAATAAAAAGTTTTATTTTCACGAAAACGGTTTTTGTAAAATACACGATAAGTTAAGCGCCGACAAGGTTGCAGAGTGCAAAGCTAAGCACCCTGATGCATTAATCCTTGTACACCCCGAATGCAATAGGGCTGTTTGTGATATGGCTGATTATTTAGGAAGTACGTCGCAACTAATTGACTATTGCGAAAAAAGCGATGCGAAAGAATTTATTATCTGTACCGAGCAGGGCGTTACGGAGCGAATGATTGCTTTGATGCCGAATAAAGCCTTTTACGTTCCCGATGCAAAGCAGCTATACTGCGACAGTATGAAGGCAATAACCAAGGAGATGCTGCTAAACACGCTTGAAAACGAAACGGGCGAGGTTTTTGTTGGCGAATCGCTACGCAAAGCGGCACTAAAGCCAATTGAAAGAATGTTAAAAATTTAAGAGGTTTATATGAGGAAGTATTTGTATAACGATACCGCAAAGGACTGCGACCAATATGATTTTGACGTTGTTGTTATAGGCAGCGGTATCGCGGGGTTGTACTGTGCGTTGCATTTGAATTCCGAATTTCAGGTGGCGGTTGTTACCAAGGCAAACATAGACGAAAGCAACTCGTATTTAGCGCAGGGCGGTATTGCCGCCGTTATTAGCAAAGAGGATCAATTTATAAACCATATACAAGATACGCTAACTGCCGGAGCAGGCTTGTGTGACGAAGCGGCTGTTAGGGTATTGGTTGAGGAAGGGCCCGAAAACATACACGAGCTTATTGATATGCATATACCTTTTGACGTTAATGCCGAGGGGGATTTGCTTATAACCCGCGAGGGTGGGCATCATATGCGAAGGATTGTGCATTGCGGTGGCGATGCCACGGGCAAAGAAACAACGAAACAGCTTGGAAGGCTGGCGTATACAAAGGAAAACCTGCACTTTTTCCTTGAAAGCTTTATGGTTGATATACTCACGGACGATGAAGGCGTTTGCGGTATATTGGCTAAGGTTGGCGATGAATACAAGGTGCTTAAAACACGCAACTTGGTTGTTGCCACAGGCGGGATAGGTCAGCTATACCGTTACACCACCAACCCCGTTGGTGCCGTTGGGGACGGTATTGCCGCCGCCGCGCGCGTTGGAGCAAGGCTTAACCATATGGAAATGGTTCAGTTCCACCCTACAACGCTTATTCCGGACGATAATCCTACGCGCCTGTTCCTTATATCCGAAGCTGTTAGAGGTGAGGGCGCGATACTGCGCAATTACCGCGGAACAGCGTTCATGCAAGGCAAGCACGAGCTGGCTGATCTTGCACCGAGAGATATAGTAACCCGCGAGATAATCAAAGAGCTGAAGCTTAACGGCGGTGACCGCGTTTTCCTTGATACCTCTGCGATGACAACGGAGTTTTTTAAAAGCCGCTTCCCTACTATATTCAGTCAATGCGCAAAGCAGGATATACATCTAACGAGGGACTATATCCCCGTTCGTCCTGCACAGCATTACCATATGGGCGGTGTTAAAACCGATATCAACGGGAAAACAAATATCGAGGGGCTTTTCTGCTGTGGTGAATGTGCCGAAACAGGCATACACGGCGGAAACAGGCTTGCTTCCAATTCTATGCTTGAATGCTTGGTGTTCGGCAGAAGGTCTGCGCGATATATTAACGAAAATTTCCGTCCTAACAACGAAAGGCTTGTCCGCTACGAAACGGAAAGCGTTGGCAAGGTAATACACACCAACGAGTTCTTCTCTCAGATAGAAAAGATAATTAAAAACACGATGACAGAGTATGCAGGCCCCGAACGCAGCTTTGAGGGTATGCTTAAAGGTATATCAATACTTGTGGATTTAGAAGAACAGCTTGATAACACTTTTCTTACTTCCCCATACCACTTCAAGGTAAACAATATGCTGCAAAACGCACTTGCGATACTTAACGCGGCTTATAATCGCAAGGAAAGCGTTGGCGCGCATTATATAGTGAATTAAAGAAAGGCAGAGTAAATATTATGTTATTTGATAAAATAATTATGGCAAGCTTTGAAGAAGATATGCCAAACGGCGATATAACAACGGTAGCAACGGTTCCCGAAAACGCTGTTGCAGAGGGCTTTTTCAAAGCAAAGGCGGACGGCGTTATATGCGGCACGGATATAGCAAAGCGTAGCTTCGAGCTTGCGGGCGGCGGCGTTGACATAAGCTTTAACGTTAAGGACGGTGATTTCGTTAAGAAAGGTGACATCATCGCAAAGGTTAACGGTAACGCACGCACCATACTTATGGGCGAGAGGACCGCGCTTAATCTTATGCAACGCGCAAGCGGTATTGCAACGGCAACGCGTACAGCTTGTGAAGCTGTAAAGGGTACAAGCACAAGAATAACCGACACAAGAAAAACGATGCCGGGGCTTCGCGTTTTGGATAAATACGCTGTTCGCGTGGGCGGTGCGGCTAACCACCGTTTCGGTCTTTCGGACGGTATTCTTATAAAGGATAACCACATTGCCGCGGCAGGCAGTATTACCAAAGCTGTTTCTGCCGCAAAGGCTTATGCACCTCACACCCTAAAAATAGAGGTTGAAACCGAAAATATGGCACAGGTTGAGGAAGCTCTAAACGCCGGTGCAGATATCATTATGTTAGATAATATGACCTGCGAGCAGATGAAGGAAGCGGTTGATTTCATCGCTGGAAGAGCTGTTACGGAAGCAAGCGGCAACATGGGCGAGCGTGATTTGGCAGAGGTTGCTAAAGCGGGTGTTGACCTTATATCTATCGGCGCGCTTACGCATTCTGTAAAGGCGCTTGACATAAGCTTAAAGTTCACTCTTAAAGTTTAATACATTTTAATTTGGAGAGCTTTTATGTTTGAAAAGGATTTAGATAGCCTTAATATGGATTTTGTTTTGAAGCTGTTCGGCACGCTTGATGCCAATACCGATAAGCTTGAAAGAGAGTTTGGCGTTAAAATTGTCAGCCGTGGGGACGGCGTTAAGATACAAGGGCAGGACAAAAGCGGCGTTGATATGGCTGCAGCGGCCGTTGAACAGCTTGAAAAGCTTTGCGCTTTAAGCGAGGTTATAGAAGAAAACACGCTAAACTACGTTGTTTCAATGGTCAAGGACAACCGTGAAGAGGAGCTATCTGCTATATACAGCAACTGTATTTGCCTTACAAATAAGGGCAAGCCTATTAAGGCAAAAACGGTTGGTCAGCAGAGGTATGTTGACAACATAAAGAAAAACACCATCGTTTTCGGCGTTGGCCCCGCAGGTACGGGAAAAACCTTTCTTGCAGTTGCGATGGCTGTATCTGCGCTTAAAGCCAAGGAGATATCTCGTATCGTGCTTACGCGCCCTGCCGTTGAAGCAGGTGAAAAGCTTGGTTTTTTACCGGGGGATCTTCAAAGCAAGATAGACCCTTACCTACGCCCGCTATACGATGCGCTTGGCGAAATGCTTGGCGGCGAAAGCTTTTCGCGCTTTTTGGAAAAAGGCATTATAGAAATTGCTCCGCTTGCATACATGCGCGGCAGAACGCTTGACGATGCTTTTATAATACTTGACGAAGCGCAAAACACAACGCCTGAGCAAATGAAAATGTTTTTAACGCGTTTGGGCAACAACTCCAAGGCAATAGTAACGGGCGACGTTACACAAATAGACCTTCCCTTCATCAAAAAAAGCGGTCTTATTGAAGCTATTGAGATACTGCAGGACATTGAGGGCATCTCTATTTTCAAGTTTTCACACAAGGATGTTGTGCGCCATCCGCTTGTTCAAAAGATAATTCTTGCATACGAAAAAAATGCGGAAAAAACGAAGCAAGCTGTTAAAGAAAAACAAACCTTCAGACGGAGGCAGTAATGATAAAAGTATCGTTTACAAACAAAACGGGTGCGGCGTTTGACAGGAAATGCTTAAACCTGATGAAAAAGGTTATCGCGTATACTATGCTATCAGAGCGAGAAGGCTTAAACGGTGAGGTAGCACTTACTTTATGTAACAATGAGTATATACGAGAGCTAAACAATGATTACCGCGGTATTGACTCGGTAACGGACGTGCTTTCTTTCCCCACGCTTGATTTTGATGCGATAGGCGGTTACTCGCTTCTTGGCGACATTGTTATTTCTCTGCCGCGTGCAACAGAGCAAGCGGAGGAATACGGCCATAGCTTAACGCGAGAGCTGTGCTTTCTTTGCGTACACTCTGCGCTTCATCTTTTGGGATATGACCACGTTGATGATGAGGACGGCAGAATATATATGGGAAAACGCCAAGATGAGGTGCTTTCTTATTTTGGCATAGAAAGGTAAATGTCAATGGAAACAAAAACTGCTTTTATTATGATAACGGGCAAGCCAAACGTTGGTAAATCCACGCTTTTAAACGCGCTTGCAGGCGAAAAGATTGCAATAGTATCAAAGCGCCCGCAAACAACAAGAAACAGAATAACAGGCGTGGTTACAAAAGGTAACGCTCAATATGTTTTTATAGATACTCCCGGCTTGCACCGTCCACGCAATCTGCTTGGCGAATATATGATGAAGGCGGCAGGCAACGCATCGGAGGACGCTGATATCGTCCTTTTCGTTGTTGAAGCTTGCTCGCGCCTTAACCCTGCTGAAAAGGATGCCTTGCGTAAAAACTGTGCATCAGGCGCGAAGGTTATACTTATTATCAACAAAGTTGACAGCGTGAATAAAGGCGCACTTGCAGAGTTTATTGCAAACGTATGTGAGGATTATGATTTTCACTCTGTTATCCCTATTTCCGCTTTGGAAAACGATGGTATTGATATTATATACGAGGAGCTTGAAAAGCTGCTTGTACCTTCTCCGCATTTCTTTCCGGACGATATGCTTACCGACCAACCTGAAAGGCAGTTGTTTGCTGAGATAGTGCGCGAAAAAGTTTTGCGCCTTACTAACGACGAAGTACCGCACGGAGTTGCTGTTGTTATAGAGGAGTACAAAGAGGAAGGCGAGCTTTTAAAGGTACGTGCAGAAATTTACTGCGAGAAGGAAGCGCACAAGAGCATACTTATAGGCAAAAATGGCTCTATGCTTAAAAAGATAGGCACTTACGCAAGAGAGGATGCAGAAAAAATGCTTGGTATACACGTGCATCTTGACCTATGGGTAAAGGTTAAGGAAAACTGGCGTGACAGGCGCACCCTGCTTGCAGATTTCGGATACAACAACGAGGGCTGATTTTTATGTATATAAAATGCCGCGGTATAATCATAAAGCAATCGGACACGGGCGAAAAAGGCAAGATTTTAACCATACTTACAGACAACAAGGGCGTTATATACGCTAAAGCGGCAGGTGGCAAAAATGTTGGTGCCAGCTATTTTCGCTGTGTTCAGCTTTTCACATACTGTGAGTTCCATATGTATAGCGGCCACAACCCCGGCTTTTTAACGATACTTGACGCGTTGTATATCCGTAGCTTTTTTGATTTGTCTAAGGATATACAAAATTTCGCGCTTGCCGCATACTGTGCAGAGCTGTGCAAAATAAGCTTTGTGGGCGGAAGCGAGGATAAAAAGCTTTTACAGCTACTGCTTAACACTTTCCACACCATAGAAAAAAACAGCTATCCGCACGACCATATTAAGGCTGTTTTTGAAATAAGGCTTGGGGCGCTTTTGGGGTTTGCTCCTTTACTTGATGAATGTGATAGCTGCGGCGTTTCCCTGCCTTGCGAAGAAACTGCAACATATTTTGATGTGGAGCAATGCAGTATACGGTGCGGAAACTGTGTTAAGAGAAGCAAAGCCGATAGCGGTGTTTATCATATGCCCGCTGCTGTTTACCGTTCGTTTTTGCATTCATTGGCGGCTGATAAGGATAAGCTGTTCAGCTTTAAAACCGATAATGACACATTAAAAGTGTTTGCTAAATTAAGCGAACAATATATTTTGCGCCGATTGGAGTACGAACCTAAGGCGCTTCCTTTGTATAAATCCTTTAAAATGGAGTATTGAAGGAGTTAGAATGAGCAAGTTTAATAAAGCTATATCCACACTTGAATTTGATAAAATCAGAGAACGCTTGGCATACCACGCTCGTACAGAGGCTTCAAAAGCAGCACTTGCTGAAATCGTGCCTTCTACCGACCCTGTGGTTATTGCAAAGCTTACGGAGGAAACTACAAAAGCAAAAGAGCTTGTTGTTCTTAAAGGCACGCCCCCTTTTGGCGGTGCCAGAGATATAAGCGGTTTGCTTGACCGTGCAGTACGCGGCGGCACACTTTCCGCCTCTGAGCTGCTTTCCGTTAGCTCTACTCTGCGTATAGTGGCATCCCTGCTTAAATACGCGGGTAGCGGTAGCGGTTGCCTTTATACCTACTTTTCGATGTTGCAGGAAAACAGCTTTCTTGAAAAGCGCATTTCTACCGCAATTATAGGCGAGGATATGATTGCAGACGATGCAAGTGACGCACTATATAAAATAAGGCGCGAACAGCGAAAGGCTGAAAGCTCTATCCGTGATATTTTATCAAGCTATACCACAGGCACCAAATCCAAATACTTGCAGGAAAATATTGTTACTATACGCGGCGGTAGATACGTTATTCCTGTAAAAGCGGAATACCGAAACGAGGTTAAGGGCTTACTTCACGATACCTCTGCTTCAGGCGCAACGTATTTTATAGAGCCGCTTGCAGTGCTTGAGGCTAACAACCGCCTGCGGGAGCTTAAATCCGCCGAAAGCGATGAGATAGAACGCATACTTTCAGAGCTTTCTGAGGAGGTTGTGCGTTTTTCCTCTCAGCTTACGCTTAACTGCAAGGTTATAACGGACCTTGCGTGTATTTTTGCACGCGCCGCATATTCCTACGAGATAGACGGCTGTGCCGCAATTATGCGAGAGGGTGCAAGAAATATAAAGCTTATAAAGGCGCGCCATCCGCTTATAGAGCGCGAAAAGGTTGTTCCAATAAGTCTGGAGTTTGGCAAAACACAGCAATCCTTAATAATAACAGGGCCTAACACGGGCGGCAAAACCGTTACGCTTAAAACTATCGGGCTTTTTGCTATGATGGCTCAATGCGGCTTGCATATTCCTTGTAGCTACGGCTCGGAGCTTCCCGTATTTTCAGGTATACTTGCTGATATCGGTGATGAGCAAAGCATAGAGCAATCACTATCCACCTTCTCTGCTCATATGGTAAACATTGCATCAATACTTGAGGAGATGGACGAAAACTGCCTTGTATTGTTTGATGAGCTTGGCGCAGGTACAGACCCTGTTGAGGGTGCGGCGCTTGCCGTTGCCATACTTGAAAGAGTTAAAGAGGTTGGTGCGCTATCTGCGGCAACAACGCATTATGCGGAGCTTAAGCTGTATGCGCTCGAAAACGATGACGTGCTAAACGCTTCCTGCGAATTTGATGTGGACACTCTAAAGCCAACCTACAGGCTTATTACTGGGTTGCCCGGTAAATCAAACGCGTTTGCGATATCCTCACGCCTTGGCATAGACCCTGCAATTATCGAACGAGCAGGCAGGATAATGAAAGAGGATAACGTTAAATTTGAAGATATGCTATCCAAGCTTGAAAACGCTGAAAACGCAATGGAAAAAGAGCGTGCCGCGCTTGCGGCCGCGCGCGCTGAAGCAGAAGCAAAGCTTGCCGAAGCCCAAGCAAAGGCTAAGGAGCTTGAAGAAAAAGGCGAAAAGCAGCTTGAGCGTGCGCGTGAGCAGGCCAATGCCATACTTGCAAGTGCTAAGGCAAGCAGTGAATTTGTGTTTGACGAGCTTAATAAGCTTCAGAAGGAAAAGGACAAAGCAGACGCCAAACAAAGGCTTGAAAAATCCCGCGCTGATATACGCAACAGCTTAAAAGGCGCTGATTCCGATATATACAAGGAGGCGGAAACGGTTGTTGACGATAACTACGTATTGCCGCGCCCGCTTGAAAAAGGCGATTCTGTAATAATAGCAGACATCAATAAACCCGGTATAGTGCTTGCTATTGAGGGCAAAAACGCTATTGTTCAAGCAGGGATTATAAAAACAAAAACGCCTATTAAAAATCTGCGCTTAACCAAGGATAAGGTAGAGATACCCGATACCTTTACTAAAAAATCAACGCAGGCACCGCTTCGTGAATCCGTACGCAACGAAATAGACGTGCGCGGTGAGGTTGGCGATGATGCGTGGTTTATGGTTGACAGGTATCTTGACAGCGCTGTTACCGCAGGGTATACAACAGTTACGATAATCCACGGAAAAGGAACAGGTGCGTTACGCGCCGCGCTTTGGAAATATATGCGTGGTGATAAACGCATTAAATCCTTCCGTAGCGGGCGTTACGGCGAAGGGGATACGGGCGTTACCGTTGTTGAGCTTACGGGTAAACACAAATGATGGGGTTAGGAAACAGATATGAAAGGCAGCTTCCGTTGCTTGGCGAAAGCTCACCTTCGATATTAAAACAAAAGAGCGTGCTTTTATGCGGGCTTGGCGGAGTTGGCGGCTATGTATTGGAAGCGCTTGTGCGTGCAGGTGTTGGCAACCTAATAGCTTTGGACAACGACGTTTTTGATGCAACAAACCTTAACCGCCAGCTTTTATGTACTGCCGAAAACATAGGCACGTATAAAGCCGATGCGGCTTATAAGAGAGCAAAGGTGATAAACGAGGACGTTAATATTTCCGCGGAAATACTTTTTTTAACGCCCGATAATATACCTGCTCTTTTAGACAAATATAAGCCCGATTATATTGCCGATGCCATTGATAATATCACGGCAAAGCTAACGCTTGCGGTAGAGGCGCAAAAATGCGGCATACCGATGATTTCGTGTATGGGCACGGGCAACAAGCTTAAAAGCAACGCATTCGAATGCACGGATATTTACAAAACCTCTGTTTGTCCGCTTGCTAAGGCGATGCGCTGCTTGCTTAAGGAGCGCGGCGTTAAAAAGCTTAAGGTTATATACAGCAAAGAGGAGCCTAAATATAAGGGTACCGTTGTTAGCTCTGTACCCTTTGTTCCTGCGGCGGCAGGGCTGTTAATGGCAGAAGAAATTATTAAGGATCTATTACAATAAAAAAGACGATGGGCTTATCGTTAAGCTCATCGCCTTATACTTTATTGTTTATTGGTTTATCTCGCCCTCATCGTTCATAGTTACAACTATCGCTTCCATAGCTTCTGCTTCTTGCAAGTCATGGGTTACCAAGAAAACGGTTTTCCCGCAAAGTGCTTCTTTTACATAGCTTATAACGCTATGCTTTGTTTTCTCGTCCAAACCTTTAAAGGGTTCATCCATAACCACAAAATCGGCATCAAACGCAAGTGCGCGTGCTATTGCCACCCTACGCTTCATACCGCCGGATAGCTTATTAACAGGCTTTTTCTCGCTTCCCTGCAAGCCCATTGCAGCTATAAGATTTAAAGCTTTGTTCTTGTCTGAAACGGCTTTTATATTAGAAAGCGCTGTAAAATCCTCAAAAAGCCTATCCTCTTGAAAAACAACGGCTGTTCTTTCGGGCGTGCCGCTTATTTCACCGCTATCTGCTTTTTCAAAGCCTAAAAGTATGTTTATAAGCGTTGTTTTTCCACAGCCCGATGGGCCCATTATACAAGTTGTTTTCCCTGCTTTTATATCAAAGCTAACGCCGTTTAAAACCGTGTTTTCGCCATAGCTTTTTGTAAGTTTTTTTATGCTTATATCGCTCATAGCTTTTCCACCGCCTTAAATATAGATTTTATGCCATACACAAACAGCTTTTCAAAAGCAACGCTTACTATTACAATAACAACTGTCCATGCAAACAAATCTGCCGTATCATAATAAACCTTTGCGTTATAAAGCATTTCCCCAAGTGAACCATCGGGGATGGCAATTACTTCCGCCGCAACACCGCTTTTCCACGCAAGGCCAATAGAAACGTTGCAAGCTGAGATTATATATGGCTTTAGCTGTGGCAAATGTATAAACAGGAACTTTTTTGCACCCGATAGCTTAAAAAGCTTTGCCGCTTGAACAAGCTTTTTATCCGTGTTTTTTATACCTGTTAGGATATTTGTATACACAATTGGAAGCACCATAAGAAACGATATAAAAACCGATAGCTTTGAGGATGCAAGCCATATTAGAGCGATAACTATAAATGACGCCACGGGAACGGATTTTACCGTTATCATATACGGCCAAAGCAAGGTTTCAATAAGCTTAAAGCGGCCTGCAATAACGCCCAATACGGCACCAAGCACAAAGCCTGCAAAAAAGCCGCCGATTATACGCAACAGCGTAAATGAAACGGTTTGTAAAAATCCATCCTCAAAAACAAGCGTGAAAAGCCTTTTTAGCACTTGTATTGGTGAAACAAGAAGTATTTTTTCATTAATGTAGGCGGCTGCCGCCTGCCACACAAGAAGTGCAAGCAGAACAGCAGCCAGCTTTTGTAACGTTTTTTTAAGCCCCATAATAGAAGCCATCTGCAGGCATTGCACCGCCTACGGATTTTGCATTTTGGTCGTATAGAACTTTAAGATATCCGCTAAGTGCTTCCTTCATATCAGCACCGGATATAAACGTAATATTGCAGTAAGGTACTGCCTTTTCAGCAACTGCAGCTTTAACGCCGATGCGCTCCTCTACCCAAACGGATGCTTCCTTGGGGTTGGAGTTGATATACTCGGTAGAAGCCTTGTACTCGTTAAGAAATGTATCAATAGCACCCTTGTTATTCTCCACAAAATCAGCACGCGCAACAAGAACGCCTGTTACCATCATACTGCCGTTGTTTAGCTTGTTCCACTCTTCGTTAAGATTAATTGCAATCTTAAGCTCGGGCACTTGAGTTTGTGCCACGGTAACGTAAGGCTGGGGCAACATTGCAACGCCGCTATCAGAGTTCTTAAGCAATGCAACAACCTCGTTAGGCTCGCTCTTCCACTCTATAGTAACGTCCTTATCGGGGTCAACACCTGCTTGTGAAAGCAGATAACGCAAATTATATTCGGGCGTTGAACCTTTGCCAGTTGCATATATTGTTTTCCCCTTAAGGTCTGCAAGATTTGTTATACCTGCGTTTTTCTCGACGATATAGATAACGCCAAGGGTGTTGATTGCCAATACCTTAACCTTACCCTGAGTGTTATTGTAAAGGATAGAAGCCAAATTTGCTGGTACGGCTACCATATCAAGCTCCCCTTTAATAAGAAGCGGGCTTATCATATCTGCGGTTGCCTCTACTTTAAAATCGTAGTTTAGCTTGGATTTGTCCTGCTCGTTATCCTGCATAAGCTTTACCAAGCCCATAGAGGTTGGGCCCTTTAAGCCGCCGATGCGGAAAACCGTATCTGTAACGATATCAGAGCTGTCCTCAGACGAAGCTGCATCTTTGCTTTCTTCGCTTTCTTCAGAAACAACTGCATCAGATGCTTCAGTGCTAACGTCATCCGAAACTACTTCCTTAACATCATCAGCGCAGGAAGCAAATGCCGCAACGCTCATAAGAAGCACAAGTAATAAAGCTGTAAATTTTTTCATATAATCTATCTCCTTTAGTATTATTTTCTTGACTATATTGTAGCTATATACAGGTGCGTTTTCCGTTGCAATTGCAACAAAAAGTATGCAAAAGCAATGAATTATTATTCCTTTCGCCTTGACATGGTTTTATAAATATGTTAGTATTGTTTTGAAGATTTTCATCTTAATAAGTACGGAGGAGCTTTATGAAGCAAAAATGGAAAGGCTCTACGCTGATGGCTCCGTTACCTGCTGTGCTTGTTGCCTGCGGAAAAGGCAGCAGTAAAAACGTTATTACTATTGCATGGACGGGTATCATCAACAGCCATCCGCCGAAAACCTATATCTCGGTACGGCCCGAAAGGTTTTCTTATGAGCTAATCGATTCTAACGGAGTGTTTACCATCAACTTACCGACGGAAGAGATTGTAAAGCAGCTTGACCTTTGCGGCGTTAAAAGCGGCAAGGATGCGGATAAGTTTGAGCTTTGCGGCTTTGATGCTGAGGAATGCTTTGAGATAGATTGCGTTTCTATAGCTCAATGCCCTATCTCTTTGGAGTGCAAGGTTACCGATAAGGTTTCTCTTGGCTCACACGATATGTTTATTGCTGATATAGTATGTGTAAGTGTTGATGATAAATATGTGTGCGACGGTAAGTTGTGTCTTGATAAATGCAAGCTCGTTACATATTCTCACGGGGAATATTTTGGGCTGGGAAAAAAGCTTGGTAGCTTTGGCTACTCGGTTACAAAAAAATCAACCATCAAAAGAAAGGCACGCCAAAAGCGCGAGAAAAAATAATGGAAAGATATTACCAAAAGGATATAGAAACAGCCTCCAGAGAGCAGATACAGGCTTGGCAGGATGAAAGGCTGGTTGCAACGGTTAAACGTGTTTACGAAAATGTTGAGTATTATCGTAACAAGATGGACGAAAAAGGTGTTAAGCCTGAGGATATAAGGTCCACTGCCGATTTACATAAGCTTCCTTTCCTTACAAAAGCTGATCTAAGGGATGCTTATCCCTACGGCTTAATGGCAGCACCGCTGAAGGATTGTGTACGCATACACTCCACAAGCGGTACAACGGGAAAACGAGTTATAGCGTTTTATACACAGAACGATATTGATTTATGGGAGGACTGCTGCGCGCGCGCAATAGTTGCCGCAGGCGGTACAGAAGAGGATGTTGTTCAGGTTTGCTATGGCTACGGCTTGTTTACCGGCGGCTCGGGGCTGCACGGCGGCTCTCACAAGGTTGGCTCCTTAACGCTTCCAATGTCCTCCGGTAACACGGACAGGCAAATTCAATTTATGTGCGACCTTGGTTCTACCATAATTTGCTGCACCCCCTCTTACGCCGCATATCTCACTGAATCCATCTACGAGCGCGGCGTTCGCGACCAAATAAAGCTTAAAGCTGGTATTTTCGGTGCAGAGGCTTGGACCGGCGAAATGAGAAACGATATAGAACAAAAACTGGGCATAAAAGCTTTTGACATTTACGGGCTTACCGAAATGTCCGGCCCCGGCGTATCTTTCGAGTGTATCGAGCAAAAGGGTATGCACATTAACGAGGACCACTTTATAGCGGAAATTATTGACCCCAACACGGGTGAGGTGCTTCCCGATGGGGAGAAGGGCGAGCTTGTGTTCACCAGCATAACCAAAGAAGCTTTTCCGCTTATACGTTACAGAACGCGTGATATTTGCGTGCTGGATAAAACCCCCTGCTCCTGCGGCAGAACACACGTTAGAATGTCCAAACCTATGGGCAGAAGCGATGATATGCTTATCATTAGGGGCGTAAACGTATTCCCTTCCCAAATCGAAATGGTTCTGCTTAATATGGGGCTTACAAGCAACTATCAAATACTTGTTGACCGTCAAAACAACAGCGATACTATTGAGGTTAAGGTTGAAATGACGCCTGAGCTGTTTTCTGATACCGTTCAGCATCTTACCCAAAAGGAAAAAGAAATAACCGAGGCACTGAAATCTGTCCTGGGTATACACGCCAAGGTTAGCATTGTAGAGCCTAAATCCATCGTTAGAAGCGAGGGCAAGGCTGTACGTGTTATAGACAAGAGAAAGCTTTATTAATATTTGAAAGGGGAGCATATTATGGCAATTAAACAACTATCTGTTTTTGCAGAAAACAAACGCGGCTCTGTATACGAAACGCTTAATGCACTTGCAAACGAACACATAGACGTTCGCGCGTTGAGTATTGCAGACACTATGGATTTTGGCATCCTTCGCCTTATCGTTAGCGATTTGGACAAAGCAGTAAACTTACTTAAGGATAAAGGCACCGTTGTTTCAGTAACCGATGTTATCGGCGTGCAAATGCCAAACGTTCCCGGTGGGCTTGCAAAGATTTTGGCTTTGCTTGCTGAAAAAGACATTAATATCGAGTATATGTACGCTTTTATCGCCACCGTTAAGGAAAACGCTTACGTTGTTTTACGCGTTGCTAATAACGAACTGGCAGAACAAGTGCTTAAGGATACGGGGATGGTTCTACTTGCACAAGAGGACATCAACAACCTATAAACCACAGCACTAATTACAACAATGAAACGGGGGCTGTTAGAAATGCTTGAATGAGCATTTCTAACAGCCCCCCTTAATCATTCAATTATTTTGTTTCTATCCTAATTATTGAGGCAGCTTACCGTTTAGCGTTATCTCTTTTTTAAGCTGCTTAATAATAGTTCTAATGCTGTTAGGCGTATACTCGTATACGCAAGAGTAATTCTTTAGCCCTTCAAAATGCTGCCTGTCTATCGGACCTTTTATAGAAATTACATATACTTCCTTATCAGTTTTCAAAAGGCTATTTACCAAATCCTGTTGTATCTCATCATAGCAAGCATCATACGAATACATCAACACCCTATCACAGGCATCAAGCTTTTCCCACACGGTCTTTTTAATGTTTTCATCGCTTGTATACTGCACTACCTCATTATCAGGAAAGCTTGTTTTTAACGCTTTGGTCAAATTTCTCTCGTCAAACTCATCCTCGGCAATACTTGCAACCCTAACATTGGAAGAAACTATCAACGTATTAGGAGTGATAGCAGGCTCGTTGCCCATTATCAAAGTATAGGAATTATCAACGATATTTTGCATCAAAGCGTGCTCTTCTTCGTTGCGAACATACTCATCATCAGTAAAATACTGCTGCATACCCTTTAACAGCTTTTGCTTTGCTTTGTTAATTCTTTCAGCCTTCTCTTTTAATAGCTCAACAGGAAGCTCGCCGCTTTCCACAGCACGCTTAACGCAATTGAACGCTTCTCTCTGCTCCTCGTATTCGTGACACAAAAGCAAAATATCACAGCCCGCATTAAGTGCCATAACACAGCCGTTACCAATACCATAGTGGTCAGAAATAGCCTTCATCTCCATACCGTCGGATATTACTAAGCCCTTAAACCCGATTTTTTCACGCAAAACCTCGGTAAGTAAAACCTTTGACAAGGTAGAAGGCAGTTCATCAAACGATTTGTATATGCAATGGCTTGTCATCAACGCATCGCTTTCCAATAAGTGGAAAAACGGATACATATTGTAGTTTATCAAATCTTCCTGCGGGTCCTCTATTATCGGAAGCTCCCAATGCGAATCCTTAGTGCTGGAGCCTGCGCCCGGAAAATGCTTGATACAGCTTAACGCGCCGCTATCTTGTATACCGTTTACAAACCTTGTTGCGTTTTTAAGAACAAGCTCCTTAGTTGCGCCGTAGCCGCGTATATTTACCAACGGATTAGATAAGTCATCGTTTATTTCCAAACAGGGCGCCAAGTTCAAATTGATGCCCATTTTCATCATGTCTTTTCCTATTATTGCACCTGTTTTGTACGGCGCATCAGGAACAGACGTTGCAGAAGTTGTTAAAGGGCTTGCCGGAAAAGTAACGTCCTTAAACAGCCTTACAACCATACCGCCCTCTTGGTCGATAGAAACTAAAGGGTAAGAGCCGGTTACATCAAGAGTATGCTCATACAGCTCTTTCATAAAAGCTTTCATTTGCTTTGTGTCTTTATAATTTCTTGCAAACAAAATATAGTTACCGATTTTTTTCTCTTTGATAAACTCGGCATATACATCATCAAGTCTATCACCGGGCAAACCTACCATTATTACTTGGCCTATTAATTCATCAACTGTCATTTCATCAACGGGTTTAACTCTGTAATCAATCATAACAAGCTCCTTAATTTTTTGTTTTTATTTACTGTAAATAACTTTTCCGTTCCTTATGGTTTGATAAACGTTTACGTCTTTATCAACGATTACGAAATTTGCAAGCTTCCCTTCTTTAATGCTGCCCATCCTATCAAACACGCCTAAATTTTTAGCAGGGTTTTCACTTGCAAGCTTAACGGCAGCAGCAAGGTCTACACCCACAAACTCCATAACGTTGCTAACCGCTTCGTTCATCTTGGCGGTGCTACCTGCAAGAGTTCCGTCTTCAAGCCTGCCTGCACCGTTTTTTACAATAACCTTCTGATTTCCCGCTTCGATATACTCCCCGTCCGGCATAAATTTTGCACGCAACGAATCCGTTACCAAAACCATCTTATCTGCAGGCTTGTTCTTCCATAAAAGCTTAATTGCAGGTGGTGACAAATGTATACCGTCACAAATAGCTTCACAGTACAGCTCATCAAACAGCAAAGCCGAGCCTGCAGTTCCAACCTCGCGGTGATGTATGGGCTTTTGTGCGTTGAACGTGTGCGTAACGCAAGTAGCCCCTGCTTTAACTGCTTTTTCTACGTCCTTATAATTCGAATTTGTGTGCCCGATAGATACTACTATATCTTTGGAAACCAAATATTCAATCAAGGCATCGGCGCCATCTTCTTCAACCGCCATAGTAACAAGCTTAATATTATTGACGCTTGCTTTTTCATAACGCTTAAAAGCCTCAACACTTGGAGCTTCCAAATATTCAGCAAGCAACGCACCGCTATATGCGCACGAAATAAACGGCCCCTCTAAATGCACGCCTATTATCTCCGCTCCTGTTTTGTGCGCCGCTTCCATATATTCTTTAACGACACATAAAGATTTCTCTATATCCTTAGGGCTTTGCATAGCCGTGGTTGCCAAAAAAGCAGTAGTTCCCTCCATTGCAAGAGCTGTTGCCATCGTTTCTAATGCATCAGTAGTTCCATCCATCACATCATTGCCGGCCGCACCGTGCGTGTGCTGGTCAATAAAGCCTGGGACTATAACCATATCGTCACTTAATTCTATAAGCCCATCACATTCAAAAGAGCCAATGCGCTTAATCAAGCCGTTTTCAATAAGCAAATTGGTTTTTTCAAGCCCATTTTCGGTTAGGATATAACTGTTTTTAAAGCCTTTAATTTGTTCCATAACTAATCCCCTTTTTACTGTAAAAAACAAAAACCAAACCTTTCACATATTGTAAGAAGGTTCGGATTGTTGCCTTTGGTCGGAGTGGCGGGATTCGAACCCACGGCCTCTTGGTCCCGAACCAAGCGCTCTACCAAACTGAGCCACACCCCGATAGTAATTAATATATTTAAATAGTTATATTTGCCAAGAAAAGCATTCTTATGTAGAGCGCTACGCTTACGCTCGCACCGATGATGCTACGCCTTAGTTAATGCTTATTTAACGGCGGTGCTTCGCCCTCGCATCAGCCGCTTCATCCGCCCCCGGCGGCGCGGCTGTGCTCGCCTACCAAACTGAGCCACACCCCGATAGTAATTAATATATTTGATGGATAAATTTTCTTTAGCTAAAGTATTATACTACATAGTTTAGTTTTTGTCAATGGTTTTACGGCATTAAATTTAGCATTCTTAGCAACACAATTCCCAAATAATCTCATCAACATACAAACTTGACAATTGTTCGACATTAGTATATACTGAAAGCAATCAACACTTATATATCAAGCGTTGGAATAGGAGATATATTTGATGAAAGAATTTTTAGGTATTGGCGGATACAAGCGTACCGCCGAGGGGTTTCTTTCTTGGCAACATATTTTATTTGTTTCTATCTTCGCAGTTGCAATGATAGCACTTGCTATTGTTTTAGGCAAAAGGAATAAAAACAAAACCCTTAAAGAAAAATGCCGCGTTTTGCTTTATACGGCATTTGTGCTTGATGGGATTGAAATTTGCAAAATAGTTTTTCTATGCTTTAGGGAAAGTAATCCCTTGCACTGGGTAAACTGCCTTCCCCTGTTTTTATGCAGTATTCAGATGATCACCATACCGATTGCCGCCGTATCAAAGGGCAGAATCAAAGAAGCTTGTTTGGACTTTATTGCCGTTTTTGGATTGATTGGCGGTTTACTTGGAACATACTGTGCAGGCAACAATTTTAACTCATACCCCGTGCTGTCGCTTGAAAATGTTGTTTCCGCAATTACGCATTCTACAATAGGCTTTGCTTCTCTTTACGTCCTTATTGCGAAGATGGCAACCATGAAAAAGAAAAACCTGCCTATATCGTTTGCTATACTGCTTTCGTTCTGTGTTGCGGCTTATATTGCCAATGTGTTTTTCTCCTGCAATTATATGTTTTTAATGAGGGGCGACGGAACGCCTTACGATATAGTGTATAAATTAGTGAACGGCAACCCCGTACTTTATCCCTTAACGGTTGTTCTTTTGTTTGTGGTTTATATTTTGCTGTTTACTTTTGCATACACAGCCATACAAAAGAAATCGAAAGCACTATCAAAAGTATAATCAACAATTAGCACAAAAAAGCGTTGGTTCATCGCCAACGCTTTTTATTTTAGCTATGCTTTTTACAGTTTGAGCAATTGCCTCCGCAGGTTTTGCTGTTACAAGTGCCCGCGCTTGGGCACCCTATACACTTTTTGCCGCTTTTTTTAGCCTTGTAAATATAAAACACTGCCAAGGTTACAATTACAGCGACAACTGCAATAATAATATAATTTTCCATATAATCACCACGAAAAGTTAAATATTAAACAATGGATTATTTAGCTACCTCAGCCTTTACCGCTTTGGAGGAGCTAATCCCCATATAGCAAAGAACGCCGATGAATATTACAACTGCAACTAATCCGGGGATAAAGCCTGCACCCAAAGCGCCCGTTGTAATAAGAGTGCCGATTTGATATACCAAATATCCAACCGTGAAACCCACGCCAAGCTGTAAACCTATACCGCCCCAAAGCCATTTTGCGCTTTTCATCTCTGCATTCATAGCACCGATGGCGGCAAAGCACGGCGGTGTGAAGAGGTTAAATACAAGGTATGCAAGTGCCGCAACCTTTGTTATTGCAAATACAGCCGCAACCTCTTCCCCTGCGCCTTCCATAAGCGCAAGCTCCTCGGTATCAATAAGGTTTTCAAGCCCAACAAAGCAAACAGCCAATGTACCAACAACGTTTTCTTTTGCAATAAAGCCTGTAATTGCGGCGGCGGCAAGCTGCCACGACAAAACGCCAACAACAGGTATAAGCAAATAAGCAAACGGACCTGCAATAGAGGCAAGGATAGAGGCATCTGCCGTTTCCGCAACCTTAAAGCTCCAAGTAAAGGTTTGCATAATCTGAACCGCTGTATTACATACAAGAATTATAGTAGCGGCTTTAACTATGTACGCCCAACCACGGCTGCACATTGATTTAAAAGCACCCCAAAAAGAAGGAAGCTTATATTCAGGCAGCTCTATAATGAAATACGATTTTTTAGCCTTATTTCCCGTAATTTTATTAACGATTAATGCGCCTACAAAAATTATAACGATACCCGCCAAATACATTGTTGCGCCAACCCAAGAGGCATTACCAAAGAAAGCGCCTGCAAACAAGGAAATAACAGGAAGCTTTGCGCCGCAAGGCATAAACGGAGCAAGCATAGCGGTTGCTCTGCGTTCGCGCTCGTTACGAATTGTACGGCAAGCCATAACACCGGGGATCGCACAGCCTGTTGCAATGACAAAAGGTATAACCGATTTACCCGAAAGCCCAACTTTTTTAAAGATAGGATCCAGCACAACGGAAACACGAGCCATATATCCGCAATCCTCAAGCAAAGCCAAAAGGAAATACATAACCATTACCAGCGGTAGGAACCCAACAACTGCAATTACGCCGCCGATAACGCCATCAACAAGCAAAGCCGTAAGCAACGGACTTGCATTTTCAAGCAAACCTCTTACCCATTCCTGCCCAATCTCAAGCACATATACGAGGCTATCAGATATCCATATACCGGGGCCTGCCTGCGATATCCAAAACATGGCGAAAATAACTATAACAAATATAGGTATCCCAAGCCACTTATTGGTTAAAACCTTATCAAGCTTATCACTAAAGTTTTGCGACTTAGTTAACACCTCCCGCTTCTCAACCTCGGAAACTATGGCATTAACAAACTCGAAACGCTTTCTGTCCGCTTGTTCAACTGCGTTTTTATCACTTAAATCAATATCGTTTTGAACGTAAGGTGCTTTTTGCTGTTTACCCGCCTGAGCAATTGCCGCCGCAACAAGCTCTTTTAGCCCCCTCTTAGAAGTTGAAACGGTATCAACAACCAAACAACCAAGCTTTTTGGAAAGCTCTTTGCTATCAATGAAATTATGCTTTTTCTTGTTTATATCCGCCTTGTTTAATGCTACAACCATTGGTATGCCCAGCTCTAACAACTGTGTTGTGAAAAACAAGCTACGGCTTAGATTGGTTGCATCAACTATATTGATGATAACATCGGGCTTTTGGTTCTTAACATAGTCACTTGTAATGCTTTCCTCGGAGGTATAAGGCGACATTGAATAAGCACCCGGAAGGTCAACAGCTATCAGTGGCTCATTGCCTTTGTAGTATTTGCTTTTTATAGAGTGCTCCTTCTTATCAACCGTAACGCCTGCCCAGTTACCAACCTTTTCGTTGCTACCGGTTAAAGCGTTATACATAGTAGTTTTTCCGCTGTTTGGATTACCCGTTAATGCAATCCGCATAATAAATCGCCTCCAAATAAATTTTTATATCCTCGGTTAGCCATTGCTAACTGTTTTGCAAAATAAATTAGAGCATATTGCCCTAATTAAATTATAATAGCCTCTGCAAGCTGATTATCAATATTATACCTACCGTCTTTTATAGAAACGAAACAACTACTTTTTCTACGGGAAACAACGGTTATAGGTTCCCCACTATAACATCCGAGAGAAAACAAGAAAGCATCCAGCTCCTCATCATCGGTTTCTATACGCTTTATTATGTATTCCTTGCCTTCCTCTGCACTATTCAAGGTCATAATAACTACTCCAAAACAGATTGGTTAGCGCAAACTAACTATTAGCCAAAAAGCAAATTAGCCATTGTTAACTGTGTGTATATTATCACAAAGCCAAAAAATTGTCAATGCTTTTTTTCAAAAAATATTGCTATTGCAATCTTTTTATTTATATGTTACAATAAATTAAAGAAAACAAGGGGGAATACTAATGTTTTTACACGAATCTGCAGAGATGTATCTTGAAACTATATATGTGCTCTCGCAAAAAACAGGCTTTGTACGAAGCATTGATGTGGCGGAACATATGGGGTATTCCAAGCCCAGCGTTAGCCGCGCAGTTAGCCTGCTAAAAAAAGGCGGGTATTTAACTATGGCTGAGGGCGGATATCTCTCCTTAACGGAGATGGGGCGTAGCTCTGCCAAAAAGATTTTTGAACGGCACACGGTTTTATCACAGTTTTTGGCTTTTATCGGCGTGAACGATGAAATAGCCGCGAAGGATGCGTGCAAAATAGAGCACGTTGTTAGCGACGAAACGATTACTGCAATAAAAAAGTTTCTTGAAACAACATAACGGCCAACCCCAACAAAATCCTCCTATGGTAGTTGCTTACGTTCTACCATAGGAGGTAACTTTTTATAATGCTACAACTTAATCAAGCTCCTTTAAGCCTGTATACAGCTCGTAATACCTTCCACCCATAGTTAAAAGCTCGTCGTGGTCGCCCCTTTCAATAATCTCGCCCTTTTCAAGCACCATTATTGCGTTTGCGTTTCGTACCGTAGACAGCCTATGTGCAATAACGAAGGTCGTTCTGTCCTCCATAATAGCATCCATACCCTTTTCTATGTGCCTTTCGGTTCTTGTATCAACAGAGCTTGTTGCTTCATCCAACACAAGTATCGGTGCTTTACTTAATGCCGCACGCGCAATATTTAATAGCTGGCGTTGACCTTGAGACAGGTTTGCACCGTCACCCTCTATCATAGTGTCATATCCGTTTTCAAGCCTCATAATAAAGCTGTGTGCAAAAGCGGTTTTTGCCGCTTTTTTTACTTCTTCATCGGTTGCATCAGGTCTGCCGTAGCGTATATTCTCCCGCACCGTTGCTGTGAACAGGTGTGTATCCTGTAATACCATGGCTATATTCTTACGCAAAACAGAGCGTTTTATATCCATAATATCAACACCATCTATTGTGATAGTGCCACTTTGGATATCGTAAAAACGGTTAAGCAAATTAGTTATCGTGGTTTTGCCTGCTCCTGTTGAGCCAACAAACGCAATCTTCTGCCCCGGCTTTGCGTACAACGATATGTTTTTAAGCACCGTTTTTTCGGGTACGTACCCAAAAGTTACGTCTTTTAATACAACGTGGCCTTTTATACCTTCGGGTTGCATATCTGTTGCGTTTTCTGCATCTGCGGTTTCGGACGGCAAATCTAAAACCTTAAACACTCTTTCAGCACCCGCAAGTGCGGAAAAGATATTGGTCATCTGCATTGAAATCTCGTTTATGGGCCTTGCAAATTGGTTTGCATACTGAACAAAAACCGTTAAACCGCCTATGGTAAGCGCCATAAAGCTTGAGGAAGCGATATCACCAGTTAAGGTAAGGAAGCACAAAATGCCGCCAACACCTGCGGTTATCGCGTAGCTAAGCTTGCTGATGTTACCCATAACGGGCCCCATTATGCCGCCGAAAAACATAGCTTTTGTTTGTTTTTCTTTAAGTTCGTTATTAAGAAGGCGAAACTCCTCTATACATTCGTCCTCGTGGTTAAACACCTTAACAACCTTCTGCCCTGCAACAAACTCCTCTATATAGCCGTTTACGGACCCTAAAGCCGCCTGCTGTGCCTTATAATATTTGCTACTGTTTTGGGCAAGCTTGCCACCGCCGAAAGCAAATATAGGAATAAAAATTATCGTTATTAGCGTAAGCAAGGGGTTTATATAAAGCATCAGGCATAGTGTACCAACCAAGGTTACAACGCCGGACACAAGGCTGACAGCAGTAGAGTCAAACATAACGCCTATATTATCCACGTCGTTGGTAAAACGGCTCATAGTTTCGCCCGTTGTGGTACTATCGTGAAAGCTTAAAGGCAGAGTTTGCACCTTTGCAAACAGTTGGTTGCGTATGCGCTGAACTGCGCTTTGCGATATGCCTATTAGCAATTTACTTTGGATATAGGTACAGATAATAGACACGATATACAGCACGGCAAGCATAATTATGCCTGTTAATAGGTACACAATCTTTGAAGAAGCGTTTACACCAAGAACACCCTCAGTTACAGGCTTCATAATGCTTACAGCTTTCGTTATCACCTTATCGCCAAAGTCACTGCCCTTTTTGCTTTGGTCGGTTATAGTGCAAGCATCATCGTCAACGACTTTTTCAATGGAATAAACCTTTTTATTTCCCGAAGCGTTTGTATACTCAAGTATATATTTTTTATTTGTGCCAAAATCAACCGTTTCTGTATAGGTTTCGTCCTTTTTGATTTCTAAAGCGTTTAGCTTTTCTGTTGCTCCTTCTACATATAAACTCACGTCCTTCATTAAGACGGTAGAGCTAACGCTTAGCTTCCCATTGGCATACTGCACAACGGGCGGGTTTTCTTCTGCCACCTTATCCAATATTGGTGAAAGCATATAAGAAGCCAAAAGGCCTGAGGTAGTGCTTAGCATCAAACAAAAGAACACAACCACAAATTTGTATTTATATGCCGAAAGATAGCTTAACAGGCGCAAAATCGCACCTTTGGAGGTCTTTTGCTTTTCCTCCGGCGGGCGCCTTCTGCCGGGGCCTCCCCTTCCTGGGCCGCCTCTGCCCGGGCCAACGTTTCCGCTTTTTCCGCTGCCGCCGTAGCTGTAACGTTTTTGCAGTTCTTCAAGTGAACGTATCATTTAGTTGGCCTCCTTTGTATCAATTTGTGAATAGTATATTTCTTTGTATTCATCGTTGGTTTTTATCAGCTCCTGATGCGTTCCAACGCCTGTGATTTTGCCATCGTTCATAACGATAATCGCATCTGCATCTATTACAGAGCTTATTCTTTGTGCGATTATTATTTTTGTAGAGTTTTTCAAATCGTTACGAAAAGATTGCCTTATCTGCGCTTCGGTTGCGGTATCAACTGCGCTGGTGCTATCGTCAAGGATCAATATTTTAGGCTTTTTAAGCATTGCACGCGCAATGCACAGCCTTTGCTTTTGTCCGCCCGAAACGTTCTTTCCGCCTTGCACGATATCTGCGCTGTAGCCACCATCCATCTCCGAAACAAAGCCATCCGCCTGCGCGCAGATGGCTGCTTGGCGCATCTCTTCATCGGTTGCATCACCATTACCCCATCGCAAATTATCTTCAACACTACCCGAAAACAACACGTTTTTTTGCAAAACCATACCTATACCGTCACGCAGGTTTGTTAGGCTGTAATCCTTTACGTTAACGCCGTCAACGTAAACAGCACCTTCGTCTGCATCGTACAAACGAGGTATAAGCGAAACAAGCGTGGTTTTACCGCAGCCCGTTGAGCCGATAATACCAACAGTGGAGCCCGCTTTAATGGTTAGGTTTATATCCTCCAGCACCTTATCAACGCTGTTTTTGTAATATCTGAAGGAAACGTTTTCAAAGCGTATTTCGCCTTCCGTTATCTTTTTGTCCTTTTCCGTAGCTAAATAATCGCTTATATCAGGCTTTTCGTTAAGCACGGCGGCAACGCGTTTGCCCGAAGCGATTGCGCGGGACGTTTGTATAAACAGCATCGTTACCATCATCAAGGACATAAGTATCTGATTTACATAGGTTAAAAACGCGGAAAGGTCACCGGGTTCCATACCCGTTTTGCCGCCAATGTAATCGGCAACCTGATTACCGCCAAGCCACAGAACGGTCAGTATTGTACCGTTCATAACAAGCATCATCAACGGTTGTATCAGTATCATAACGTTCATTGCGGACAGACCTGCATTTTTTAAATCGCCGCTTGCTATATTGAACTTTTGGTTTTCCCTATCCTCGCTAACAAAGGATTTAACAACACGCACGTTCGTTAGGTTTTCTTGAACCGTTGTATTAAGAGCGTCTATCTTAATCTGCATTTTAGAAAAGCGCGGAAAGCCAAAGAACACAACAAAAAGGATTAAAACAAAAATAATCGGCAAAACAAACAACAAAGTTTTTGCAAGACCGGGATTGATAATTATAGCCATAATTATCGCGCCGATAAGCATACCGGGAGTTCGCAAAAACATACGAAGCAGCATATTAACGAAGCTTTGTAGCTGTGTTATATCGTTTGTAAGCCTTGTAATAAGGGAGCCAGTACGGAATTTATCTATATTGGCAAACGAAAAGCTTTGAATTTTTGTGTATGCATCCATACGCAAATCAGAAGCAAAGCCAACAGAGCCTTTTGCGCCAAAATACGCCCCGCCAACACCGCCTAACAGCATTAAAACTGCTGTAAGTATCATCAAACCCGCCATAGTTAATATGTAGGTAACGCCGTTACCCGCCGTTATCTCGGTGCCAACACCCGAATTGATGATAGAGCCAAGCATTTTAGGCAAAACCACCTCACCCAAAACTTCAACTATCATACAAAGCGGGCCTAAAATAAAGCTCCACATATAGGGCTTAACATATTTAAACCATTTAAACATAGCTGCCTCTCCTTATTTAATGTTGTTTAAATTAACCTGCATTTTTTCTAAGCAGGACACAAAGCCTTTAAGCTCTTCCTCGGTAAGACCTGCAAACATCGCGGTATCAATACCGTTGAAAACCCTTTTGGATTCCTCTGCAAGCTCTTTTCCCTTTTGTGTTACGGTTAGATTGTTTACTCTGTTATCGTTTTTGGAAACCTCCCTGCTGATAAAGCCAAGAGCTTCAAGCTTTTTGCAGGATACGGCTACTGCCGCAGGGCTTATCTGAAATTCGTCCGCCAATTGCTTTTGCGAAACAGGCGCGTTTTTCCTGTTTAGGTGCATAAGCATCCGATGTTGGCTTCTGTGCAAATTAAAACGTGAAACCTTGCGGTCAAACACGCAACGATGCAGCCTTTCCGTACAGATAAACAGCTTTATCGCCTTTTCAAGCGTAGCATCTTCATTAATAATATCAGCCATCTATACCCCTCCGCGATTTATTAACTAATTAACTATTAATAGGTTAATTATATTACTTTTCGTTATCTGTGTCAATTACCATATACAACATTTTTAAAGAACACATAAAAATGCGCCTTGTGCATTATAGACAAGGCGCGTTTTCTATATAATATTTACTTTTCAAGCCGTTTAACAAGCATAGGTATTGAGGCTTCAAAATCAACCCCGTAGCTGTTGCTGTTTGGGTTTGCCATCGTTTTAGAGATACAATCAACGGTGTAATCAACGGCAACCTCAAGCGCTCCGTTCACGCCCAGCCCATTCATCATACCGCCAACGAAGCAGGATGAAAAGATATCACCCGTGCCGTGATAGCTAACAGGCAGATGAGTGTTAAAGTACTTAAAATACTCATTTGTTTCGCTATCGTATGCCATTACGCCAAGCTTTCCCTTTTCAAAGCTAACGCCTGTGATAACGGCATGGCGGCAACCAAGCCCACTTAGCTTAACAAGCAGGTCTTTTATATAATCCTCGTCATAATCACTTCCCACATACGGTATGTTAAGCATATACGCCGCCTCTGTTAAATTGGGCATTATTACATCGGCCTTGCCGCAAAGCTTTGCCATATTATTGGCAAACTCCTCGGTAAAGCCTGGGTATAGCTTACCATTATCAGCCATAACGGGGTCAACAACAATCAGCGCGCCGTGTTTTTTGTATGTATCAAACATTTCCGAAACAAGCTGAAGCTGCTCAAAAGAGCCAAGATATCCCGTATAAACGGCATCGTATTTTATGCCTTCTTTTTCCCAATGCTTAATAATAGGCTTTATATCTTCCGTTAAATCGCGGAAGGTATACCCTCTGAACATAGTGTGCGTAGATAGCACCGCAGTGGGTACAACTGCACACTCCACGCCCATTGCGGAGATGATGGGCAGCGCAACGGTTAGCGAGCATTTGCCTAAACAGGAAATATCCTGCACAGAAACGATTCTTTTCATAACGTTTATCCTTTCTTTCTTTGTTTAGCGTTTAAAAGCACATATATTCCGCACAGCACAAATATCGTGATGCCCAAAACCAAATACATTTGGGGTTCTCCCACTTTATTGCCGAAGAAATATAAATTGCAATCCATACTATCCTTAGCTTCTTCTATTAAAGCATTATCAGTTCCAAGCTTACTTAGCTTCCTTAAAGGCCCACTCATTGCATGGTTACGAACAAGCGCAGTACCGTAGGTGCCGGGCAAAAAAGATATAACCTTTTGCAACACGGGGCTGAACTGCGAGATTGGCATATACGCCCCGCAAACAAAACCGTAGCACGAGCTTACAATTGTTCCAACTGCGGATATCTGCCCCTGCGAGGATAGGAAAAAGTTTATAACCGATGAAAACGCCGTGCCAAACATTGAAAGCAAAAATACGTCCAGCACGAGAAGCAATACATCAGTAACGGATAAAAACCACCCGCGAACGGCTATATATACCAGCCCCGCCGCCAAAGCGATAAAGCATATAACCAACGTTGAAAAGGCAGAAGCGATATAATACGCAACGGATAGCTTCCAGCCTTTAACGGGTGCCATATCCAAATCCACACGCACACCGCTTGCTTTGTCCTGCACCATTAGCATATTGGAGCAAAAGGCCACCGTAACACAGCAAACCGCAAGCAACGAAGATATAAGCTGGCCGCTTACCAAGCCGTTTAAAATATCGCTGTAAACCCCTGTAGCTTCCCCACCGTTCGGGGCGCAAACAAATTTTAAACTATCCGTATACACGTTAGCAAGGAACGTGATATAAAGCACAAGCAGTATCAGCGGAGTTATCAGAGAGGTGAAAAACAAGCCCTTATCCTTAAAAAACAGCTTAATATTACGATAAGTTAATGCCTTTATCTCATTCATTTTCTTCACCCCCAACAAGCTTTTTGCCGGTTACGGCAAGGAAAACATCATCCATACGCCCCTTGATAAGCTCATAATCCACAAACAAATCGGGGTTGGCCATTATAAGCTCTGTTGCCGTTTTTGTGTTGGGAACATAAACGCGATACGCTCCATGTTGAAGCTCATAAGGCATACACAATTTTTTAATCTGTTGCTCGGTTACACCATAAACAATCAAAAAGTCGCCCGTGTACTGATTTTTAAGCTCAAGCGGCGTGCCTTCTGCAACAATCTTTCCGCTATCCAATATAACAACGTAATCAGCACCTTCTGCTTCTTCCATATAATGCGTGGTTAGGAAAACCGTTACCCCCATATCTTTACGCAAGGTTTCCACAACAGCCCATAAAAGCTTTCTGGTTTGGGGATCCAAGCCTGTTGTTGGCTCGTCTAAAATTAAAATTTTTGGGTTATGTATCAAAGCCCGTGCGATATCAACTCTACGGCGTTGACCGCCCGAAAGCTTTTCTATCGGCCTGTTAAACAGCTCTTTAAGATTTAACAGCTTGCTTAATTCTTCTAACCGCTTATTGAAAGCATCACCATTGATGCCGTACAAAGCGGCGCGGCACTTAAGGTTATCTAAAGCTGTTAGCTGTTTATCCAAAACAGAATTTTGAAATACAACGCCTAGCGTGCTTTTAACAGAAAAAATATCATTATCAATATCCTTTCCGTTAACTATAACGCTACCGTTATCCTTTGATAAATTGCCGCAAATAATTGAAATAGTTGTGCTTTTACCTGCGCCGTTAAGCCCAAGAAAAGCAAAAAGCTCACCCTCCTTAACGGTAAAGCTTAAATTATCAACAGCTTGCAGGTTGCCAAAACGCTTGGATAAGCTTTTTATTTCAAGCATCTTATGTTCTTTGTTAACCAATATATTACCTCCTCAACCAAACAAGCTATGTAACAAATTATAGTACAGCTTGTTTAAAATGTCAATATCTATATGCACGCGAATATGATATCACTATGATATCATATTCGCGTACTTTTGTCAATACCTTAATGCAAGAAAAGCCCCAACTGCATTTTTTACAGTTGGGGCTATCGTTATTGGATTAAAGCATCAAATTTTGCTTACCACATTTCTTTAAGCACGGGAAGGAAGTTGTTAAGCTCTTCTGCCGTTTCAACAACTGCTGCGCCTGTAATAGGATCATAGAAGTACTGATAGCAGAAGAATGCAACGCCCGTACACTTGCTAAGGTTATCACGCGTGTATTCAAGACAGGTCTTCATAACATCACGATTATTTACCCATTCGTACTGACCTTCGGTGGTGCCGGCATATGTATCTATACCACCGTTATAGCCTTCCAACGCCTTGCTTAATGTAACACCAACGTAAAGCGTTACGTTTGCGTGAGTGACTATGTTGGACCAGCCTGTAGAGCAGGATGCAAAGCCTTGGGTTGAATGCTTCATACCAAAGTATACCTGCGGGCAGATATAGTCGATATACCCTGCGGTAGAGCACCAAGTATAAACATCTGCGTATTGAGAGTTGTAAACCGTGCTCATATTACCTGCGGGAGAGATACCGAACAATATATCGGGATCCACAGCCTTAATAGCGCTATACAAGCCGCTTACAAGCAAGTTAAGATTTTGTCTTCTCCAGTTAGCAAGCGACAAGCTGCCCGTATAGGAATTGTACGCCGCAGAGTCGAACGAAGAAGCCGTGGTGGGATAGAAGTAGTCATCCATATGAACGCCATCAACGTCATAAAGGTTGCAGATTTCAACTGCACCGTCTATGATAAGCTGACGAACTTCTTCATACGCGGGGTTCAAATAATAGTAATTATTGTATAGAACAACGTATTTGCCATTGTAGGTAGAGCTTTGATACCATTCTGCAACCTTATAGGTGGAGCTTACCTTGGCGATATCGGAAGAAGACATCAAACGCAAAGGATTTATCCACGCCTGAACGGAAAGGTTGCGTTCATGTGCGAGATCTATAACTATCTTAAAGGGGTCGTAAGTTGCGTTTCTACCGTATGCACCAACAACGTACTTACTCATTGTGTAGTATTCGGAAGGATACATACTATCCCCGTTAGGTCTTATCTGAATGATTATAGTATTAAGACCGAGAGTTACACAATTATCAAGGATAGTTGCCATCAAGGTACGGTAGCTGCTTTCGGAACGTTGGGTAGAGCCGGACATATATACACCGTTAAGGTCAAACTGAGACAGCCACATTGCTTTAACGCCATCATAGTTGATTTGCGTATATTCACCACCATCAGGGTCATCCGTTGAGCCGCCCTGATTCCCTGTATCGTCAGGAAGCGTACCGTCCCCGGTGTAAACGCTTATGTAAGAGTAGCCATTGGTTATAGTTTGGTTCTCAAGGTCAATTGCGGAATTGGGTATCAACAAGTCGCCAACAGCAACGTTAGAGCAAATAGCTTGATTTTCTGCACCCATATGTACCGCAACAACGATGCCGTTTGTAGGTACTTCAACAGACTTTGTTGCACCTACATCAAGGATTTCGGTAATTATATAGCCGCCCTTTGCTTCGGAGTACTTGGCAATGAATACGTTCCAGTATGCAGATGTGAAGTACTGACCGTAAGCCTCGGTATAAACGTGAGAGCCGCCGCTTATGTATTGGCTTGCGTTAATACCGTTGATGTTGATAACGCCCTTTAGTGCTTGCGCGCCGCTTTCCTCAAACCTTGCTGTAAATATAAGGTTAGATGTAATAGCCGTATCGTTGGAAGGCAACGCAGGCGACCAGGTTACAAACGTATAACCGCTATTTGCAACGGTAGTAGGTACTGTTATAGCAGACCAAGTAGTACCCTCTTCAACGGTAAATCTGGTTGTACCGCTTAAAGCACCGCCGCTACCCGCAACAAAGGTTATGGTATACTTAGCAACAGGCGTAAGCTCAAAGCTTGCGGTGTAGGTTGCGCTTGTTGTAACCGTGGACGGGAACGAAGGCGACCAGCCTGTGAAGGAATAGCCATCGTTGCCGTTGGGAGAAGGAACTGTTATGTCGCCCCAATCGGTGCCGTTAAGAACCGTGAAGCTTGTTGTGCCGCTAAGTGTACCGTTAGCACCTGCAACGAAGGTTACGGTAGACCATTGAGAAGCATCATAAACAAAGTTAGCAGTGAAGTTGAGGTCGGAAGTGATCTCATCAGTAGCAGAAGGAATCGCAGGAGTCCAAGAATCAAACTTATATCCTGCATCGGCAACAGGTGTGGGAAGAACTATATCTGCCCAAGTTGCGCCCTCTTGTACCGTTTGAACGGTTGTTCCTGTAAGAGAACCGTGGTTGCCTGCATTAAAGGTTACGTTGTAAGTAGGAATTACAGGGCCTGTGGTGCCGTAAACCTCTACTTCACCGAAGCGAGCGATGTAGTTGCTCATCGGGCAATCGAAGCGAACGTACGCTACGTCTTCGGCAGAGCCGTTGATAGTAACGATATACCCGTAACTGCCATCTTGAACAAAGCTTGTGGAGGTGCCGAACAACGCAAGCGTACCAAGCGTGCTGCCTGCGTAAACGCTTACGCTATCGGGCAGTACGCGGTTGGAAGAGCCGCTTCTTAAACCAAGGTTTATAACAGCTTTGGTCATCTTTATTGTTACACTTAGCTTAACCGTAATTGAAATCATATCAGAAGAACGAGAGATCTCAACCCATGCATCGTCATTTGCATTAAGCATCAAGCCATCGTTAAGTCTACCGCTACCGTATGCCCCATCGGACTCAAACGTGTCGGGATAGCCTGTTTGTACCGTACCCGTAGTTACCATATAGGTACCACCGTTGGTGGACAATGCGTAGTTCTTTTCTTCCCCGCCGTTATCAACGGTGAATACTGCTTCATAGGAAGCATCATTCGTTACGGTGCTTGTGGAAGCAGGAAGCGTGGGAGACCAATGAGAGAACTTATAACCTGCATTGGGTACGGGAGTGGGAACATTAATCTGGCTCCAGGACGTGCCATCAGCTACGGTAAAGGAAGTTGTACCGCTAAGAGTACCGCCCTCACCCGCAGAGAAGGTAACCTTGCGAGGAGTTGTACTTGTTTCCGGGCCAAGAACCTGTATTTCACCTATACGGCCAACGTAATAAGTGGACATAGTAAGTGTAATTTGCAGGTACTTAATGGATCTGCTCGAGGAGGTGTTTTCGATAGTTGCTGTGTATCCGTAAGAAGCTATATTTTCAAATTCGGTAGCTGTACCCATCTCGCGCCAGCTCATACTACTGGACATTGATGTTTTAGTGGAATACTGAACTTTAACGCTGTTTGGCAAACCGCGGTTAGACGTACCAAGCATAGTACCGAGGTTTATAACAACGCGCTCGATATCAGTTTTAGCAGAGTTTAGCTTAACGATCAATACAATTACGTTGCTTGTGGAAGTGAAACCGCTGGAATAAGTGCCACGCGTTCTTTCAACCCACGCACCGTCCGTTGCGGTAACCAACGCATCGTTATTGAGCAAGCCTGTACCGAAATCAAGCGAGGTGTTAGACCAGCCGCTACGATAAGACTCGGTGCTTGTAACGGTAAACGCGGTATCATTATTAGTGTCAAGCGCCGCACCGGCAACGTATGCGTATGAGCCGCCGTTTGCCGCAGAAGCGTAGTTAGGACGGGTTGTAGTAGGAAGCTCGGGAGTAAATACTGCCGTGTATGTAACGTTTTCTGTTATCACTGCGTTAGAATCCGGCAAAGCAGGAGACCAACCGTCAAACACGTAACCACTGTTAGGAACAGGCGCAGGAACGGTTACAACATCGCCCCAAACCGTGCCTGAGTAGATGCCTTCAAAGTACCAATCACCGTTAAGCGAACCGCCATCCCCTGCGGTAAATACAACTGCGTAGGTGGGGATAAGCGAGAACTGCGCGGTAAACGTTACGTCTGCCGTAATTGTAGTGGGGAACGAAGGCGTCCACCCATCGAATGTATACCCCTCACTTGCGGTTGCGGTAGGAACGGTTATTGCGCTCCACGCGCTGCCTTTAATAACGGTAAAGCTTGTTGTACCGCTTATAGTGCCGCCTGTGCTTGCAACAAAGCTTACCGTTGCGTGCTGAGTAGCATCGTATTCAAACGTTGCGGTATAGGTTGCATCGGAAGTAACCGTGCTTGGGAACGAAGGAGACCAAGCCTTAAACTTATAACCGGGGTTTGCAGTATAAGTAGGAACGTTTATCTGAGACCAAGCAGTACCGTTAAGAACGGTAACGCTTGTTGTGCCGCTGATAGTGCCGTTTTCGCCTGCAACAAAGGTTATTTCGCTCCACTGTGAATCATCATATGCAAAGCTTGCCGTATAAGTTGCGCTTTCTTCGATAGTTGTTGGGAACGAAGGCGACCATTCGCTAAACTTATAGCCCGCGTTTGCGGTATATGTGGGAACGGTAATTTCAGACCAAGCCGTACCCTTGAGAACCGTGTAGCTTGTTGTGCCGTTTATAGCACCGTTATCACCCGCAACAAAGGTTATAACTGCGTATTGGCTATCGTCAATAACAAAGTTTGCGGTATATGTAGCATTTGATGTAATAGTTGTTGGGAAAGCAGGAGACCAAGAATCAAACTTATAGCCCGTGTTTGCAGTATAGGTAGGAACGGTAATTTCAGACCAAGCCGTACCCTTAAGCACCTTGTAGCTTGCTGTTCCGCTTATCGTGCCGTTAGCACCTGCTACGAAGCTTATGGTTGCGTACTGGCTGTCATCAACAACGAAGGTTGCAGTATAGGCTGCATCTTCAGTTACAGTCGTAGGTAGCGCAGGCGCCCAGCTTGCAAACTCATAGCCCTCGTCTGCCACGGGGGTAGGAACGGCTACGTTAGCAAAGCTCTCTCCCTTGAGAACTGTAACAGAGGTGTTTCCGCTTAAAGAGCCACCTTCGCCAGCGTTAAACGTAAGCGTTGCCCATTGAGTACTATCATACTCAAAGCTTGCGGTATATACCACATCATCTGTAACAGGCTCGGTAGAATCGGGGATGGCAGGAGTCCACCCTGTAAACTTATAACCTGGTGCAGGAACGGGAGTGGGGACGGTTATAACGCTCCACAACGTACCTTCATCTACGGTATAATCTGTTGTACCTGTAAGAGAGCCATTCTGCCCTGCCACGAAGCTAACGTTATAAGTAGGAACTATCACGCCAACAGAACCGTAAACCTCTATCTCGCCAAAGCGCGCTATGAAGCTATTGGTTTCTTCCATCACGAAAACGAATTGCACGTACTGAACGTTTTCGGCATTGCCTTCTATCGTTACGTTGTAGCCATACTCACCGTCTTGTACAAAGGAATCGGGATAAGCTCCGCCAAAATACGTGTTTGCCGTTTCAGCGGTTGAACCAACGTAAACGTTTACCTCTTCGGGAAGAACGCGGTTTCTTGAATCGTATCTTAAACCAAGGTTTAAAGCCGCACTTGTCATTGTGATAGGCTGTGCAAGCTTAACCATAATGGTTATCCTTGAGAAGGAACGGGACACCTCTACCCAATTATCGTCAGTATCGGTTAAGCTAATCATATCGTTAAGATAGCCACTACCATATGCAGAGCTTGAATCAAAGCTATCTGCAAAATCCTCGCGTATAGTACCCGCGGTTATTATATACGAACCGCCGTTGGCAGAGCTTGCATAGTTTTTAACCGAGCTGTTAGGGTCGGAAGTGAAGTTAGCTGTGAAGGATAAATCCTCATTAATTACACTTGGGAAATCAGCAGACCAAGAGCTGAATATATAATATCGGTCAGGAACGCAGCTGGGAACAACTATTTCATCCCAAGCCGTACCCTTAAGAACGGTATAAGAGGTTGTACCCTCAAGCGAACCGTAGTTACCCGCCGTGAACGTTACGGTTGCATACTGTGTAGGGTCGTATTCAAACACAGCGGTATAAACACCGCTTTCGGTTATCTCTTCGGGTATAGCGGGAGACCATTCCTTAAACTTATAGCCGCGATCAGCTACAGGAGTGGGAAGCGTTATTTCTTCAGATTCTGTTTCGTCATATATATCGGGTATAACCGTTGTGCCTGTTAAGCTGCCGTTTTCACCCGCAACGAAGCTTAGCGTGTGCCAAGAAGAGCCATCCCGTGCAAAAACAGCGGTAAACGATATGTTTTCTTCCACCGTTTCAGGAAATTCCGGTGTCCAACCATAAAATACATAGCCCGCATTTGCAACAGGAGTAGGTACAGCAATATCGGCAAAGCTTGAGCCATCATCTACAACAAAGCTTGCAGTTCCCTGTAATGTACCGTTTGCACCTGCTATAAACTCAACGGTATAGGTAACGGTTGTACCTGTTAAGGGATGCTTTAGCGAATATATATCAAAAGCGCCCTTCATATGCTTTTTAATAAGCAAGTAATCGTTAGAACCCAAAACTCCATCATAGTCGATATCGCCTGCAAGAAGAAAAGCACCCTCTAAAACGGTTGAAGCCCTTATATATCCGGAGTACTCAACCGCATCGGCAGAACTCAAAAGGCCATCACCGGTAATATCGCCCTTAACGATAACGTCAAAGACAGTGTCACCGTACGTAACCTTATAACCTGTAGCAACGCAGGCATCGTCTGCCTGAACGTTGCCGTTTTTATCCGATACTGTTACAGCATCAGTATTTTTAAAGTTTTTAACTAATTGAGAAACAGTTGTGCCAACAGCAACATCGTAAATAAAGCCTCCGTCTCTATCAATGTAATACACATCGGACTGAAGCTTGGATGCCGCCTTTACAAAGCCTGCGGGATATGCCGTAAACATCGTTATAAACAAAACAACAACCAGCAAAGCAGACAGGCTACGCCTTAGTTTCATAATAACTCCCCTTTCAATTCCAAATCAGAAGCATAATTAAGTATAAACCTTAAATGTAAACATCAGATTAATAAAATTAAGGAAAGATTTTATTTAAGTTTTTTCGCCCTTTTGCACAAAGCCGCTATCGATTTTTTGTCGATAGCGGCTTAAACTTTATAATATTTTGATTTGATTTTGTGATTATTGCACAAACACCAAACATATTACGCTTATATTTTAATTTTTTAGCGAATGTATTGGAGCAGGAATTAAACCACCACGGTTGATAAACTCCGTAGGGTCACACTTGCTGATTTGCATAACAGGGGCACTGCCAAGCAAGCCGCCGAAATCAACGTGGTCGCCAACAACCTTGCCGTAAGCGGGTATAACTCTAACTGCCGTGGTTTTAGCGTTGATAACGCCAATCGCCGCCTCGTCCGCTATAAGTGCGGATATAACGGAAGCCGTTGTATCACCGGGAACAGCGATCATATCCAAGCCTACGGAGCATACAGCAGTCATAGCCTCAAGCTTTTCAATGCACAAAGCGCCTTCGTTTACCGCTCTTATCATGCCTGCATCCTCGGAAACGGGGATAAACGCACCTGAAAGACCGCCAACTTTAGAAGAAGCCATAACGCCGCCCTTCTTTACGGCATCGTTAAGCATTGCCAACGCCGCAGTTGTACCGCAACCACCGCATCTGCCTATCCCCATCGCTTCAATAATTTCTGCAACGGAATCGCCTACCGCGGGTGTGGGTGCCAACGAAAGGTCTACTATACCGAAGGGTATGCCAAGCCTTTTGCTTGCTTCCATAGCAACAAGCTGACCTACACGCGTTATCTTAAACGCTGTGCGTTTAATCTCCTCGGCAACAGCCTCAAGATCCGCACCGCGAAGCTTTTCAATAGCGGTTTTAACAACACCGGGGCCGGAAACGCCTACGTTAAGAATCGTTTCACCTTCACTAACGCCGTGAAAAGCACCTGCCATAAACGGATTATCCTCCGGTGCGTTAGCAAATACAACAAGCTTTGCACAGCCGATAGAGCCGTTATCCTTAGTAAGCTCAGCCGTTCTTTTTACTACCTCGCCCATTGTACGCACGGCATCCATATTTATGCCCGACTTTGTGGAGCCTATGTTTACAGAGGAACATACTCTTTGTGTTGAAGCTAATGCTTCAGGTATGGTGGAGATAAAGCGTTTGTCCGCATCAGTCATCCCCTTTTGAACAAGCGTGCTGTAACCGCCTATAAAGTTAATACCCAGCGTATCAGCAGCTTTATCCATTGCTTTTGCCGTTTCAACAAAGCCCTTTTCATCCAAGCAGGCACCTGCAATTGCAATAGGAGTAACCGATACACGCTTATTTATTATCGGTATACCATATTCCTTTTCAATCTCTTCACCAACGGCAACAAGCTTTTCGGCACGGCTTGTAATCTTTTCATAAACAGCGGCTGCAAAACCATCTTTACCTTTTGCCGCACAGTCCAAAAGGGATATACCCATTGTGATAGTGCGGATATCAAGATGGTCGTTGCTTATCATATTTACCGTTTCAAGAATATCACCAACATTTATCACGCCGCCACCTCATATCCTGTGCATCGCATTAAATATATCTTCGTGCATTGTTTGTATCTTTAAAGCGTTATCTGCCGCAAGCGCATCGAGAATATCCACAAACTCAGAAAGCTTAACCTTTAACTCCGAGATATCGGCTATCATAAACATAACGAAATAATCCCTTAAAACGCTTTGGGAAATATCAACAATATTTGCACCGTATTCGGTACAAACCGTGCTTACCTTTGCTATGATGCCCTTGCTATCCTTACCTGTAACAGTTATTACAGCGTTCATATAAAACACACCTCTCTTTTCTTTTTGCATTATAGCCGTTTTTTCCTCATTATGCAATAGCTTTTTATATTTTTGATAATTGTTCGGCAAACGCCTTATCCGTCATTTTATTTACACCTTCAATAACTTTTATCCCCATATCAGAAGCACGCTTTAAAAAATAGCTTTTAGATGCGCCTCTCCTGTTAAAATCCGTTACGATCAAAGCCTTTTTTGCGTATTTACCGCCAAACATTTCCGCCACGGATGAAAGCTTATAAAGCTCTGCATCATCAACACCGCCGTTTTTGCAGGAGATAAAAATGGGCATAAAGCCGCGCATTAAAAGCAGGTCTATTTCGTTTACCGTGCCTTCAAAGCCGTTTTCATCCTTTTTACCGTCCCAATCAATAACAACGCCGCTTGAACAATCGTTATAAAGCTTTTCACCGTTTTTATCACGAACGGTAGACGCAAGAAGCAAAGCTTTAAGCTCCAACACATTGCCCGCTTTTAATAAACACTTTTTTACAATGGGATTTTTATATGCAAAAGAAAACTCTTCCGCATTATCTTTTACAGCAGTTACCATCCCTACTTCGCACAGATTACCAACAAAATCCTTAACAGCTTCAAGCTTCTGATGGAAATTAACAAGCCCTGAACAGCGGCGTTTATCAATAACGGCACGCTTACCGCTGTTTTCGTGATGAGAAACAGCCAACAGCTCACCAAGCTTATTGATACTGGAATTCCATAATAAAGCTTTTCTTTTGCATAGCTCCCAAAGCGTTGCTATATCCTCTGCAAAGCTAATATCGTCCAAGCGCGTGCTTTGCACAACCTTGCCACCGTGTAAAGCAACGTTCTCTGCCCCGTTTAGCAATATCCCCATATGCGTTGCAGGAAGCTCGCCATCATCGTCACAGTCAATAATACGCCCTGTTTCGATATTAAAGCGTTGCATTTGCAAGTGCCTTTCCCCATCGTACATCTGGTAAACCTTACCCATTGCAACCAGCGCAAGCTCATTGCCGCCCGTTAAATCAAAGCAACAATCCGCCTCGGTTTCAACTATTTCGATAAGCGCATCGCATATCTTATTAACGCTGTTTTGCATTACGCATTTAAACTCAAAAACAACATCCATGCCTAAACGCTTGGCTATTGCTTCGTATGATTTAACGCGCCTCCTCACACGGCGGCCGTTACCGATAAAAATAACCTTATCGGGATTCAATGAAAAACAGCTTATCATATTCTCGATTGGTGAGCAAGCAAAAAACTCTACAACCGTCATTAAAATCACCTCCGTGCAGTAGTAGATATATTTTATAATAATAATCCTATTTTGTCAACTTTTCATTATTACTAACAGTGCTTTTATTGACAAATTCATTCGTTAGTGATATATTAAATATGTATTGGTTTGCCGTTGGATAACTGTTACGGCAAATATATATATAGAAGGAGAAAACTTATGAACTACGATGTTATTATTATCGGCGCCGGCCCCGGTGGTATTTTTACCGCGTACGAGCTTGCAAAAAGCAATAAAAGCTTAAATATTGCCGTTTTTGAGCTTGGCAACCCTTTAAGCAACCGCAAATGCCCCATAGACGGAAAAAAAGTTAAATCCTGCATTGGGTGCAAGGTTTGCGCTATTATGAGCGGTTTTGGTGGTGCAGGCGCTTTTTCCGACGGTAAATATAATATAACCAACCAATTTGGCGGCACTCTTTATGAATATGTTGGCAAGCGCCAAGCAACGGAGCTTATGCAGTACGTGGATGAGATCAACCTTTCTCACGGCGGAACAGGCACCAAGCTATATACAACTGCCAATACCAAGATAAAAAAGCAGTGCCTTGAAAACGGCTTGCACTTGCTGGATGCACAGGTGCGCCATCTTGGTACGGACATTAATTATATTGTTCTTGAAAACATATACAACGAACTTAAGGACAAGGTTGATTTCCATTTCAACACCGCGGTTTCCACCGTATCTAAGGTAGATGGTGGCTACAAGGTACACACAAAGGATGGAGAATACACTTGTGAAAAATGTGTTATCTCCGTTGGCAGAAGCGGAAGCAAATGGATGGAGGGCGTTTGCCGCGAGCTTGATATCCCCACAAAATCCAATCGTGTTGACATCGGCGTTAGGGTTGAGCTGCCTGCGGCTGTTTTCTCACATCTTACTGACGAGCTATACGAAAGTAAAATAGTATACCGCACCGAAAAGTTTGAGGACCTTGTGCGTACCTTCTGTATGAACCCTAACGGCGTTGTTGTAAACGAAAACACCAACGGCATCGTTACGGTAAACGGTCACAGCTACGAGGACAAATCCAAGCACACGGAAAACACAAACTTTGCGCTTCTTGTAAGCAAGCATTTTTCCGAGCCTTTTAAGGACAGCAATGGATACGGCGAAAGCATCGCAAGGCTTTCCAATATGCTTGGTGGCGGAGTTATAGTACAGCGCTTTGGTGACCTTGTGCGCGGACGCAGAAGTACGGAACGCAGAGTAGAAGAATGCTATATTACCCCTACCCTTGCGGCAACACCCGGCGATTTAAGCCTTGTAATGCCCAAGCGCATACTTGACGGTATTATAGAAATGATTTACGCTTTAGATAAAATCGCCCCCGGCACAGCTAATGACGATACGCTTTTATACGGTGTTGAGGTTAAGTTTTACAATATGGAGGTTGCTATCGATAAAAACCTTCAAACCAAGCACAAGGGGCTTTACGTTATAGGGGACTGTTCCGGCGTTACGCACTCGCTTTCGCACGCATCCGCAAGCGGCGTACACGTTGCAAGGGACATATTGTTGAAGGCTGAGTAGCACATCGGCAAAGAAAGGACATTTATTTTGGCATACACAGCACGGACCGTTTCAAAACGAAAAGACGTTGATATGACTGTTGGGAGCATATCGGGCAATATTATAAAATTTGCATTGCCCTTGCTTGCAGGAAATCTGTTTCAACAGCTATACAATATGGTTGATACGTGGGTTGTTGGTCAAACCGAAAACAATGCTGCGTATGCGGCAGTTGGCAGCGTTGGGCCGATAATAAATATGCTTATAGGCACTTTTATGGGCTTATCCAGCGGTGCAGGCGTTGTTATTTCCCAATACTACGGTGCAAAAAACGAAAATAAGGTTAAATCAGCAGTTCATACGTCTATTGCTCTCACGCTTATATTATCCGTAGTTTTTACCGTTGTTGGGATACTTATTACACCGTTTGCGTTAAACATTATGCTTAGAAGCAATAACGACGCTTCCGCAATTTATCCGCATGCTAAAAAGTATCTAATCATTTACTTTTCGGGTATCATTGGTCTTTTGATATATAACATGGGCTCAGGCATTTTAAGAGCTGTTGGCGATTCGCGCCGCCCGTTTTATTTTCTTGTTGTTTCCGCTATCTCTAACGTAATCTTAGATTTAGTTTTTGTAAACGCTTTGGGTATGGCGGCGGACGGTGTTGCGTTGGCAACAATCATTTCACAAGGCTTGTCTGCGGTGCTGGTTCTTATAACCTTGATTAGAACAAAATCGGTTATAAGGCTTGTATGGTCTGAACTGAGAATAGAGATGCAAACGCTTAAAAACATCATCCGTATCGGCTTCCCTGCCGCTATACAAATGGCGCTTACAGCGTTTTCCAATATATTTGTTCAATCATACATAGTTGGAGCAAACGGCACGCCCGAATATCTTTTATCGGGCTGGACATCGTATACAAAAATTGACCAGTTTATATTCTTACCTGTTCAATCAATATCGCTTGCCGTTACAACGTTTGTTGGGCAAAACTTAGGCATAAACGATATCAAACGCGCACGCAAAGGTACTATGCAAGCTTACCTTATGGCAACAGGCGTTACCGTTTTTGTTATCGCGGCAGTTATGGTGTTTACACCAACACTTGCAAACGTTTTTAACCCCGATAAACACGTAGCCTTCTATGCGAGAACCTTGCTAAAGTACTTAACACCGTTTTATATCTTTTGCTGTGTAAACCAAGTATTCTCCGCTTCGTTGCGCGGCTCGGGTGACACGAAGGCTCCTATGCTTATAATGCTTTTATCGTTTGTTGGGTTTAGACAGGTGTATTTATACTGTGTTTCAAACTTTATATCCAACGATATTTTACCAATAGCCTTTGGCTACCCTGCCGGTTGGTTCGTTTGCGCGCTATGCACGCTAATGTATTACAAGTTTTGCAAATTCGGCAAGCACCGTGTTAACGTAAACTAAAAAGTTAATAACACTTTCGGCTGTCCTAAACGAGCTTGTTTAGAACAGCCGCTTTATTTTACACAAATGCAAAAAACTGACTTCGCTTAGAAGAACGAAGTCAGTTTTTTATATGCTTAACTATGTGTTCTGTGTTTATCTGGGCTTACAAAGCTTATTAAGCACAAAAACAACTAACGCTATCAAAGAAAGCACTATAAGCACGCCAAGCATACCTATTGCCATATGCTTAAGTGCGGTGGGAAATCTTGTAGTAGAAAACTCAAAGCTTATAACGCCGTCTTTAGACTGTTCGCCACCTGTTGTATTGGTGGACAGCTCTTCTTTTGAAATATCGCTATCGGTTGATACGTTATCAACAGAAGTTTCGGTGGAAACATCGTTGTTAGCATCCGTAGATTCAGCAAAAGCAGTTAAGGTAAACAAAGAGAACAAAACAGCCAAAAGCAAACCAAACACTAATACTTTTTTCATTTTACGCACCTCCAAGGAATTTTTGAACCAAGCCAAGGATTAAGCCGCCCGCAATAACGGAAGCTATCTGACCGGAAACGTTAGCCGCGGTGGAGTGCATAAGCAGGAAGTTTTGAGGATCTTCCTTCAAGCCCATCTTGTGTATTACTCTGGAAGACATGGGGAAAGCAGATATACCTGCAGCACCAACCATGGGGTTTACCTTCTTCTTGGAGAACAGGTTCATCACCTTAGCAAGCATAACGCCGCCAACGGTATCAAACACAAATGCAAACAAGCCAAGACCCATAATAAGGAGAGTATCAACCTTAAGGAACTTATCGGCATTCATCTGGAAAGCGATAGAAATACCAAGTATCAAGGTAATAAGGTTTGCAAGCTCCTTTTGTGCCGTTTGAGAAAGATTATCTAAAACGCCGCACTCTCTGATAAGGTTACCAAACATTAAGAAGCCAACAAGTGCTACGGAAGCGGGTGCAAACAAGCCCGCAATTACGGTAATAACTATGGGGAAAAGAATACGCGTTGTTTTAGAAACAGCCGCAGGCTTATATTCCATTCTTATAAGACGCTCTTTTCTCGTTGTTATAAGACGGATAACAGGCGGTTGGATAATAGGAACAAGCGCCATATACGAGTATGCGGCAACCGTTATAGGCCCTGCATATTTAGAGCCAAGCTGTTGAGCAACAACTATCGCGGTAGGGCCATCTGCAGCACCGATAATACCGATAGAAGCCGCATCGGGTATATCGAAGAAAAAGGATGCTACAAAATAGGTGAAGAATATACCAAACTGAGCCGCTGCACCAAAAAGAAGCATTTTGGGGTTGGAAAGCAACGGGCCAAAATCTATCATTGCGCCTATACCGATGAAGAGAAGCAACGGGAACAGCTCGTTCTTAATACCTGCGTTATACAAAGTGCCCAGCACTTCACCAACGCCTTCCATACCCTCAACGGCAGGAAGATTCATAAGTATTGCACCAAAGCCCATGGGAAGTAACAGTGTGGGCTCCATCTCCTTCTTAATAGCAAGGTAGATTAGAACCGCACCGATAACCCACATGATAACAGACTGCCAATTATCGGCAAAAAAGCCAAAGTGTTCAAACAAAACAGAAAGCTCTTTTAAAAACTCCATTACATAAAATCAGCAACAGAATATCTGCTGCATCCTCCTTATAATTCTAAAAGGATTATACCGAAACAAACATAATTTGTCAAGCAAATATATCTATTTTATCATTTTTTGCCGTTTCTTAATTTAAAGCTGTTTTTATAATATTCAATAAGCCCATCTTTTTTCATTTTCGCAAGCTCGCGTGAAAGTGCGGAACGGTCTGCATTAAGATAGCCCGCCAATCCGTCCCTGTCAAAAGGTATGGTAAATGTATCGCTTCCTGCTCTTTCGCTCATAAGATATAAATAATTTGTAAGCTTCCCCCTCAACGTGGTGGCAGAAATGCAAACGAGCCTGTCTTTAAGCTCAAAATATTTTTCTGCATAAATTTTTGAAAGGTTGGCAAGGATTACCCGTTGCTCCGCTTCAAAACCATCAAGGCTTGAAAACAGTGCCGCAAACGGTATCAGCAACACACGGCACGCGCCGCGTGCAGAAACGGTTGCGGGGCTGTGCGCGGTATCGTCAGCGGCAAGGAAATCCGCAAACACTTCCCCTTCGCCAAGCACCGAAATAACGGTATACGTACCGTCAGAACGATAATGAACAGCCTCTATCTCGCCAGATAATACAACGCCAAGCTTTTCCGTGCTTTCTCCTTGGTGTATTATCACCTCGCCGTTACCGCAGCCAAATTCTATTGCACCTATTTTGCTTTTTATCAACAAAATGCGCGCAAGCGGTATCCCCTCAAACAGCTTACAATGGGTCAACGCTTCCATAAAGCTATACCTCCCCTTTGTATTTAGGGCTGATTTCAATAAAAATAAAGTAAGGCGAGGTTGGCGCGTTAAGAACGCAAAAACGGTACGCCGAAAGGTGCTTTTGCTGATACTTTGAAAGCATATCGCATATCATATCGCCTTCAAGCCGCCCTTCTTCATGCCCCGGATAAACGGCTATAAGCAAGCAGCCGCCTGCCTTAACCAAAGATATCGCATCCTTTATTGCGGGTATGGTAGTTTCTCGCAAGGTTGTTATACCTTTATCGCCACCGGGTAAAAAACCAAGGTTGAAAACACCTGCATTGATAGGCGTTTTTATATATTCAAGTAGCTTATGATGGCTGTCACAGATAATATTACACCTATCCTCAACGCCGTTTTCCGCAAGCAAAGCTTTAGTATTATCAACAGCCTGCTGTTGTATATCAAAGCCGTAAACAAATCCGTTTTCGCCCACGCGCTTTGCTAACCACAGCGTATCGTTGCCGTTACCAATAGTAAAATCCGCAACAACATTGCCGTTGCCTATATGCCCTGATAACAGTTTTTTCTCCATTTCACGCAAACTTATCATATCAATCACCCAATTCTTATAGACGAACAAAAAGACGGTTTCTTTCAAAATCGTCTTTTTGTTCTATATTCACTTTATGTATTTACATAATACAAAGGATTTTAGAAGCCATTAAAAACTAAAACTTATCAATAATGCCCGCATCGTATTTAAGGATAAGAGCAGCATCAAGATTGTCTATCTCACCGTCGTTGTTAACGTCACAGTTGCTGATTTCATCAATCTCACCTGCATCATACTTAAGAACTGCAGCAGCATCAAGATTATCTATCTCACCGTCACCGTTAGCATCACCAAGCTCTACAACAGGCTCGTCACCCTGTACAGTGGGGCCGTAAACCTCAACTTCGGTAATCGTCATAAGGTACTTACTGGATTGGAATCTTATCTTAACGAACTTAGCACTTATCTGCGCAAAGTCTATAGAGTGTGTGTATAGGTTAGTAAACTGAGTTACAGAGCCGTCTTCGCCAACCTTGTAAGAGAAGTAAAGCGTATCAACAAGGCCTTCAACAGGCGTATATTCAACGCCGTCATCAGATATAGAAACAGCAATCGACGTGCTGATAAGATCAGCAAAAGAGCCACCGTTATCAGCAATATCACGAAGCACAACCTTATTAATCTTCTTTGCTTCGCTAAGGTTTACTACAACCTCTGCCATACCATTAGTGCCCATAACACCAACATAAAGGCTTGGTATTTCGGAAAAGCCGGAAGTGGCAATCTTACCATCAGTTAGCTTCTTAAGCTCAAGGTCCTTCAAACTGCCACGCCATTCTATGCCATCTCCCGTTGCATCTCTCCACTTAAAGGTATAGCTTTGGTTAAGTGCAAAGTTTGTAAGACCGGAAAGGTCAATATCCTTAGATATCTGATAATTTGCCGTAATAACGGTATCGTCCTGACCCATTACAAACTTAGTGGTAGCAGCATTTGCATCCGTAAAGGTGCCCTCACCGCTTACAACAGACCAATTTGTGAAGGTATAACCAACTCTTGCTCTTGCGGTAACGGTAACCTCGTCACCAACGTCATACTTACCGGAACCAACACCGTATTCTACAGAGAGGAAATACTTGTCACGATAGGTAGCTTTAAGCTTAATATCGGAGTTAAGAACGGTAACGGTTGTTTTTTCTGCTTCCTTGTTCTCTATCTTCGCAACGCCATCGGTGGTTTCCCAAATGTCGTAAAGAAGAGGAGCAACAGGAGCAACTGCTGTTACAGAGAAAGATTCGCCGGAAGCGAAATATTTGGGCTCAGAGCCAAACTCGGTATCGTTTTCAACTTCAACCTTGTAAACTCTTGTGACCTTAGTCATATCAACTGTGCCGCCGGCATAGGTGCCTGTAGTACCGTCAATAGCGGTTATCTCAATTATTTCGCCGCCCTCTGTTCTATATGTACCATAATCATAATCATCGGTAACGTATGTAAAAGCATCAAGCTTAACCCAGCCTTCAGTACCGTTAGCAAGGGTGATCTTACCCCAATCAAAACCAACAACCTTAACATCAACAACGGTGTTAGCATCAACGGTACCAACAGCACCTGTGGTGGTGTTACCTGCACGGTAAACTGTGGTTTCTGCATTTGCCTTATAAAGACCCTTGTTATATACAATAGAGCTGGGGTTATAATAAGTGTTCTTTAACGTATCGGTAGATACATAGGAGCCACCAAACGCTTCATAATAGTCATACATTCTGTCAAGGAATACCTTGTAATATGTACCGTAGGTAGTAAACTGAGCGTTTGTACCAAATACATAGCGCATCTGAATAGGGCAATTTTTATTTGCGGTATTGAAATGCTGTACTATCTGGGTGTAGGGGTTAAAATTAAGACGAACGCAAAGGGATGCTACAAGCTCTGCAAGATAGGTTGCAGTGCTGTCATAGGTATTTTCATACCACTCATACATCTCTTCGCTATCCCAATGTTCACCGCTAGAGGTACTGTCTGCAGGGAAGCCGGGGGTTGCAGTTTCAATACCGATACCGGTGCTGTTAGAAGCATCTTGAACCCAGCCCATGTTAAGCTTAATTTCAACATCATCAGTACCCCAATAGTTACCGCCTGCGTGCCAACCCTTTTCGTTAACGGGTATCATCTGATAAATACCGTCGTTACCGCAAGTGAAGTGCCAAGAAACCTCTGCATCGGTAGTTTTACCGTATGTATGGTTAGCAAGTGCGGTAGAAGAAACAGGATAAGCACCTGTGTTATGAACAACTATGTACTTTTGATAGTTATATGTACCGCGGCTTTTAAAGCCCTCAGCCATAAAGTCCGCAGTAACAAGCTGTTCCCACCTGGAGCCTTCTGCAAGATAGTAAGTAACATTATTCGTCAACATATCGTTGTCGGGAACAACAAGCGTTTCGGGTATTGTTATAACCGGCGCAACGAATTCCGCATCGCTTATAGCAACAGCGGGAACTGCAACGCAAACGGAGGTAACAACAAGCACGATAACAAGCAATAAGCAAGCTAAACGTTTCTTCATATTCTTCTCTCCTTAGTTAAATAAATTTGCAAAGGCACACGCTTTGCATTGTCTTAATAGCATTTTATAATAAAACCGTATAATTGTCAACTCTATTTTTATGTAAAATAACAAAATATTTACATCCGATGTTAAACTATATACTAATTTAAAGTTTTATCATATTATTCAACAACGCCCGTTTCGGTATAAAACTTTACACCGTTATCTTTTAAAAACGCTTTAATTATCTCTGCGCTAAGGCAATGACCAACGTGCAAAAAAGCTTGCGAGGTACCGTTTTTGTTTGCATCCTTTATCGGCGTTCCGCTTTCATCAAACCTAAACCCTAAGTTTAAATGGCGCGTTTCGTACTGCATGCCGTAAACCACACCGTTTTTATCGAACAAAGGCCCACCGCTTTGCCCTTTAAGCCCGGGGGTGCTTAGCTCTACGCCGCAAATTTTTCCGTCCTTTGCAACGTGCCGTGTAACCATACCGTCTATCGGAAAACGGGGGGTATTTATATTAGAAACGTCGCCCCACTCGATATCGTCGGTAATACCGTTATAAATTGAATTAGTAAACTCAGGAAACGGGAACCCAACACGGCAAAGGCTTTGACCGGGACGCAAGGTATCAGCATTGTCGGCAAAAATTGCATAATCGTTATACATACGCTTTTCAAAGCCCTTGAAGCGAACTATTGCAAGGTCATAATGCTTATGGATGTGGCAAGTAATCTCTTTAACAGGAAAAACACAGCCTTTAAAGTTGCATTTCATATTAACCGTAACGCCTTTTTTATATCCATACTCAAGCTCTAACTTTTTTAGCATCTGCATTCTGTTTTTTTCATTAACAAGCTGGGCTTTGGCTTTTTTAAACTGTGCATATTTGTTGTTAACATTATGGGATGCAAGTATCGTTTCCGCAACGTGCCTGCAAGTAACGGCACAGCCCTCCTCGTTCACGAAAAACATCGTTGCAGACCCCGGAGTAACAACGGTTTCGCCATAGTTTCTAAATATATATATCAGTGGGCGGGTATACTCTCCTACCCTTTCAATAGCATCAGCAAACATAAAATCCTCCGTAATTGTTATAAAAAGCGCAAGCCCGTATTAAGAGCTTGCGCTTCTATCAAGTAATAGCTTTATTTAGGTTCGCCCTTAAGGTCGTAATACTGCGATCTAAGCATATTATCCAAAAGCTCGCTAAAGCCTGCGCAAAGAGTAATCTCGGAAAGCTCTTTTTCGGAAACCTTGTCCTTATTATCAGCGATAAACTTAGCGTTAGCTTCAATAATTGCAGCGTCTATCTTTGTAACTATCTCTTCGCTGAATGTGAAAAGCTTGTCTTCAATTTCGCTGTCCAACACTTCAAAGTATGCTTCATCGCGTTCGTCTTCAAAGCGTTCAGCAACTATAGCATTAAACTCAGCAGAGTTAATATATGCGTTTACAGTAGCAGCGTAAGCCTCAGTTCTTCTATACTCAGCTATTTTAACGGCAATCTCGCCCGCAATATAGCTGTTAAGCTTAGCTTCTGCAGCTTCTTTGATTTCCTGCTCTGTATAATTCTTGTTCAAGCGTTCTTCAATAAGCTCATCAGTAATGTCCTTATTAAGACGAGTTGCTATTTCTTCAGCATCGGTAACGCCCAAGCTGTTATACATAACGGTAAGCTCAGCAGTAAGCTCTGCCTTAACGGTTTCCTTAAGGTCAAACAAAGAGGAGCTTGCAGCTTCTTCGGTTTTTGTAGCCATCCAAGCTTCGTCTGCACGGATCTGTTCTTCGAAAGTTACAGACATCCTCTTTTCCTCGGAAGCCTCAAACAGTTTTTGAACCTCGTTAGCAATGTCTGCACGGATAAGGTCATCAACGCGAGCGTTGAAATCATCAAGGTCAACAGCGCCGGATATACCGTTAATATAATCGGAATATATGCTGCTTACGATGTTATCCATAACTGCAAGATAATCGGGACCAGCTATTCTAAAAGATTCACCGTTCAAACCGTCAACGGAATAAACGTTGGTTTCAAACTTAAAGCCGGAAAGCTTGGATACAACAAGGTCAAGATTATGAGCTTGAGCACTTGCTATCCATTCAGCATTAACGCCCTTATCAACAGCGTGATGCGCGTGGAGAGTATGACCGGTATAAAGGTTCTCCATGCTGTATGTATTGCCGTTTGCATATTCAACGTTGCCGTCGGTTTCGGAAATAGCGTAATTTATACCTAAAGCACCGTAAAGAAGAATATTTTTAATATCCGTTTGGCTCTTAGGCGCATTAAGCTTACAAACAAAGTCTATACCGAAATCAGACTTGCTAACAGAATACTTCTTCTCAGCACAGATGCAGAAAACAGCCGCACCAACTTCGGTGCTGGTAGCGTAAGGCATAGAGAACTTGTTGTATACCAAGTTCTTGCCTGTCTTTTCAGCAAGAGCCTTTACCTCATCTTCGGTACCGGAGAAGAAAGCAACGGCAAAATCAGAGCTTTCGATATCTGCACCAACCTCGCCCATATAGCCGAGAGAACGGTAACGAGCGATAGTTGCATAATAGGCCATATAATCGTCATTTCTAAAAGGAAGGTCAAGCGCGCCGTTGAAGGTTATACCAATGGATTTGCCATCAGAAAGCTCCAACGGAGAAGACTGAGGAGCGTTTAGCAAAGGAATAACGTCAACCTCTGCATCATTGGCAACTGTTTTAAGGTAGGAATCAAGATCTTCAACAGACAAAAGCTGGTTTTTAGAAACATTGTATTTTGTAAGCAGATCCTTATCGTAAACCATAAACTCGTATTCGCCAACAACCTGAACGCTGGGAACGCCGTATATATCGCCGCTATTGTTAAGCTTTAATGCCTCAAAGAAAGCGTTGGGGATGGATTGCTTCAAGGATTTTGCAATATCGGTAAGAGAACTGTTAAGCCTTGTAAACTCACCGTTTTGCGCCATTTCAAAATAATTGTCATAATCAGTAACAAGCATTACGTCGATAGAAGGAACGTTAGGATAAATTTCCTTGCCGTCATCAAGCATTTCTATAATAGTGTCCTGATTATAAACAACAGCGGGCGTTTTGGCATCTGCATCACACTTAAACTCAAAGGTAGAAGTTGCATAATCAAACTTATATTCAAAGCCAAGCTTCTCGCTTGAAGTTTTTTTGTTGTTTTCCATGTACGCATCCATCATGGTTTTTGCGGAAGAAATCATGGTTTCATACCTTTCCTCAGGTGCGAGGAACAGCTTCACTGCATAGCCATCGGTGATAAGTACATTATTAAGGTCTCTTTCAACAGCGATGATATCCTCAGGTGTTGTAGAGCTGTTTGTAACACCGAAATATGTGATAATCGGTATATCAACAAGCGTGATTTCATCAGCATCGTCATTGCGGCCCAACACAAAGGCAACAACGCCTGCAACCAAAGCAACAATGAGAACAATAATAACGATTTTCTTTAATTTGTTATTCTTTTTCATGTGAAAGACACCCCTCCAAAACTAAATGCCATAATAACGCGCTTACTGTATTTTACACCATAATCTTGTATATGTCAATAAGATTTTTTCAAATTTAATAACAAGATACTGTGTTGCATTTTGATAATCTTAGTATTATACTAATCAAGAGGTGAGATGTTTTGGACGACAAAAAATACCGCAAACTATTTACGGATTTGCCACGCATTGAAACAAACAGGCTTGTACTGCGCAAAATTTCCGAAAAGGATTTATATGATATGTACACTTACTCCCGCGAGGAAGAAGTGTCGAGATACCTTATGTGGTCGCCGCACCTTAATTTGGACGAAACAAAAGGACATATAGAATATTTACTAAAGGAATACCGCAAAGGGCGCTGCACGGATTGGGGTGTTGCGTTAAAAGAAAATGATGAGCTTATTGGAACCTGTGGGTTTGCAAACATCGACACAAGAAATAACAAGGGCGAGCTTGGATACGTTCTTTCCCACTTACACCGCAAAAAAGGCTATATGCGCGAAGCGGCAAGGGCGGTTTTATATACAGGGTTTGAAAAGCTTGGGCTTAACAGAATAGAAGCAAGAATACTTGTTGGCAACACCGCCTCCGAAAAGCTTGCCCTTGATATTGGCATGAAATACGAGGGCACTTTGCGAAACGCTTTGCTTATTAAAGAGGAATACAAAAGCTTCAGCTATTATGGTATAACAGCAGAAGATTATTTCAACCTATCAAAATGATGATTAACAGCATAAACTGTCAATAGAAAAAGAAAGGGGACAGTTTATGCATTATAACAAAGACAGCGAAAGCCTTGGTAACTTAATGAAAGCGTTCGAGCACGAATCATCAGGGCACGTTAGATATATGATATTAACAGACAACGCCAAAAGCAACGGCAACCACGACCTTGCACGTTTATACAAGCAATTGGCAGACGAGGAATACGCGCACGCAAGGAACTGGTACAGAGAAATGAACGGCGAGGAAGAAGAAAACGCCTTAAAAAACAGCTTTGACGGCGAAGAGAAAGAATACAAATACACCTACCCGCAGCTTGCCGCAAGAGCAGAGCTTGAAGGCTATGAAAAGCTTGCAGATATGTTTAACGCCACAGGAAATGTTGAGGGCGAGCACAGCAGAATTATAAACAGATATATGTCCAACACAAAAGACAACACCAGATATCAAGCAAGCGAGGACGTTGTGTGGAGATGCAGCGTTTGCGGGCACACCCATACGGGTACTACACCGCCCGACCAATGCCCTCTTTGCGGCTACAACAGAACAGTTTACTCATACCAATAAAATGTATCCAGTTAAAAAACAACCGCCACAAACGGTTGTTTTTTAAAACATGCTGTTTAACTAATAAGTATTCTCTACGCAAACAGCTTCTTTTCTATTTCCCTCTCCAACTGTTCTCTAAACTCATCGTCCGTTGGGTGCACAACGTCGCGGATTTTACCAAACGCGTCCGTGCGCGTTGGCATAACCGCAATAAGCTTTCCGCTTTGCCTTTTCGCAGCTTTGATATCGTGTACCGCCAGCACACCGTCAAAAATAACGGTTACTATCGCGTATAACGGACCGGACGAAAAACGCTTTCTTACGATTATTTCTGTTATTTTCATTTAATCTACTCCTTAATTTTATAACAAATTAAGTATAACCAAAAATTTTTCTTTTATTTTTGCATATTATATGTTATTATATAATATCTATGATTATTTGCAGAGGTGAATTTAATTGCAGTTTGATATAAATAATTATAACAGCTATTACTTTGTGGGTATTGGCGGTATAAGTATGTCCTCCTTAGCGCTTATATTAAAGCGTAGCGGCAAAGAAGTTAAGGGGTACGACAGAAGGAAAAGCGATACCACCCAAAGCCTTGAAGCTGAAGGTATTAAAGTGTTTTATGAAACTCGCAAGGATAATTGCGCGGGATGCGATATAGCCGTTTATACCGCCGCTGTTAGCGAGGATAACCCTGAGATGGTTTATATACGCGAAGCGGGAATACCCGCAATAAGCAGAGCAGAGCTTTTGGGGGCTATTGCAAAGGAATATCCAAACTCTATTGCCGTTGCAGGAACACACGGTAAATCTACTACCTGCGGCATACTTTCTCAAATATTCCTTTCCTTTAAGGACTTTGACCCTACAATACTTATCGGGGCAAGATTGCCAAGCATATCCTCCACCTTCCGCACCGGTCACGACGGTAACTTTGTTTTCGAAGCTTGCGAGTATAAAGACAGCTTTTTGCAGTTCTACCCTACGGTTTCCGTTGTTCTTAACGTAGAGCTGGACCACACCGATTTTTTCCACAATCTTGAAAGGATGGAGCAATCCTTTAAAACCTTTATAAGCAACACGGCAGAAAACGGATGTGTTATAGTAAACAAAGACAGCGTGCACGCAATGGAATGTATGGCAGGCTGCAACAAGAAGACTTATACATACTCAATTAAAGACGAAAACGCAGATTTTTACGCCAAGGATATAAAAATCGAAAACGGGCTCCCCTCTTACACGCTTGTATTTAAAAAGCGCGAGGTGTTTAGGGCTGAGCTTTCTATCCCGGGTGAGCATAATATATCCAACTCACTTGCGGCTGTTGCCGCGGCGTTTATCTCCAAAGTGCCTGATGAAGCCATACTAAAGGGGCTTAAGGACTTTATGGGCGTTGGCAGACGCTTTGAGTACAAGGGAGCTCTTAACGGCGCGGTTATTTATGACGACTATGCACATCATCCCGACGAGATAAAAGCCACGCTTGCTGCTGCCAAAAGTCTTGGCAAAAAGCGCATTATTACTGTTTTTCAGCCACACACGTATTCACGCCTGCACGACTTTTTTGATAGCTTCATTACAGCTTTCGACGGTGCTGACGTTAAAGTGTTTGCCGATGTTTTCTCTGCAAGAGAGGACAATATATACGGCGTAAGCTCAGAGGCTTTGGCAAACGCTGTTGAAAACGGGGTGTATATCGACAGCTTCGAGGGTATCGCTAAGTACATAAAGGAAAACGCAACGGATGGCGACATTGTGCTGTTTATGGGCGCGGGCGATATTGACAAAGCAGAGCGGTTTTTGTTTTAGCCATGCTTAGATACGCTGAATTTGTTCAGTTTGAAAGGGTTGAGGACAGAATCTACGTTAATATGTCCTGCCGATACCCGCACGAGATATGCGTTTACTTAAAGGAGCGCAGTATAAAACGCCTTGCAAAAATGTTTATGGCACTTAGCAAAGGAAAACGCAAGTGCAAATGGAAAGTGCGTGCAAGATCAAAAGAGCTTACTTTTCCCTTCGTTGTAACAGCTCATTATAACCACGATAACGATAAGCCGTGTATATTTTTCAAATACAAGTTTTATGATTACAGCTTCGAAAGCGTTTCAGAAGCCTTTACGCGCTATGACGATTTCAGCAAAGAAGCCCTTGAACGGTTTGCGAACGAGCTTTTGGCTTTTGAAAGCACCAATAAAGCAACGCTTTGCGAGCGTTGAGCGGAGAACGATAATGAAAGCACACGAAAGATTATTAAACTATGTAAAATTTGGCACCGCAAGCAATGATTCAAGCGAAACCGTGCCCAGCACACAAGCGCAATTTGCACTTGCAGAAGCACTTGTTAAGGAGCTGAAGGAGCTTGGGCTAAATGATGCCCACGTTGATGAAAAATGCTATGTATATGCGCATTTGCCCTCTACCGCAGGATATGAAAAAGCATCTTCCATAGGCTTTATAGCACATTTGGACACAGCACCCGATTTTGAGGGCAACGGCTGTTCCCCCATCATACACGAAAGCTATAACGGCGAAGACGTTGTGCTTGGCGATAGCGGCAGAGTGCTAAAAACAAAGGATTTCCCTCATCTTAAAGCGCTAAAGGGGCAAACGCTTATTACAACAAACGGCGAAACCTTGCTTGGTGCCGATGATAAAGCGGGCATTGCAGATATAATGACAGCCCTTGAGCAGATCGTTACAAACAGCATACCTCACGGCAATATAAGCGTTGCATTCACGCCCGACGAGGAGATAGGCAGGGGCGCAAACCATTTTGATACCAAGCTTTTCGGTGCTGATTTTGCATACACCGTTGATGGAGGTGCGGCGGGTGAAATTGAATACGAAAACTTCAACGCAGCCTCAGCCGAATGGACTATTAACGGCAAAAACGTGCATCCGGGCAGTGCAAAAAACGTTATGGTAAACGCATCGCTTGTAGCCATGGAAATAAACTCCATGCTTCCATCCTGTGAGGCGCCTGAAAAAACAGAGGGCTACGAGGGTTTTTATCATCTATGTGATATCAAAGGCAACGTTGAAATTGCACACCTTTATTATATTGTACGCGACCACAGCACCGCCGCATTTGAAGCAAAGCTTAACACCCTAAGGCTTATAGAAAAGCATATTAATGAAAAATACGGTGAGAACACGGCAAGGCTTGCAATAGAGGAGCAGTACAAGAATATGAAGGAAAAAATTCTTCCCTGCTTCCACATAGTTGAAACGGCAAAGCGAGTTACGGAAAGCCTTGGTATCACGCCCAAGGAGGTTCCCATAAGAGGCGGCACGGATGGTGCAAGGCTTAGTTTTATGGGGCTTCCCTGCCCCAATCTGGGAACTGGCGGTTTTGCCTTCCACGGGCCTTATGAGCATACTACCGCGGAGCAAATGGAAAGCTGTGTAAATATCATTATCGGTATAATAAAAGAATACGCGAAAGTATAAGATTACAATATACAAAAATGGCGGCACGATTTTGTGCCGCCATCGTTGTTATTCGGTTTATTTTTTAGCTAAGCGTTGAACAAGCTTTACTATCTCTATTATGGGAAGTATCAAAACAGCAATGCCAAGCGCTATTGCGTATTCTTTAAAGGTTAAGCCCTGATAGAAGCCAAATGCCTTTTGCAAGAAAGGAACGAACGCAACAAGCGTGGTAAGCACCAAAGAAAGTAGCATAGCACCCCAAAGCACCTTGTTGTGCGATTTAAGCGCAAACACGCTCTTTCTTCTGGAACGCATATTAAAGGAATGGATTATCTCTACCAATGAAAGCGTTAAGAACGCCATAGTTGTACCAACTGCGCTATTGCCTATTTCAAAGTTGCCAAATTCTATATAATGTCCAACAAAGAACGAGGTTAAAGTTAGCGTTGCAACTATTATACCCTGGAACACAACGTCAAAGCCCAAGCCGCCGGAGAAAATGCCTTCTTTGGGATTACGGGGTTTACGCCTCATAATATCACCCTCTGCAGCCTCCATACCCAAAGCAAGCGCAGGGAGCGAATCCGTTACAAGGTTTATCCACAGCAAATGCGGTGCTTCAAGAACCGTAAAGCCTATAAGTGTGGCAACGAATATTGCAAACACCTCTGCAAGGTTAGAGGAAAGAAGGAACTGTATTGCTTTTCGTATATTATCGTATATTCTTCTGCCCTCTTCAACAGCGGAAACTATGGTTGCAAAGTTATCGTCTGCAAGCACCATATCGGCAACGTTTTTAGTAACGTCTGTACCCGTTATACCCATACCAACGCCTATATCCGCGATTTTAATAGAGGGTGCATCGTTTACACCGTCACCTGTCATAGCGGTGATATAACCGTTATCACGCCACGCCTTAACTATACGCACCTTATGCTCGGGCTGAACGCGTGCATATACGGAATAATCAGCTATATGCTCTGTCAAATACTCGTCCGAAAGCTCGTTAAGCTCCGCACCTGTTAAAGCGCGCTGGTTTTCGCCAAGAATGCCCAACTGCTTTGCTATTGCAACAGCGGTGTCCTTATGGTCACCCGTTATCATTATCGGGCGTATACCCGCGCTACGGCATTCAACAATTGCATCCTTAACCTCGGGGCGTATTGGGTCTATCATGCCCGAAAGGCCCAAATAGCAAAGCTCCGCTTCAAGGTATTCAGGCTCATAGGAAGACGGCTCCTCGTTCCAAACGCGCATAGCGGCGCACAAAACGCGAAGCGCCTGATCTGCCATATTTTTATTAGCGGCAAGTATATTTGCCCTTATTTCATCAGTAAGCGGTACTGCCTTGCCACCGAAATAAGCGCTTGTGCATCGCTTCAAAACCTCGTCCGGTGCGCCCTTGGTGTACTGAACTATCGCACCATCGCCTGTTTTATGAACCGTGGACATCATCTTACGCATAGAGTCAAAAGGTGCCTCACCTATTCGGGGATAAAGCAAAGCCTGCTCATTCTTCGGAAGCCCCTCTGCGGTTGCGGCATTTACAAGCGCGCACTCAGTAGGCTCACCAACAGCGTTTCCGTCCTCACCCTGCACAGCATCACTACACAAGGACATAGCGTTTGTATGAAGTGCTTTATCATCTGCAACGGTTTCCACAACCGTCATTTTATTCTGCGTTAAGGTACCCGTTTTATCGGAGCATATTATCTGTGTACAACCAAGCGTTTCCACAGCGGTAAGCTTGCGGATAACAGCCTTGCGCTTTGACATATTGGTTACGCCGATAGCCAATACTATGGTAACAACAGCCGCCAAGCCCTCCGGTATTGCGGCAACTGCCAAGCTTACGGCTATCATAAACGTATCAATAACAACGCCGCCGTTAAAATCGCCTGCGCGCAAAAGCTGTATACCAAATATAACGGCACAAATAACAAGAACAAGCACGGTTAGGATTTTACTAAGCTGGTTAAGCTTCATCTGCAAAGGAGTTTCGCCATCCTCTGCCTTAGTCAACGCATCGGCTATCTTACCCATCTCGGTATCCATACCAGTTGCCACTACAACTGCCTTGCCTCTACCGTACACAACCGTACTGCCCATATACATCATATTCTTACGGTCGCCAAGCAGCACGTCTCCGCCGCTACCCGCTGTAAGCGTTTCTACCTGCTTATTTACGGGTACGGATTCACCGGTTAAAGCCGCTTCCTCTATTTTTAGGCTTGCACATTCGATAATCCTTGCATCAGCAGGAACGGAATCCCCTGCCTCAAGCACGATAATATCGCCGGGAACAAGCTCCTCACTTCTTACGGTGTGAACGTTCCCATCACGCACAACCTTGCTGGTTGCTGCGGCTATCTCCTGCAATGCGGCTATTGCCGCTTCAGCCTTACTTTCCTGAACAACGCCAAGTACGGCGTTTATCAGAACAACCGCCATAATAATGATAACATCGGCTATTCCTTCCCCGCCTTCCATTACTGCCATTACGCCCGATATTGCCGCGGCAACTATCAATATAATAATCATCGGGTCTGCCAGCTCACCGAAAAAGCGGCGGATAAGTGAAACCTTTTTGCCTTCCTTTAGCTTGTTCGGGCCGTACTTCGCAAGCCTTTCCTGCGCTTCGCCCGTGCTAAGACCGTTTACACAGGTTTTTGTATCATCTAAAACCTGCTCAACACCTTTCAAATACTCTTTCAAAAGAAAACCTCCTTAAAAAACAAAGCCCATATACTAAACGTATATGAGTCTCATCCTTTAATGGCAGACCAGGCGATACCGCCTTGCTGTTGACCTGCCCCGCACTTGTGGTGCGGAATTACTCCCCCATAACAGCTATTATACTGCTTTGTTGTATTATTTATATGGAAAATATAGCACTTTTATTTGCTTTTGTCAATATCTTTTCAAATGTTTCGCTTTAAAGCCTTTAATATATTGATGAATGCCTCAAAATTAATAAATAAGACAAAAACTGTTAATTAAGTATACTCAATTACACAATATAATACATCCATAAAAATATGTAAAAAGGAGAAATTTGGTTTATGAGCGACAACGACCCTGGGGCGGGAAACTTATACTGCTTCAGATTCTTTGTGCAAAATTGCACTTCACTTTTGGCAAGGGTTAATAACGGTTGTTATTCCTCCCTCAACACCTTCGATTGATACCCAAGCTTTTAAAGCACGTTTATAATCTTATTCAATTTAAGGTTAATATTAATTACGGAGGAAATACAAATTTACTATGGACATTGTTGGCCCTATTATTTTTCAATTCGTTATGATTGCGCTTAATGCAATCTTTGCCTGTGCCGAAATTGCGGTGCTGTCCGTGAATGACGCAAAAATTGCCCAAATGAAGGAAAAGGGCGATAAACGCGCCGCACGGTTGGAAAAATTAACAACAGATTCATCACGCTTTTTGGCAACAATACAGGTTGCCATTACCCTTGCGGGCTTTTTGGGCAGTGCGTTTGCGGCAAGCAACTTTGCCGTTTACCTCAACCCGCTGTTTGAAAATTGGGGGCTTGATGCCTCCGCCGCCAACACCGTTTCCGTTATCATTATAACGGTACTGCTTTCGTATATCACGCTTGTTTTCGGTGAGCTGGTTCCAAAGCGCGTTGCAATGAAGAAGTCGGAAAAGATGGCACTTGCTTTGAGTGGGCTTTTAAGGTTCGTTGCAACTTTAACCGCGCCCATCGTGTGGTTCCTTTCCGTTTCCACCAACGGCGTTTTGCGCCTTATGGGGATAGACCCCAAGGAAACAGAGGAGGCAGCAAGCGAGGACGATATTAAGCTAATGGTGGACGAAAGCACGCGTATGGGTATTATCGACGACGACGAAAAAGAGATTATACATAACCTCTTTGAGTTTGACGATTTGCCCGTTGGCGAGTTTGCCACACACCGTACTGACGTTGCCTTTCTTTGGGAGGAGGACAGTATGGCGGAATGGGAAAAGATTATTATAGAAAACCGTTTTTCCTACTACCCCGTTTGCGGCGAAACGGTTGACGAGATAAAAGGCGTTTTGTGCGCTAAGGACTACTTTGCGCTAAAGGACAGAAACAACAAAAAGCTTGTTATGCAAAACGCTGTACGCGCCGCGCATTTCGTGCCTGAAAGCATCAAGGCGGACGTGTTGTTTAAACAGATGAAGAAAATACGCAACCATTTTGCGGTTGTGCTTGATGAATACGGCGGGTTTGCAGGCATCGTTACGATGACGGATTTGCTTTCCCAAATTATGGGTGATTTTGACGATGACCCCGACGAAGAAGCAGCAAGACCCGATATAGAAGCAGTGTCGGAGGACACTTGGATTATACGCGGCAGCGTTATGCTTTACGAGGTTGCCGAAGCCTTGGATGTTGAGCTGCCTGTTGACGAGTATGACACGCTTGGCGGCTATGCTTTCGGTTTGTACGGTGCTATACCTGCGGACGGTACTACCTTTACGCTTGAAACCGACGTGCTTTCAATTAAGGGCGAAGAAATTGACAACCACCGTTTGGAGTGGGCGCGCGTTACAAAAAAAGTTGTAGATGAAAAGAATAAAGATAAGGACGAAGAGGAGTAAAGGACAGTAGTATATGAGTTTTACTGAATTTATAAGTAAAATTGTAGAAAACCCCGCCATGATAATAGTGGTTGTGCTTACTTTAGGGGTTATCCTTGTAAACGGTTGGACGGATGCCCCAAACGCTATTGCCACCTGCGTTTCCACACGCGCTATGAAGCCGAAGGCGGCAATATTAATGGCGGCTGTGTTTAACTTTTTGGGCGTTTTTGTTATGTCAATAGTTAGCCAAAAGGTTGCTTCTACAATAATGAACATGGCAAACTTCAGAAGCGAAAGCATTACCACCTCCGACCAAACCTTGGCACTGTGTGCCGCTTTGTTTGCTATAGTTGTATGGGCAACGGCGGCTTGGGCGTTTGGTATCCCCACCAGCGAAAGCCACGCGCTTATCGCAGGGCTTACAGGGGCGGCTATTGCGCTTCAAAACAGCTTTTCCGAAGCTATTGTGTTTTCCGAATGGGGCAAGGTTTTGCTTGGCTTGGTGCTTTCCAGCGTTTTAGGCTTGGGCATGGGCTTTTTAATGACCAAGATCATAGAAACAATATGCCGCAGAATGGATAGAATAAAAACGGTTAAGTTCTTTAAGGGCGCGCAAATTGTTGGCGGTGCTTCCATGGCGTTTATGCACGGCGCGCAGGACGGGCTTAAGTTCATAGGCGTTTTTATGCTTGGCATCACGATGATGCAAGGCGGCGATACTACTGCTAATTTCGATATCGAGCCTTGGCTTATGATACTTTGCTCGGTTGTAATGGCGCTTGGCACCTCTATCGGCGGATACAAGATTATTAAATCAGTTGGTATGGATATGGTAAAGCTTGAAACGTATCAAGGCTTTGCCGCTGATATGGGCGGTGCCGCTTGCTTGCTTATCGCAAGCGTTACGGGTATCCCTGTTAGTACCACGCACACGAAAACAACTGCAATAATGGGTGTTGGCGCTTCCAAACGCCTTTCCGCTATCAACTGGAAGGTTGTTAAGGAGATGGTGCTTGCTTGGGTGCTTACCTTCCCCGGATGTGGTTTATTAGGATATTTAATGGTTAAGCTTTTTCAGCTTCTGTTTTAGGAGGACGTTATAATGGCAAGAGAAAAAAAGAAGGATTACAACTATTTTGATTATTTCTGCAATACCGCAGATATAATTTGCGAAGCCGCGGCATATCTTGACAGCTCGCTTTCCGGCTTCAAGCGTGACGGTTTTCAATCCAAGGTGGATGCTATGCACGAGATTGAGAACCGCGCAGATATAGCAAGGCACGATATGACAAGATGCTTAATGCACGAGTTTTTGCCGCCTATCGACCGTGAGGACATATTGCAGCTTTCCGCAAAGCTTGATGATATAGTGGATGCTTTGGACGATACAACGCGCCGCATATATATGTACAACGTGGACGATATAAAAGAAGGCGCTTTAAGGTTTTCCAAGCTTATCGTTCGCTGTGCCGCCGCGCTTAAGGAAGCTACGGAGGAGTTTAGAAGCTTTAAATCCAGCAAGCTTATTAAGGACAAGCTTGTGCACGTAAACACGCTTGAAAGTGATGGCGATAACCTTCACAGCGAGCTGTTGCACGGCCTTTTCTGCAACGAAAAGGATACAAGAGAGCTTATTATATGGACAAACATATACGAAGACCTTGAAAGCTGCCTTGATTATTGTGAGGATGCGGCAGATATCATGGAAAGCGTTATTATGAAAAACACCTAAGTTAATCGCAATTATAAAAACTGTAGCGATTCTCGCTACAGCTTATTTCAAAATTAAAGCAAAGTAACAATAAAAAACACAAGGAGAATTTTTTATGAAAAGAGTTGTTAGCTTATTACTTTTTGTTTTAATCATCGTCGGCTCTCTAACCGTTCCTGCTACTGCGGCAACAGAAGCAAACGGCACTTGGGGAAGCCTTGATTGGGTTCTTGATGACGAAGGCACCCTTACCATAAGCGGCGAAGGCGAGATGGATTATGTTTCTTATCCCTATGGTGATGCATGGAAACAATACAGCGATGAAATAAAGACCGTTGTTATAAACGATGGCGTTACAAGCATTGGTGTGAATGCGTTCAAAGGCTGCTCCTCGCTTACAAGCCTTACTATCCCCAATAGCGTTACAAGTATTGATGACAATGCGTTCTTTGGCTGCACCTCGCTTACAAGCATAACTATCCCTAACAGCGTTACAAGAATTGGTTACTCTACGTTTTTTGACTGCACCTCGCTTACAAGCATAACCATTCCGAATAGCGTTACAAGCATCTGTGCCTCTGCGTTAGAGAACTGCACCTCACTTACAAGCGTCACTATCCCTGATAGCGTTACAAACATTGGTCGGTCTGTGTTCGATGACTGCACCTCGCTTACAAGCGTCACTATCCCTGATAGCGTTACAAGCATTAGTGACTATGCGTTCTATGACTGCAACTCGCTTACAAGCATAACCATTCCGAATAGCGTTACAAGTATTGGTCTTTATGCGTTCGGTAACTGCACTTCTCTTACAAGCATAACTATCCCGTATAGCGTTACAGGCATTGGTTCCAGTGCGTTTAATGGGACCGCTTATTACAACGATGCAAGTAATTGGGAAAATGGAGTATTATACATTGATAACTGTTTAATTGAAGTTAGTAGCGATTTTGAAGGTGAGTTCACGTTTAAACCCGGAACAAAATTGATTGCCGGCTCTGCGTTCTATGACTGCAACTCGCTTACAAGCATAACCATTCCGAATAGCGTTATAAGCATTGGTAACTATGCGTTCTATTCCTGCAACTCGCTTACAAGCATCACTATCCCAGATAGCGTTACAAGCATTGGTGAGGATGTGTTCTATAACACAGATTATTATAACGATGAAAACAATTGGGAAAATGGAGTATTATACATTGATAACTGTTTAATTGAAGTTAGTAGCGATTTTGAAGGTGAGTTCACGTTTAAACCCGGAACAAAATTGATTGCGGACACTGCGTTCTATGACTGCAGATCGCTTACGAGCATTACTATCCCGAATAGCGTTACAAGCATTGGTTTGCGTGCGTTTTCTCAATGCGCTTCGCTTGCAAGCATAACCATTCCGAATAGAATTACAAGCATTGGTGTCTATACGTTCTATGCCTGCACCTCGCTTACAAGCATCACTATCCCAAACAGCGTTACAAGCATTAGTGAGGAGGCGTTCGATTACTGCACCTCGCTTACAAGCATAACCATTCCGAATAGTGTGACAAGTATCGGTGAATATGCGTTCGATGGCTGCACCTCGCTTGAAACTGTGTATTACGGTGGGACTGAGGAAGAATGGCAGCAAATATCTATTGCGTATGCTAACGAACCTCTTGAAAACGCAAATATAGTATTTAAATCGAACTACACCAAAGGCGACGTAAACGGCGATGGTGAGGTTGATAACCTTGATGCCGCAATGATTTTGAAATACGATGCAGGTATAATCGAAAACGTGGACGAGACGTTGGCAGACGTTAATAACGACGGTGCCTCGGACAACCTTGATGCCGCAATGATTTTAAAATACGATGCGGGTATTATAGAAAGCCTTTAAAAACATTATATTATAAAAAGCTAAAGCCACCGGACTTTGAACCGATGGCTTTAGCTTTTTATTAAAGCATTGTTCAAGGCGTTAAGAACACGTTTTTTATCCGCGCTCCACATAGGGGCTATCAAATGGCGTTTGTCGCCATCCCCTGTTAATCTATGTATCACAACGTTAGGCGGGATGATATCAACGCATTTTTTCACCAACGCAACGTACTGCTCCATATTCATAACGCTGAATTTTCCGTTTTCATAGTCCAAAGCAAGGTCTGTACCGCTAAGCACGTGCAAAAGCTGTAGCTTTATCCCTTGGCTGTAACGGCACGCAAGCTCTACGCTTTGAAGCATCATCTGCTCCGTTTCGTCGGGTAGCCCCAAGATTATATGCGCTACTACCTCTATCCCCTTTTCGTTCAAACGCTTTGCGGTTTGAACATAACACTCGTTATCATAGCCGCGGCGTATGTATTCAATGCTTTTTTCGTGTATCGTTTGCAATCCAAGCTCCACGGTAACGGGCTTTATATCGTTAAGCCTAAGCAACATATCCAAAACCTCGGGCGGAACACAGTCCGGCCGTGTGCCGATGGATAAAGCCACTATATCGTCTATCTCCAGAACGGCGCGGTATAGCTTTTCCATATACTCAACGCTACCGTAGGTGCTTGTATAGGCTTGGAAATACGCAATATACTTCCCTTCTTGCATTTTGGCGTTTACTTTATGCTTGGCGTTTTCTATCTGCGTTTTGATATCCTCTGTATTAACACAGCGTTCCGCAAAGCTACCGCTTCCGCCAAGGCAAAATATGCAACCTCTTGTATCCAAAGTACCGTCACGATTAGGGCAGGTAAAGCCGCCGTCCAGCGCAAGCTTATATACCTTGCACCCAAAACGGCGGCGATAATACTCATTTACTCCATTGTAAGGGGACATACCATCCCTCCCAGATACTCAATCATTTTTTCGGCATTAACGCGAAGCTGGCATCCGCGAACGCCCGCGCTTACGGTTATATCGTCAAATAATATAACCGTTTCGTCGAAATACGTTGGAAAGCTTTTTTTCATCCCGATAGGAGAACAGCCGCCGCGGATATAGCCCGTTGTGGGAAGCAGCTCCTTTACGTGAAGAAGCTCTACCCTTTTGTTTCCGCTATGCTTTGCCGCCAGCTTAAGATCCAGCTCTGCCTCAACGGGGATGCAAAACACGCAAAAGCCCGTTTTATCACCCTTTGCAACCAAGGTTTTAAACACCATTTCACAGGGTAGCCCTATTTGCATAGCAACCTTTGTGCCGGAAAGGTCGTTTTCGTCCCACTCGTATTCATAGCTTGTGTATTCTATCCCTGCCGCATCAAGCATACGCATTGCATTAGTCTTTGTCACGCCGTACACCGCCTTTTATTGTTCTTCTGTTTGCTTTGCCTTTTCCGCCACCATACACTTAACGTATAGCATATTTGCTATCGCGGTGGTTACAGCGTGCAGTATCTTCCCCTCGTCGGTTTCAGGAAACTGTCTTTTTGCGCTTTTGCCGCTAAAAGCTTCGTCCAGCGCGCTGTCAAACTCCTCACAGAACATATCAAACGCTTCTGACGTATGACGCCCTTTAAGCAAAACGTTTATGCCGTTACAGGTATCGGAAAGACTAATATAATTCTTCAGCACGCATACAACGTATATAAACGCTATATGATAACGCGTGTATTTTTTATTAACGGGTGCAGGCGTTATCTTTTGCTTAACGTAGTTGTTTATCATAGCCGATGTAACAATTTTTTCATCATCGTTTTCCTTAAATATGGAAAGGTATTTATCCAATACCACAAGCACCTGATCCATATACAAATCTATATCCGGCATACTGTTCCATCTTGGAGCGCGGTATGCGGCAACGTCTTTAAAGTTCATCATAGCTTATAACCTCGCTTTCATTATTACTGATTGTAGCACTTTTGTCAATTTTAGTCAATAAAAAAATGTTTAACAATGTTCAATATATCTATTGACATAGTTGTTGTAATCATTTATAATAGTTTTTGATATTAGATAGACTTGTTTGGAGGACGTTATGGCTAAAAAGATTAAGTACAATCACGTTGAACCTATTGATTCCATACGCGATATGCTGCAAAAGGCTGTTTCCGCTATGGGGGACAAAACGCTTTTTAAATACAAAAATGGCGGCAACGTTGTTGACGTTAGCGCAAAGGAGTTTTACAATCAAACGCTTAACCTTGGCAACGCGCTTGCAAAAAGAGGCTTTGTTAAGGGCTGCCACATAGCTTGCGTTGGTGCCAACAGCTATAGCTGGCTTGTTGCGTATTTAAGCACGCTTTGCGGGCAGAACGTTTTTGTGCCTATTGACAAGGATATGCCCGAAAAGGATATGCTTACCGTTGTTAGCCACAGCGAAAGTGTTGTTGTGTTCTGCGATAAAGCCTATTTGCCCTTATTCAACTCTGATAAAGAAGAGCTTGCAAACGTTAAGCTTGTTGTTTGCCTTAACGCAGAGGAGGGCACTTCCCTTACCTCTTTGCTTAAGGAAGGCGAAAAGCTAACCAACGATGGCTACAACGAATATTTGGCGGCAACAAGCCCCGATATGGAGCTTAAGCTTTTGGTTTACACCTCCGGCACAACGGGTAACCCCAAGGGTGTTATGCTTTCCCAGCACAATCTGCGTTCTGCAATATATTACGGCTTGATGGTTGAAAGCGTTAAGGAGCGTTGCCTTTCCGTGCTTCCCTATCATCATACCTACGAATCCGTTATCGGTATACTTGTTAGCATACACAAGCACAACTGCATCTGCATAAACGACTCTTTGCGTGCAGTGCTTACCAATCTTCAGCTTTATAAGCCCGTTTACATTTTCGTTGTGCCCGCGTTTGCAGAGCTGTTTTATAAGCGCGTTTGGGCTGTGCTTGAGGAAAAAGGCAAGGCAGGCACGGTAAGAAAGCTTATTAAGGTTTCTAACGTTCTTAGAAAAGTGGGCATAGATTTGCGCCGCAAATTCTTTAAGCAGATTATAGACAGCTTTGGCGGCGAGCTTAGGCAGATAGTATGCGGCGGCGCACCGCTTAGAGCAGAGGTTGGCGAGTTTTTTACAAGCATCGGCATTGAGATGGAAAACGGCTACGGTATAACTGAGTGTTCTCCGCTTGTGTCCGTAAACCAAGCTGTTGATAACGATTTTTCCTCCGTTGGTGCAATTCTTCCCTGCTTGCAGCTTAAGATAGAAAACCCCGATGAGGACGGAAACGGCGAGATTTGCGTTAAAGGTGACATTGTAATGCTTGGCTACTTTAAAGCACCCGATCAAACCGCAGAGGTGCTTAAGGACGGTTGGTTTAACACGGGCGACCTTGGGCATTTCACCAACAACAAGCTTTATATCACGGGCAGAAAAAAGAACCTTATCGTGCTTGATAACGGTAAGAACATTTTCCCCGAAGAGATTGAGGGCTATATATACGCTATCCCCTACGTTAAGGATGCCGTTGTATATTCCATCAAGGACGAAAACGGTGCCGAAACCGCGCTTTGTGCAGAGGGCTATCTTGATATGGACCTTATCCCCAAAACAGGCAAGCCCGAGGACGTTTTCAAGGCTGATATATCTGCCGCGTTGAAGGAGCTTCCCAGCTACAAGCACATTAACAAGGTTGTTATACGCGATGAGGAATTCCCCAAAACCTCCTCTAAAAAGATAAAGAGGAACGCTATTAACAGTAATAAATAATGAGTTATATAAATACGGAGAGTGAAAATGTTCGCCCTCCGTATTTTTTGTGTTTAAAGCCCTTGAAAAATGTGAATAATTGTAATATAATGACGATAGTAAAAAACAAAGGAGCTATAATTATGGGAAATTTACATATCGTTAATCATCCGCTTGTTCAGCACAAGCTTACCATCATGCGTGACAAAAACACAGGTGCAAAGGATTTTCGCATCCTTCTTGATGAGATATCCATGCTAATGGGGTATGAGGTTACAAGAGATTTTCCGCTTTGTGACGTTAATATTGAAACTCCTATGACGAAAATGGTTGGCAAAAAGATAGCGGGTAAAAAGCTCGCAATAGTACCTATCCTTCGTGCAGGTCTTGGCATGGTTGATGGGCTTTTAAAGCTGTTGCCCGTTGCAAAGGTTGGGCATATAGGCTTGTATCGCGATCCCGAAACGCATACACCCGTTGTTTATTACTGCAAGCTTCCCGTTGATATCCAAGAACGTATCGTTGTTGTGTGCGACCCTATGCTTGCAACAGGTGGCAGTGCTTCCGATGCTATCAGTATGCTTAAAGAAAAGGGCTGTAAGAACATACGTCTTATGTGCTTGGTTTCCGCGCCTGAGGGTGTAAAGCGCGTTCAGAATGACCATCCCGACGTTGATATCTATACCGCCGCGCTGGATGAAAAGCTTAACGAGCATTGCTATATCGTTCCCGGTTTGGGTGATGCGGGCGATAGACTGTTTGGCACAAAATAAGCTTTTGGAGGAAAATATGGCAAAGATTTTAATGCAAATAGAAGGCTTTGGCGAAATAAGGCTTGAGCTTGACGAGGTAAACGCACCTATTACAAGTGCTAATTTTATAAAGCTTGTAAAAAGCGGGTTTTACGATGGGCTTACTTTCCACCGCATTATTTCAGGGTTTATGATTCAAGGCGGTGACCCGTTGCATAACGGTATGGGCGGTAGTGATGAAAACATTAAAGGTGAGTTTTTGATAAACGGAGTAAACAACCCCATTTCTCATAAACGCGGTGTTATATCAATGGCTCGCGCTTCGGATTTCAACAGCGCCTCCAGCCAGTTCTTTATCGTTCATGAGGATGCAACGTTTTTGGATGGGCAGTACGCGGCTTTCGGTCACGTTATCGACGGCATGGATTCTGTGGATGCTATCGCAAAGCTTGTGCGCCCGATAGACGGTAACGGCACCGTTCCCTTTGATAGGCAACCCGTTATAACAAAAATAACGGTTGAAGAATAGCCTTTTTAACTACAAAAAGCCCTTAAGCTCCAATTGGATGCTTAAGGGCTTTAGTTATAATATCTTAATTAAGCGATGGGCTTAAGCTCTGTTGGGTTTGCCCAGCGCCCCTCTGCCTTTTTAGCGGCATAGTCACGCAGGATCTCCGTCCAAGCATTATAGGCGGTTGGGTTAAGATGGCACGCAACGGAAGCTCCTATGTCGCTGCAAAACTCAGTTCCCAAACAGTTATCCGCATCAAGAAGAACTTCCGCAACGTCGATAAAGTCATAGCCCTTATCGTTGCAATAGTTAAGCACCCTTGTATTAAGCGTTTGCACCGTACCGTTATTAAGCTTTTTCATACCCGAAGAGCTTTTGTGCAAATATGTGTTCCCCATAACAACTATATTAAGCTCTGCATTGCTTACCTTTAAATCCTCTACAAGCTCCGTAAACAGCTTGTAGGTTTCTTCAATACCCGTTGTACCGTCCTTATACAGCGCAATGTCGTTTAATGCCATCAGCGAAAGGTATACAGTTTTTGCCTCCATAGCTTCTACCGCTTGCTTTATAGTTAGCTTTTCACCACGGAATACGGGCAAAGCACAATCAGCATCGGTAGGCTTTTGGTGCTTATTGTTATAAAGGCTAAAGCTTGCCGCGGCAAAGAAGCTTGCGTTTCCAAGAAGCTCGGGAACGGTTGCTCTATTTGCGGTAACGTAGTTTTTGTAATGAAGCATTATGGAGTTACCCACAAATACAGAATTATTAAAGTACACGTCATTCACGTCTGCTTTTAAGCTCATATTTGAGTAATACGCAACGCGTTCCTCATAGTTCTCCGGATATATTGGCGCATACACGGGTATTTCCGAGGTTTCGTCCTCGGAAGAAGGCTCCTGCTCCTTAGATATATCTACACTTTCGTCAACACTTGTTGCTTCACTTGCGCCATTCGAAGCTTCGCTTGTACTGCTATCATCATTCATTTCTATAGAAACACAAGCCGTAAACGCCAAAGCGCAAACGGAAATACAAATTAATAACGCTAATAGTCTTTTCATTTTAAAACCCTTCCCCTAATTAAAATAATAATCAGTTGCCGCTTGAATAAGTAAAGCCTTTTCGTTAGGAAGCCCTTTATAGCATTGAACGAACAGGTGGTTTAACACCCTGCCAATATCGTTCCCTGCTTTAATTCCTAAAGCAATAAGCTCGTTGCCGCCTACCCTTAGCTCGCTTACAGAGCGCGGCAGGCTGTTGCTTTGCAACAAGGGAAGCAAAGCATCCGCTTTTGAATACACCTTGCACCCAAGCGACCGCGCAAAATCCAACATACAGCCAAAAACAAAGGCACCGTATTTGCTAACGGTAAACGCTATATCCTCGGCAGAGGAAAGCGCGTTGCTATAAACAGCATCCGTTGCGGCGCACACTAAAAAAGCCGTTTCTTTATCGGGCTTTAAGCCTTTTATCAAAGGCAAAGCACCATTTTTTCCACCGTACAAGGCAAAAAACGCCGCCAGCCTAAACGTAGCCTGTTGCCGTTCTAAAATGCTAAACTCCTCTGCACGGTTGTTTGCTTCGCCGAGAAGCGGCTTAAAGATATCCAAATATTCAACGCAAAGCTTAGCACAGCCATCAGCGGCAAAAAAGCCTTTAAGCTCTGACAAGATGCGCTCTGCCGCGATATTTTTAAGCATACAAGCCGTTTTTTGCATAGCTTCGGCTGTTTCTTCCTCAATCGAAAAGCGAAGCCTTGCGGCAAAACGAAGCGCGCGCAAAATACGCAACGCATCCTCCTCAAAGCGTTTTTCTGCTTCTCCCACGCATCTGATTATACCGCTTTCAAGGTCTTTTGCTCCTTTATAAAAATCCAAAACCCCACGCGTTGGGCTATAAAACATTGCGTTTATCGTAAAATCCCTGCGTGCGGCATCCTCCTTTGCAGAGGACGAAAAAACAACGCCATCCGGATGCCTATGGTCGGTATAAGCACCGTCTTTTCTAAAAGTAGTTATCTCTATACAACGCCCTCGATAAACAACAGTTACCGTTCCGTGCTTTATACCCGTTGGTATAACCTTACAATCCTCAAACAGCGTTGAAACCGTTTGCGGGGCTGCGGCTGTTGCCATATCAAAATCACTTGGAGTACCGCCCAAAAGCATATCCCTAACGCATCCGCCCGCAAGATATGTTTCATACCCTGCTTTCTCCAACCTATTCAATACGCAAAAAACGTCCTTTGGGATATCAAAGCTTATCATTCTTTAAACGGCACCGGCTCAGTATAATCGGCATGCGCCGTAACAAGGTCGTTACCTTCAACGGTGAAACGAACGTATTCCACCTTAAAGCAGGATATAAGTGTGTTACAAGTGCCCAAAATAACGAAAAACTCTTTTGCGCTGCCACCGTGCGCCGCCTTTATTAAGCTTAAGCCAAAATCAATATACATTGTGTTGCCCTGCACATAGTAGCTGTTTACCGTTATTTTCTCAGAATAATTGCCAAGCTCGTAAAGTATATCTATAACGTTTTGAGCTGTACCGTCAAACTCACGCTCAACGGTGAGATAATCGTTATAAATCTCGTCGGGATAATAAAACGTTCCAACGCCGCCTTCAAAGCTGTATACCTTCTCTTCGTTCTGAATGGTTTCCGTAGCATCGTCCGACCCGTTTGCAACAGGCCCTTTATTATCACAGCCACTAATTAACAGAGCAAACGCAACGATTAAAACAAGCAACGATTTTTTCATAAAAGCCTCCTATAATTAAACACGATTCCATTTAAGGGTCCAATCTAACACCAAGCAAATCTCGTTATCTTCAAGCGCAAAGCAAGCCAACAGCTCCTTTTCAAAAAGCTCCCAGCCGCGCCCATCCTCAAAATCAACGGCTTTGCACACCAAGGGGTAGCGGACGCAGTACTTTTGAGTTGACGGCTTATCCCCCGGCTCATACGCCCACAGGTATTGACACTTTAGCACATCAACGCCCATCTCTTTAAACGGCTTAAAACGATCCACACGCATTGCGGTAATGCGCTCCTCAAAATTGCGGCACGCAGGACATTGGCACTGACACCAAACGTATGGAAGCCTTTTATAAAGCTCTTCAGTTTTTTCTATATCCACATCCACCGTATTGCCGCCCAATGAGAAAAGCACCGTTTATCCCTCCCTTGTGTCAAGGATAATTTTAACACTTTTCTTTTGAATATGCAATAATTTTTATTGATTTCACATTTTATTAATGATATAATCACCATATAAAAGGAGGTTTTATTTATGAAAAAAGCTTTATCGCTTATACTTTGCGCGATTATAACGTTAAGCCTTGCGGTTTTCCCTGCATCAACGCCCGTTTCTGCCGCAAGCTCAAGGGTTGATATTATATGTGCTAACCCAGGTGAAAACTGCAACACCCAGATAGGCATAAGCTGGATTGCGGATTTCGATTGCACCGAATGCTTTGTTGAATACAAGGAAGCAAGCGATAGCGGTTGGGGCAACGCAACTGTTGTTAACGGTAGCTATAACGATACCGATTACAAGTATTTCTTAGGCAATACCTTTGCAACCAATTCTGCACAGCCCGTTTTTTCCGAGGAGCACAAGTTTTTGAATTACAACGCGGATCTTACAGGCCTTAAGCCCGCAACACGCTACAAATACAGAATTGGTGACGGATATGGTGAATATTCCGCTGTTCACTATTTCAAAACCTCCGGCGCGGAGGAGTACAGCTTTGTTTGGATAAGCGATTTTCATACCTATTCACCCTTAGGCGGCAGGCTTGCAGCAGCAACCCAAGCGGTTATTTACGCGGCTTCACAAGCCGAATACAACGTGGATATGATGTTCAGCACAGGGGACACCGTTGCTTACGGCGGAAGCGTTAATTTCTGGCGCCAAGTATACAACACGGCGTTTGTTAAGAATTATCTTTACGTTGACCTTAACGGCAACCACGATAATATGAACAACACAGACACAAACAACACCTTTAATTATTTCCGTATAATGCACAACAACCCCGAAAACTGCTATCTTGGTGACAGTACCACGCCGTATGAGCCGGGCGTTGTTTACTACTTTATGTATAACGATATTCTTTGGTTTGTTTTTGATAACGAAACTATGAACGAAAGCGTTCGCGCAGAGATACAGGATTGGGCGGGCAAGGTTATCGAAAGCAAAAAGGGGCAATATAAATATCTGTTTATATCCCAGCATTACCAATGGTTTAACGGCAATACAGGCGGCAATGCGCATTACGGCTACTGGTCTGATTTCTGTGATAAATACGGTGTAGATATCGCTTTTTCGGGTAACAACCATATCTATGCACGCACGCACAAGCTATATAATGGCGAGGTGGTTGATGCAAACAGCACAGTTGGTACATATTACATCCAAGCCCCTTCGTCGGACTGCGAGCGCGGCACGGAAGGCACGCTTATTACTCCCCCAACGTATAATAGCGATATGCTTGCCATAACCTACAAAAACGTTGCAGACCCTGCGCGCACGCACGGTGTATCCGTTTTGGACGTAAACGAAAGCGGTATAACATTGCGTATGTTTGCTTCTGAAAACAAAAGCCAAACAAGCCCCGATTTCAAGCTTAAGGATAGCGTGTTTATAGCCGCAAAGCGCACAATTTCCGAAAACGGTGCTGATGGTGACGTTAACACAGACGGTGTGATTGATAATTTGGATGCCGCTATGATTTTGAAGTATGATGCTGGTATCGACCTTGGTGAAAGCTTTGATTTATCCAGAGGCGATATTAACGCTGACGGCGTGGTTGATAATTTGGATGCGGCAATAGTTTTGAAATACGATGCAGGATTGATTGACTAATTACCAAAACGAGGCTGAGCTTTTAATGCTCAACCTCGTTTTATTATCATTTAGTCAATGCAAATTTTTCGCTATACTGCGCAAACAACGTTTCAAAATTCTCGTTCTTGCGGTGCTTGGTTTTACCAAGATACTTATGTGTTTCAAAGGTGCCGTGCGGAGCTTCCAAAACTGCAACCGCTATGTTGGAACAATGGTCAGACACCCTGCGATAGCTTGTAAGCAAATCAACAAGCGCAAAGCCTAAGGAGATAGTACATTCATCATTTTGCAGCCTTACAATGTGGTTTGCCTTAATGTTAAGCACCAAATCGTCAATCACCTGCTCCAAGGGTTCAACCAGCATTGCCAACTCTTGATCGTTGTTGCAAAAAGCGTTTACGGTTATATCAAGTATCTCAAGCACAGCAGAATTTAATATCTCTATCTCTCTGTTAGCTTGGGTTGAAAAGCCGCGTTTTTTATCCTTTAGCTCTTTAGCAACGGCAACAAGAGTTACCGCGTGGTCACCAATGCGCTCAAAATCGTTAATCGTATGTAAAACCTGCGTAACCTTGTGAGAATCCTCCTCGGTAACGCCTATTTTTGAAATTTTCATCATATAGGAGCCAAGCTGGTCCTCTAAATTATCCAGCTCCTGCTCCGCCTCTAAAACCTCGGCTTCCTGCTTTTCATCATACTTTGTTAAAAGCGTTGATGCCTTAACCAAGGTTTCTTGCGATAAGCGGCACATACTTGCCGCAACGTTAAACGACTCTTTAACTGCAACGGTAGGAACGGTTAGCAAACGGTCATCCAAAATGATGCCGCGATTTTCCTTCTTTTCCTTTTCGGGGATAATTTTGTTTGCAAGTGCTTCAAGCTGTTTGGTAAACGGAAGCAGCAGCAGCGTTGTAACAATATTAAATATACTGTGCACAACGGCTATCATAAAAGGAGAAATTTCTTCATTAAGGAAAGCAATATCTAAGAAATAGCTACAAATAAAATATGGGATAAGCAAAATCAGCGTGCCGATAATGTTAAAGGAAAGGTGAACAACGGCAACCTTTTTTGCGTTTCTGCTAACGCCTATGCTGGATATCAACGCTGTAACGCAGGTACCTATATTTTGCCCCATAATTATCGGGATAGCCATACCGTAGGTAATACCACCGGACATAGACAAAGCCTGTAATATAGCAACCGATGCGGCAGAGCTTTGAATAATACCCGTGAAAACCGCACCAACGATAACGGCAAGAATCGGGTTGGTAAACGCTGTTAATATAGTCTTAAAGCCTTCCATTTCAGCCAAAGGCTCCATAGCATCGGACATTTGGGACATACCAAACATCAAAACGGAAAAGCCAACTAAAATACTGCCCGCGTCCTTATACTTTTGCTTTTTTGCACCAAGTATCATCAGTATACCGATAAAAGCAAAGATAGGTGCAAAATTAACGGGCTTTAGCATCTTCATCCAGAACACATCGCTATCGATACCTGCAAGGCTTGTTAGCCAGGTTGTAAGCGTTGTGCCTACGTTAGAGCCCATAAGCACCCCAATAGTCTGCCCAAACTCCATTATACCGGAATTAACCAGACCAACGAGAATAACCGTTACCGCAGACGACGATTGAACGGCTATGGTTAGCCCCGCGCCGAAAAGCATCGAGAGAAAACGGCTTCTTGTAACCTTTGTGATGTTTTTGTTAAGCTTACCGTCGGTTGATTTTTCAAGCCCCTCGGACATCACCTTCATACCGTAAAGGAAGAAGGTTAAACCGCCAAGAAGCTGTATAACGGCAAAGACTATACTATCCATAAAATGCCAACCTTTCCCATAATGTGAAAAGATTATAACACAAGTATATTAATATTTGTTTAATTCTCGGCAAATTTTTTGCCCTTTTTACAAAAAGTGCCGCCCTTGCGCTTAAGGGCGGCGTTTTGCTTATTCCGTGTATATATAATAGCCCACGCGGTTAGAGCTATCGGTAACAACGCCCATATTAGCGTACTCCATATCGCTTATATAGTGCATTGTTTTGGTATTATCGTTTTGTATTTTTTTAAAGGCATCAAGGTCACCCTCGTTAAAAATAAACTTTATTACCGCCCTTTGTTCAGCGTGCAAGCTACTAAGGTTTGGCTCTCTGCCGCAGGCAACGTCAATAACGGCGCGCACAAAATCTACACCCGTTGATAAAAACACAAGGTCGCTGCCAATGCAATCCCCTCCCATACGCGCACCGATTTCTATAATACGCATATCTCCGTTGGGGCACACCTTAAACTCTGTGTGCGAGGCGCCGTTTTTTATATTCAAAGCCGTTAAAGCCTTAAATATCTCGTTTTTAATTCTTTCGTGATACGCGTTCGGTATATCAGAAGGCTGCGTATGCCCTGTTTCAACAAAGCCGGGTGCGCCCGTTGTGTATTTCTTTGTAAAAGCTAAAAAATGGTGCTTTCCCTTATAAGAAATACACTCACAGCTATACTCATCCCCCTCGATAAACTCCTCTATAACAGCGCATTTTTCAAACGAATGTGCGGTGGATGCCAAAACAGCCTTTTCAATTTCCTCAAAGCTTTCCACCTTGGTTATGCCACGGCTTCCGCTTCTGTCCGTTGGTTTAACGATAAGCGGATAGCTAAAACCGGCAAGCTCCTCTTCCTTTGGCGGTTTTGACACCTTTATAAATTTTGGCACAGCCACGTTTGATTTTAAAAATGCCTCACGCATTGCGTATTTATTTGTACAAATAAAGCTGTCGTCATAAGAGTTGCCGTTAAGCCCCAATGCTTCCGCAACGTAGTTTACAGTAATAACTGCAAGGTCCGAGGCAATGGAGGCTATACCGCAAGGATTTAGCGTTTTGCATATATCAAGGATGCGTTCCTTCTCCGTTATGCTTATGGGGTAGAAAACGTCTGCCGTTTTTTCGCCTATATCCCCACACTCCCACGCGAAAACGTGGGTGCGATACCCCATCTCTTTTGCCTTTAAAATCAGCCTGTTTTGAAAGCTGTTAGCACCTATAATAACAAAATTTTCCATCATTCACCGTAAAACTCTTTGATTGTAGCAGTAACCTCTTCAACCTCTTTTGCGCTCAAGCCGTAATACATAGGCAAGCGCAAAAGCCTTTCGCTTTCCGCCGTGGTATACACGTCCTCGCCGCAAAAGCGGCCGAAGCGCACACCTGCGGGCGAGCTATGCAACGGGATATAGTGGAACGCGCTGCTTATACCCCTCTCCTTAAGGTACGATATAAGCGCTCCTCTTTCCGCTAAGTCCTTTGCTTTTATATAAAACATATGCGCGTTATGAACACAACCATCGGGTATAAAAGGCAGCTCTATCCTTCCCTTCTCCTTTAACGGCTCAAGCGCGCTGTAATACTGCGCCCACAAAGCAAGACGGCTTTGGTTTACCTCCTCTGCCATTTCAAGCTGTGCGTACAGATATGCGGCGTTCATATCGCTGGGGAGATAGGAAGAGCCATAATCCACCCAAGTGTATTTATCCACCTGCCCGCGGAAGAAACGGCTTCTGTCCGTTCCCTTTTCGCGGATTATCTCTGCTTTTTCGATATCAGCCGTATCGGTGTTTATCAAAAGCGCCCCGCCTTCACCCATGCTGTAATTCTTTGTTTCGTGAAAGCTGTAACACCCAAAATGCCCTATCGTACCTAACGCTTTGCCCTTGTAAGTGGACATTACTCCTTGTGCCGCATCCTCAACCACAAACAAGCCGTGCTTTTTCGCTATTGCGTTGATAGTGTCCATCTCACAAGCAACACCCGCATAATGCACGGGTACTATGGCTTTTGTTTTTTTCGTTATTGCCTTTTCTATCAGGCTTTCGTCTATATTCATCGTGTCTTTTCTTATGTCTACAAACACAATCTTAGCCCCGCGCTGAACAAAAGCATCTGCGGTTGAAACAAACGTAAACGATGGCATTATAACCTCGTCCCCGCTTTGAATGTTGCAAAGCAACGCCGCCATCTCCAACGCGTGCGTGCAAGAGGTTGTAAGAAGCGCTTTCTTTGCAGAGGTGTTATGCTCTATCCAAGCGTTGCATTTTTTAGTATAAGCGCCGTCACCGCATATTTTTCCTGCGGCTATTGCGTTTGCTATATATTCTGTTTCCTTGCCCGTAAACGGCGGGCGATTAAAAGGGATCATATCCTTTGCCTCCACAGCTATTCTGCGCTTTTATACATCTTGTCGTAATACGCCGCGTAGCCACCGCTTATTACGCTCTCTGTCCATTCCCTGTTTGCAAGGTACCATTGCACCGTTTCGTTTATCCCTTGCTCAAAGGTGTAAAGCGGCACCCAGCCAAGCGTGCTTGTTATCTTGGTATTATCTATCGCATAGCGGCGGTCATGCCCCGGACGGTCCTTTACATAAGTAATAAGACTTTCGGAGGCACCTACCGCCTTGATTATAAGCTTAACTATCTCTATATTAGCCTTTTCGTTATTACCGCCTACGTTATAAACCTCGCCGTTTTTACCGTTATGTATAACGCAATCAATAGCACGGCAATGGTCATTAACGTGCAGCCAATCTCTTATCTGCATCCCGTCACCGTAAACAGGCAAGGGCTTACCGCTAAGACAATTGTTAAGCATAAGGGGGATGAGCTTTTCGGGAAATTGATATGGGCCGTAGTTATTAGAGCAACGCGTTATATTAACGGGCATACCAAAAGTTTCGTGATAAGCGCGCACAAACATATCAGCCGAGGCTTTTGACGCAGAATACGGGCTGTTTGGCTGTAACGGAGTTGTTTCCGTAAACATACCTATTTTGCCCAAAGCACCGTAAACCTCATCTGTGGAAACCTGAAGGTATTTTACACCCTCTTTGTATTCCCTGCTGTATTTATCCTCGGGCTTGAGCTTCCAATGGCTTTTTGCTTCATCCAAAAGCACCTGCGTGCCCAACACATTAGTTGTCAAAAACGCTTGCGGGTCCACAATACTGCGGTCCACATGGCTTTCGGCGGCAAAGTTTACAACGTAATCAATGCTGTTTTCGTCAAATACCTTTTTAATGCCAATAGCATCCCTAATATCGCATTTAACAAAGCTGTATCTGGGATTATCAGCAACGTCCTTTAAGCTTTCAAGATTACCCGCATAGGTTAAAGCATCTAAATTTATAATTTTGTAATCGGTATGCGCGTTAAGCATATATCTTACAAAATTACTGCCTATAAAGCCTGCGCCACCTGTTACAAGTACTGTTTTCACTATGTATACCTTCCTTCTATTCGTTAATAAGCGATAGGATATACTTGCCGTAATCGGTCATTTTCAAGGAATTACCAACCTCTAAAAGCTTTTTCTTGCTAATAAGACCGCGGCGCCACGCTATCTCCTCCAAGCATGCTATGTAAAAGCCTTGGCGCGTTTGCACCGCCTCAACATACTCTGCCGCTTGCAAAAGCCCTTCGGGCGTGCCCGTGTCAAGCCAAGCCATACCGCGCCCCATAAGCTCCACGTTCAAAAGCCCCATCTCTAAATACGCGTTGTTTACCGCTGTTATCTCTATCTCTCCGCGAGGAGAAGGCTTAACCTCTGCCGCTATATCACACACGCGGTTATCATAAAAGTAAAGCCCCGGCACCGCAAACGAGGATTTTGGCTTTTGCGGCTTTTCCTCTATCGAAATAACTTTTTTGTTCTTATCAAACTCAACCACGCCGAAATCGCGCGGGTCCTTAACGGGATACCCAAATATCGTTGCACCTTCCTTGCGGGATGCCGCGCGGTTTAAGATGCGCGTTAAATCCTGCCCAAAGAAAACGTTATCACCAAGGATAAGGCAAACGTTATCATCCCCTATAAACTCCTTGCCTATGATAAATGCATCGGCAAGCCCGCGAGGCGTTTCCTGTATCGCATAGGTTAGCCTTGCGCCAAACGTGCTGCCATCACCAAGCAAGGTTTTATATGAGCCTATATCCTCACGCGTGGATATAACAAGTATATCGCTTATGCCGCCCAACAAAAGCGTTGACAAGGGATAATATATAAGCGGTTTATCATACACAGGCAAAAGCTGTTTGGAAACGGCCTTTGTAAGCGGGTAAAGCCTTGTACCTCTGCCACCTGCTAAAACTATACCTTTCATAATCAATACCTCACTTAAAAATGTAAACTTCTACAAAATAATTCAAAATATTATATCACTAATATAAATCAATTTCAAGCATTAATTAATAAACAGTACCGTTAACGAATACAATTTATACTAACTGCTTATAAGGTGGTACTGTATTTGAAAGCTTTTATTTCAAATTTTGTTACATTAGCTGTGTTTGCATTTGCTGTGTTTGTTTATTTCTTTAACCTTATGCCAAACGTTGAAAGGCTGTCTGCTGATATTTCAAGCCTGCCATGGCTTGCGGCTGTTGTTGGGCTTTCGTTGTTCGTTGTTAAATGCTTGTCCCCTATAATCCCTATGGGCGTTATATATATGCTGTGCGGATACCTGTTATCACCCTGGGCGGCACTTGCGGTTTGTAACGTGGGCAACGCTTTATGCTTCAGCTTTTCTTACTATGAAGGCTATAATAAAAACGCTCAAAGCCCTGCGCTGATTTCCGCTTTGTCTTACAACAGCAAGCGGGGATTCTTTCCTGCGTTTTTTCTGCATTGTATAAGATTTTTTCCTTGCCACACGGCCGGCGTTTATCTTGGCGCGGCAAGGCTACCGTTTTGGGAATACCTTTTTGGCAGCGTTTTAGGCGCGTTGCCTACGGTTTTGCTCTCGCTTTCCATTGCATCCTCGTTTACAACGCCAACGCCGAGGATATGGATAGGGCTTGCGGCGGTTACGGCAACAACTATATTGGGAATGGTTTTTATAAAGTATCAAAACAGATAGGCTATTTTTTCTGTTGCATACACCATATAGCCATAATCGCTTTATGCGGCATAAGCTTGGTAAAAAGCACCTGCGCCCTTATCAGCAAACCGCAAATAGAAACGTCCTTCCCCTTTCTCATATCCTTTATCGCCCTATCTACCACCTGCTTTGGGGTATAAAATTTATTGTAATATACAATCGTGTTGTCACGCACGGCACGGTCAAAAAAAGCCGTTTTTACCCAACCGGGCGATACTGCCAAAACCCTTATGCCTTTATTTCTAAGCTCTCTGTTAAGCGCTCTGCTAAAGCTTAGAACAAACGCTTTGCTTGCACCGTAAACGCTTATATACGGCACAGGCTGAAACGAGGATAAAGAGCCAAGCATAAAGATTTTGCCGCCTTCTGCCATAAAAGGAAGCACCTTATAGCTTAACGCAACAAGTGCTTTGTTGTTAAGCTCCATCATATCAAGCTGTTCCCCAAGCGGTACATCCTCAAATGCACCAAATTTGCCGTATCCTGCGGCATTTACAAGCACGTCCACCTGCAACGCCTTTTGCTTCAAAAGCGTTTCCAAGTGTAAAATGCTGTTCTTATCGGTTAAATCGCAAGGGATGGAACAAACCTTGATATCAAGCTCCTCCTCTAAAGCGGCAAGCTTTTCCCTGCTTCTCGCTACCGCCCACAGCTCATCCACCCTATACTCGGCACATACGCGTTTTGCAAATTCTTTTCCAATGCCGGACGAAGCACCCGTTACGATAGCAATTTTCTTTTTGTTCATTACGCTCCCCTTCCATTTATTGTGTTTTTGCTTGACAAGAAAAATATGAAGGTTTATAATAAAACCAATCAATTTAAAGGTGGGTTTTGATATGAATTACTATCCTATGAAAATAGGTAGCGTTGAAAGGCAGTTACCGATATGCCCCGTTACCGATGATTTGTATATCGGTGCGTTTGTTGTTTTTGGCGATTACGAGCTTACGGTTGAATGTGCGAAAGGGCTTTTAAAGATTGCACCGCCGCACGATTATATAATAACCGCTGAAGCGAAAGGCATACCGATTATTCACGAAATGGCAAGGCAAAACGGTGAAAAAAAGTATTTTCTTGCACGCAAGACCCCAAAGCTGTATATGACGGGAGTATTTGAAGTAACAGTTCGCTCCATTACCACGGCGAAAGAGCAAAAGCTATACCTTGATAAGGCAGATGCAGAGCTTATGAAGGGCAAGCGCATACTTATAATTGACGACGTTATATCAACAGGCGAATCACTAAAGGCTATCGAGGAGCTTGTTAAAGCGGCAGAGGGTAATATCGTTGGCAAGATGGCAGTTCTTGCCGAGGGCGATGCCGCAGACAGGGATGATATTATTTATCTTGAAAAGTTGCCCCTATTCAATGCAGACGGTAGCGTTAAGGGCTAAACAACCGTTTCGTACAAATACAATCACCCCAAGAAGCCCAACGGCTTCTTGGGGACCCCGATAACAACAAAAAGCACGGAATAATCCGTGCTTTTTATCTTGCTTATTTATCTTATGTTAATAAATCCGCAAATTGATTACTGCTTCTGAGCTGCAAAGCATTCGCTGCAGTAAACAGGTCTGTCATCAGAAGGCTTAAAGGGAACCTTAGCTTCCTTACCACAGCTTGCGCAAGTGGTGGTGAAGAATTCTCTGGGGCCTCTTGCAGCGTTCTTCTTAGCGTCACGGCAAGCCTTGCAGCGCTGGGGCTCGTTCTGGAAGCCACGCTCTGCGTAGAACTGCTGTTCACCTGCGGAAAATACGAACTCTGCGCCGCATTCCTTGCAAACTAATGTCTTGTCTTCGTACATAATTTTTACCTCGCTTTGGTATAATAGTGTTATTTTTGGGTTGCCCCTTTTATCAAACAAGCTTTCTAAGCTTGGCTTTGATCCTTTGTACTGCGTTGTCAATACTTTTCTCGTTTTTGTTCAGCTTCTTTGCCATGACCGCATAAGGGATCTCCGCCAAATACATCTCAAAAACCGTTCTTTCGTACTGAGAAAGAACCGAGAAAACTCTGTCGTGCAATTGGTTTGTACTTTCAATATCTACAAGCTTAAGCTCGGGTGTGCTTTGCTCAATCTGTTCAGCAAGCAGCTCAACATCGTCATAAGGTATCTCCAAGCTTTGTTTTCCGTATTTACGCAAGCCTGTTATCACGCTGTTGCGCACGCAAGCAGCAACGTAAGTAGCAAACCGAGTACTCACCCCGTCATAACTTCTGACGGCGCGCAAAAGACCTATAAGCGCCTCCTGCATCAAGTCCTCTTTTTCACGTTCCGGCACGGACAGTGATGTTACATAACCGCTTAAAAAGCCGTGGTACTTTTCTGCAAGTGCTCCAAATGCAGCCTCGTCCCCCCCTTTGGCGGAAGCGACAAGTGCGTTTTCCTCAACTATTCCGGTATTATCCATCAATATGCCCAATCAACACACGTGTTTTTCACAAAAAATCGTTACTTTATCTTTTTACTAATTTAGTATACTACTTTTTCGCAAATTGTCAAGATATTTTTAAAAATATCTGTACTGTTATTTTTCACTAAATTCAAAGGTAGTTTTCGGTTATTTTTTCCATATCGGGAAGCTTTGCTATTGCATCCTTGGCTAAAGCAAGCTGGCATCTGCCGCGTACTAAATTATGAGTTGGGTACGCGGTTTTGAAATACACATCGCCCTCAAGATAGTCCGTTAAGAATCTTACGGCAAGCTCTAAAGTCATAAGTATTACGCCCCAAGGCATATTCATAATCTCAAGATCGGTAAACTTCCCCTTCATTGGAGGTAAAAAGCCATCAGCAAGCGCCTTGTATCGCTCCAAATCCAAAGACACCTTGGACAAATCCTGCTCGTCCTCCGCCGCTGTGTTTGCCGCAAAACGAACCGCATCGCCAAAATCATTCATAGCAAAGCCGGGCATAACGGTATCAAGGTCTATTACCGCAAGCGGCTCTCCCGTTTTTATGTCTATCATTATGTTGTTGCCCTTGGTATCGTTATGAGTTACACGAAGGGGGATCTTGCCCTTGTTGTAAAGGTCAAAAAAGCGCGATGCGTAGCCCTGCGTTGTTTTGATAAACGCAACCTCATCCGCTATATCAGCGGCGCGCCCCTTAACATTGGCGTTATAGGCTTTAAAGAACGTTTCAAAACGCAATGGCGTGTTGTGGAAATTAGGTATGGTTTCATACAAATCCCCGCCGGGAAAATCCGACAGCATGGACAAGAATTTGCCAAACCCATAGCCTATAGATTTAAGCAGCTTATTATCGAACACATCGTAAGTGGTGGCATCGTATACGAAGGACATAACACGCCAATACTCCATATTTTCAGTAACGTAAAGGCTTTTTCCATCGTGAGTATAAAGCTTTATAACCTTGCGCTTTATATCGTCCTCACCAGCCGCCTCAAGCTTGCGGCGAACATGGTTTGTTACTGCGTGCACGTTCTTGATTATTTGGTCCGGCTCTTTAAATACATAGCTGTTTACACGCTGAAACAGATATGATTTTTCCTTACCGTCCTCGTCCATATTCACACAGTAGGTTTCGTTGATATGCCCGCGTTTAAGCGGAGTGATGCTTTGAAGAGTACCCTTTAAATTGTACGCTTTGCAAATGTCTTTAATTGCATCCATTTTAGCACCGCCTATCTATTTTATAATTATGATATGTTCTTATCGCTGAAAAAGTTAAAGCTGTGTTGGCTTCAAAATGTCACCACTGCCCGGAAGCGTTCTAACAACGCCCCTGTATATCTCCCCCGTTAAAAGAGAAGTATACGCACCGTTTAGCTTAAGCTGCTCTGCCGTATCGCCCGTGTTGGTATATATAATGAGGGATTCACTATCATCGCCACGGCTGAAAGCAAACAAGCCTTTTCTTGCGGCACAAACCTTAAAGCCTTGAGAGGACAAAGCAGGCTCTGCCTTTCTATAAGCCGTAAGCGTTTTGTACCAATCTAAAATATTTTTGTTTTCTCTGCCCCATGGGTATGTACAACGGTTAAACGGATCTCTATATCCTTCCATTCCCGCCTCGTCCCCATAATACACGCAAGGTATACCAGGCAACGTCATCTGAAGCAAAACTGCGTTTTTAAGCCTATGGAACGCAACGGAATGCTGAAGTGCATCCATACGTTTGACAGAAAGCTGGTCGTTAGTATAGCCATCAGCAGTTTCACCACCGAGAACGGTAAGAATACGCTCTGTATCGTGCGTGCCAAGCACGTTCATCATATACGCGCTTTTGTGCTTTGGGTAGTGCTTGTATAGGGCGTTGGTAACGCCTGCTATCAGCTGCCCATTTCCGTGCATTACGTATTCTATAATCGCACTACGCAACGGATAGTTCATAACGGCATCAAGCTGTTTGCCCCAAAAATACTGTTTACGCTCACCGTACGCTATTTTGTCGGAAGCATCCTCCCAAACTTCGCCAACGATATAGGCATCCTTTTTGTGCTTTTTGATTTTAGCGCAAAGCTTATCAACAAAATCGCTTTCCAGCTCATCAACCACGTCAAAGCGGAAGCCGGCTGCGCCCATATCCATATACTTTTCAACAACGCCACCTTTGCCGTATATCAGCTTACGAAACGCCGCTGTGCGCGTTACGCGCGGCAGGTTCCCGATCCCCCACCACGCCTCATATACATCAGGGAAGTTACTAAAGGTAAACCAATTATAATAGGGGCTTTTTTTACCCGAATATGCGCCGTTGCCGCCGTATTTTCCGTATTTATCAAAGTAAACGCTATCGTCACCAACGTGGTTAAAAACTCCGTCCAGTATAACGCCTATCCCGCGCTTTTTGCCTTCCTTAAAAAGGTTTTCAAGCGCCGCGTCACCACCAAACATTTCGTCCACCTGCATATAGTCGCCCGTGTCATACTTGTGGTTAGAGTAAGCCTTGAACACGGGGCTAAGATATATACAGCTAACACCAAGTTCCTTAAGGTAATCAAGCTTTTCAGCCACACCCCAAAGCGTGCCGCCGAAAAAGGTGTTGTTACGCAAGAACGCGCCCGGCTTTACAGGATATTCCGGCAAGTCCTTATCCCAATCAAGCATAACCACGTCATCTCTAACGGGTACAGCCTTACTGCCCTTGCAGAAACGGTCCACAAATATGTGATATATTATGCCGCCGTCCAACCACTTGGGGACGGCATATTTTTCGTCACACACCAAAAGCTTCCCTGTGCACACCTCGTCGTATCCAACGGTACCGCCCTCACGCACAAACCATCTGCCTGAGCTTGTGTGCAGCTCGTAGCCGTAATAATACAAGCCTGCCTTTACCTTGCCACACAAATCAAATTTATAAAGGTCAAAGCCGTTTTCCAAGCCAAACCAATAGCCAGCCACGCGCTCCGCGGCACAGCCATCCGCCGCAAACAGCAAGCTTGCCCGCATAACAGCAAGCGTGCGCTTAACCTTTAATACAAAATACACGGTACTGCCGCCTTTAACGGTACGGCTAAGGTTCAATACTCCGTTTTCGTAAAACGTTGATATACAATCCACGGCGTAGCCGCGGTTATTTTGTGCGTTTAATCTTCTGAATGCCACAAGAAGCCCCCGAATTAGTTATCTATTTTTTGTTATTAGGCTTTTGCAAATTCCAAATATCACGAGCATAGTCCATAATGCTTCTGTCTGCCGCGAACTTGCCCGCTTTAGCGATATTAACAAGGCTCATCTTGTTCCACGCGTCTTTATCCTGATATGCAGCCACAAGCTCCTTATGCGCGGTTTGATAAAAATCAAAGTCCGCAAGGCACATATACGGGTCTGCCACGCCGTAGGAGAACAGCAGGTAGTTTGCGATATCGGAGAAGGAACGGCCGTTAAAGCCTGTTTGCAAATAGTCTATCGCCCTCTTAAGAGAAGCGTTTCTATTATAATAATAGGAGGAAGCATAGCCCTTCTTCCAAAGCTCGTCAACCTCGTCTGCGGTATGACCGAATATAAAGATGTTTTCCTTACCAACCTCTTCACAAATCTCAACGTTAGCACCGTCAAGCGTACCGATGGTAACAGCACCGTTTATCATAAACTTCATATTACCCGTACCGCTTGCTTCCTTACCTGCAAGAGAGATCTGCTCACTAACGTCTGCCGCGGGCATAAGCCTTTCTGCAAGGCTAACGTTATAGTTTTCAAGGAACAAAACGTTTAGCTTTTCCTTTATCTTGGGATGGTTTTGGATATCCGCGCTGATGTAGCAGATAAGGCGGATTATATCCTTAGCCATATAGTAGCCGGGTGCAGCTTTGCCGCCGAAAATAAAGGTTACAGGCTCCATTTCCATATCGGGGTCTTCTTTAAGTGCACAGTAAAGGCTGATAATATGGATAGCGTTAAGAAGCTGACGCTTGTATTCGTGTATACGCTTAACCTGAACGTCGAAAATAGAATCGGGGTCAAGCTTAACGCCCGCAGTGCGCGCCATGTAATTAGAGAAATCTACCTTGTTTGCCCTCTTTATCTTTGCAAGCTCGGCTAAAACGGTTGCATCGTCCTTATACTGCAACAGCTTTTCAAGCTGTGCCGCCTCGGTACGGTAGCCCTTGCCTATAGCCTTGTCAAGCAAAGCAGCAAGGCGCGGGTTGGAATAGCAAAGCCATCTGCGGTGTGCTATACCGTTGGTTACGTTAAGAAACCTTTCGGGATACATATCGTTAAAATCACGGAAGGTATCGTTTTTAAGGATATCGGTATGCAAAGCGGAAACGCCGTTTATGTGGTGAGAGCCTATAACGGAAAGGTTTGCCATGCGGATTTGACCGTGGTTGATTATAGACATCCTGCCAACCTTATCCCAGTTACCGGGGAAACGGTTCCACGCTTCTGCACAGAAGCGCTCGTTTATCTCACGGATAATCATATAAAGGCGCGGAAGCTTTAAGCGGAAAAGACCTTCGTTCCAGCACTCAAGCGCTTCGGGCATAACGGTATGGTTGGTATAGGACATTGTTTTAACAACCATATCCCAAGCCTTCTCCCAAGAATAGTTGTGCATATCCATAAGTATACGCATAAGCTCAGGTATACACAAAGCAGGATGCGTATCGTTAATATGAATAGCCGCCTTTTCGGGAAGCGTGTCAAGGTTTTTATAAATAGAAATGTGATCGTGAATAATGTTTTGAAGCGATGCGCTTACAAGGAAATACTGCTGGCTTAAACGTAAAAGCTTACCTTCGGGGTGGTTATCGTTGGGATAAAGCACCTTGGATATCGTTTGTGCGATAGTGTTCTCCTCAACAGCCTTAACGTACTGACCTTGAGAGAAAAGCTCCATATTAAACTTGCGGGTATCCTGCGCTTTCCACAAGCGAAGCGTTGTTATAGCTTCACTATCCGCACCGGAAACAAGCATATCGTAAGGAACAGCCTCAACTTCCTCATAGTTTTCGTGGATAATCTCGCATCTGCCGTTATCCCATTTTTCGCTAATAGTGCCGCCGAAGCGAACCAAACAGGATTTGTCCTGACGGGGTACAAGCCATGCATCCCCACCGGGCATCCATATATCGGGCAGCTCTATCTGCTCGCCCTCTGCAAGCTTTTGCTTAAACAAACCGTATTCGTAAAGAATAGAGTAGCCTCTTGCGGGATATTCAAGGGTGGAAAGCGAATCCATAAAGCAAGCGGCAAGTCTGCCAAGGCCGCCATTGCCAAGACCGGGGTCCGCTTCCATTTCGTATATCTCGTTCAAATCAAAGCCGTTTTCCTTTAAAACTGCCAAATAGTCCTTTTCCAGCCCCAAATTACAAAGGTTTGTACGCAATGAACAGCCCATAAGAAATTCCATACACATATAGTAAACCTTCTTTTTGCCCTGCTCCTTTGTTTTTGCGTTGAAGGATTTACGCTTCTGTGCCAGCATATCACGAACCGTAAATACAGTTGCCTTATACATCTGCTCCTTTGTAGCTTCCTCTATTGCTACGCTGAAAAAGCGGGAAAGCTTATTTTGAATAGCTTCTTGTATTTCTTTGCGCTTAACGGTCATATAAAAAATTCTCCTTAGTTTCTAAATGAAAAATAAAAGTTTATGCCAATATCTCGTTATACATTGCTAAATATTCAAGTGCGGATTTATCCCAAGAGAAGTCTACGTTCATTACCTTCTCAACAAGAGCGTTCCACACTTCCTTATTATGATAGGTGCCGCAGGCACGCTTTATAGCACCATACAGCTCCCATTGGCTGTACGGAGCGAAGGTAAAGCCGTTGCCACCGTCCGGCCAGCCGATATCCTTTATGGAATCGTACAGCCCGCCCGTTTCCCTAACCAACGGCACGGTACCATAGCGCGATGCTATCATTTGTGCAAGCCCGCACGGCTCACTCTTAGAGGGCATTATAAAGATATCCGCGCCGGCGTAAATCTTCTTTGAAACATCCTTGTTATACATTAGCAAGGTGCTTACCCTGCCCTTATATCTGTCTGCCAGATGCCAAAAATAGTTTTCGTAGTTATACTCGCCCTGCCCCAATATTACAAGCTGAACGTTTTCACGCAGCAGCTCCTCTGCCGCGCCCATAACCAAATCCAAGCCCTTGTGCCCTGTTAAACGGGATATTATCGCCAGAAGCGGAGTATCTGCAGATTCTTCAAGCCCAACAAGCTTTTGAAGCTGCTTTTTATTCTCTGCCTTACCCTTGGTATCTACCGCAGAATAGTTAGCAAAAATCTCCGTATCGGTAAGCGGGTTGTAATACTCGGTATCTATACCGTTAAGTATACCCTTAAGCTTACCCCTGTTTTGCTCCAGCACATAGTGCAAGCCGTGAGAAAATGCGGGGGAAAGTATCTCGTTAGCATAGGTGGGGCTAACCGTGCTTACTATGTTTGCACATACTATGGCACCCTTCATAAGGTTAATGGTGCCGTTATAGTCCACAACGTATTTGTCCTCAGCAGAAAGCTCGAAAACATCGCCAAGTATCTCATGCCCATACACGCCTTGGTATGCTATGTTATGGATGGTGAACACGCTTTTTATATCACGATATCCGTCTTTACCCGCGTAATGCTGGCGTAGATAGATAACGGTAAGCGCGCTTTGCCAATCGTGCGCGTGCAGCACATCGGGGAAAAACTCTATTATAGGAAGCGCTTCCATAACCGCCTTGCAGAAGAACGCATAACGCTCTCCATCATCAAAGCTACCGTACAAGGTTGGGCGCTTAAAATAATACTCGTTATCGAGGAAATAATAGGTAACACCGCGATGGTTAAGCATATATATACCTACATACTGCCTACGCCACGATAGGTTTATATACGTTTCGCAAAGCTTTTTAAGGCTTGCTCTATGCTCATCCTTCATACTGCCGTAAAGCGGCATTATAACGCGAACGTCCAGCTCGCCCTCAGAGGATTTCTGCAACGCGGCAGGCAGAGAGCCGATAACGTCCCCCAATCCGCCTGAAGAAGCGAAGGGAACAGCCTCTGATGCCACAAAAAGAATTTTCTTTTTTCTCATATCAACAACCTCCCTCGGTTTATACCACCGTAAGCTTATCAATGAAAAACGGCCTTGTTTCGTGACCGGAAAGCGTTCTGCCGTCCCGTATAACAACATCCTTATCCGTTATTACGCAGTTTAAGCTTACATTCTCACCAACAAGAGTGTCCTGCATAAGTATGGAGTTCTTAATTACGGTATTCTTACCAACCTTTACACCACGGAAAAGTATTGAATTTTCAACTGTTCCGTATATCACGCAACCGTCTGCAATAAGCGAATTTTTAACGTTGCTTCCCTCCTCGTACACCGTGGGGCTGGAGTTGCGTATCTTTGTGTAAACGGGGCGGTTTTTAACGTTAAACAAGCTATCCCTTGCAGAGGAGCTTAAAAGGTCCATACTGCACATATAGTAATCGGTGAGCGAATTTATCGTTGCAAAATAACTGTCATAACGGAAAATGCGGAAATCGCAGTTTTCTATATTTCTGCCGATAACGTCCTTAGTAAAGCTGGAGTATCCGTGTGCAGATGCATCCAAAATAACGTTTTCAAGATACTTGCGGCGCATTATCATAATGTTAAGATTAACGTCCCTATACCCTGAAACTATGCCGCCGCATTCCGCAACGTCGGTTATTCTACCGTCTGCATCGGAATCAACAACCTCCATATTCTTAACCGCGGGCGTTAGGTACATACGCTTTACAGCCATGGTTATATCCGCGCCGGTAGCTATATGCTCGTTTATCATTTCGCTTAAATCTATATTACATATAACGTCGCAATCCGAAAGCAGAACGTATTCCTCGGTACAGCAGGATATAAACTCTATCATGCTTTTAACAGCTTCAAGCCTTGTATTGTACAGATTGTTCTGTGCATTGGCAAAAGCTGTTATGTACGGAGGCAAAATCTTTATACCACCGCTTCTGCGCGCCAAATCCCAATCCTTACCTGTGCCGATATGGTCCATTAAAGATTGATAATTATAATGCGTTACCACGCCAACGTGGGTTATACCCGAATTAACAAGATTGGAAAGAGTAAAATCTATAAGGCGGTATCTGCACCCAAAGGGAATGCTTGCCATAGTTCTTCTTCTCGTCAGCTCGCTAACGTTCTGGTCGTGTATATTAGAAAATATTATACCAACTACTCCTGCCATAGCTTACTCCTCCTTCCCTTCGTACAGTTTATTTAAATACGCCTCGTCCGCACGAACACCGCCGGGTATAACCGTGCCCGCCTTTATATCAAGGCCGGAGCCGATAAGCGCAATACCCTTGCCCTGCTCCTTAGCCTCACCAACCTTGGAGTTTACGCCAACAACGGTATCACTATCCATAATAGAATACTCAACGGTTGCGTTTTCGGAAATCACACAATCACGCATGATAATGCTATCCCGCACAACTGCGCCCTTTGCAACCTTAACGCCACCCGAAAGCACGCTGTTAATAACCGTGCCGTATATCTCACAGCCGCCTGTTATAAGGCTATTCTCAACCTCTGCGCCGTAGCCCAAAAAGTGCGGAGGGTTAGATGCATGGCGAGAAAAAATGCGCCAGCTTGAATTGTTAAGGTTTAGCGCAGGTCTGTCCCCCAACAAATCCATATTAGCTTCCCACAGCGAATCTATCGTGCCAACGTCTTTCCAATAGCCCTTAAAGGGGTAGGCGTAAAGCTTTTCACCGCCTGCAAGCATTGCGGGGATAACGTTTTTACCAAAGTCCTTTTCGCTGGTTTCATCAGCTTCGTCTGCTATAAGATAATCGTAAAGCTTATCCTTAGAGAATACGTAAACGCCCATAGATGCTTTAGTGCTTTTGGGATTCTTAGGCTTCTCCTCAAACTCGTAAACACGCAAATCATCGGTAGTGTTCATTATACCGAAACGATTTGCCTCCTCTATCGGCACGTCTATAACAGCTATCGTACAAGCGGCACCCATACGCTTATGGAAATCCACCATTGCGCTGTAATCCATCTTATATATATGGTCACCGGAAAGAACCACAACATAATCAGGGTCGTACTTATCAAGAAAATGCAGGTTTTGATAAATGGCGTTTGCAGTGCCCTTATACCAATCCGCACGGTTTTGCCCCTGATACGGAGGTAAAACCATTACGCCGCCAAAGGTACGGTCCAAATCCCAAGGTTGGCCGTTGCCGATATATTCGTTTAATGCAAGGGGCTGATACTGGGTTAGCACGCCAACCGTGTCTATACCCGAGTTAATGCAATTTGAAAGCGTAAAGTCAATTATCCTGTACTTACTGCCAAAGGATACGGCAGGCTTTGCAACGCGCTGGGTTAGCAAATACAATCTGCTGCCTTGACCACCTGCAAGAAGCATTGCCACGCATTCTTTCTTTTTAATCATGCCTCGTCATTCCCTTCAATTCCTTTTATTACTGTAAAACCAAGCGGAGGTACGGTTATATTTATACCGTAGCCGCCGTATTGCTTAAACGCCATTTGCGGTACCTTGTTTGTTACACCACCGCCGCCGTATTTCTCTTCATCGCTATTGAATACCTCTGCATACATACCGTCCCTTTTCAAAGGGATGTTGTAATAGCGCACAACAGGCGCAAAGTTCAATACAATGCTAAGTGTACTGCCGTTCTTGGCTATGCGGCGATACAGTAGGGTGTTATCATCCCTTCTGTCTGCATCTATCCACTCAAAGCCCGCCCAGGAGCCATCCTGCTCCCAAAGCTCAGGGTTCTCAAGATAAAACGCATTAAGCTCCGATACGAAAAGCTGGAACTTTGCGTGCATATCGTAATCCAGCATAAACCATTCAAGCGAATTGGCAAAATCCCATTCTCTAAACTGTGCAAACTCCGAGCCCATAAACAAAAGCTTTTTGCCCGGATGCGTCATCATATATCCAAGATACGTTCTTGCACAGGCAAATTTTTGATAATAGTCACCTGCCATTTTATCAACAAGCGATTTCTTACCGTGCACAACCTCATCGTGCGATATGGGAAGTATAAACCTTTCGTTAAAGGCGTACATCATAGAGAAGGTCATCTTCTCGTGCATATTCTTGCGATACAGCGAATCGGTTTCTATATACTTAAGCGTATCGTTCATCCAACCCATATTCCACTTCATATCAAAAGAAAGCCCGTCTTTTCTGGTAACGCCCATATAATCTGTTGCTTCCTCTGCTATCAACAGCACATCGGGATGGAAATTCTTAATCTCGCCGCCAAGCTTTTTGAAAAAGTGTACCGATTGGATGTTGATATTGCTTCCATCTGGGTTCGGGGTCCATTCCCCCGGCCTTCTGCCGTAATCAAGATACAGCATAGAGCTTACCGCATCAACACGCAAACCGTCTATATGATATTTCTCTATCCAAAACATTGCGTTAGATATAAGGAAGCTTTGCACCTCGTTCCTCGCAACGTCAAAGCAACGCGTTCCCCATTCCCTTTGCTCCATACGGTCATAGCCCTGATACTCGTAAAGCGGGCTACCGTCAAACTCGTAAAGGCCGTGCGCATCCTTAGGGAAATGCGCGGGCACCCAGTCCATAATAACGCCAATGCCGACAGAATGCATCTTATTAACGAAATACATAAAATCGTGCGGAGTGCCGAAACGCGAAGTGGGCGCGTAATAGCCGCACACCTGATAGCCCCAGGAGCCGTCAAACGGATGCTCTGCCACGGGCATAAGCTCTATATGCGTATACCCCATACGCTTAACGTATGCCGAAAGCCTGTCTGCCAGCTCTCTGTAATTAAGATAGCCGCCGTCTGCATCTCTTTGCCAAGAGCCGAGATGCACCTCGTAAATATTCATCGGTACTGAGGGCATATAGCAATCCTTCAAGCAACCAAAGTTTTCCTCTCTGTACTTTAAATACGCTTCGTCCTCCCACTTAAACCCTTCAAGCTCGTACAAGCGAGAAGCGGTGTTTGCAAGAGTTTCCGAAAAGAACGCATAAGGGTCCGCCTTAAAAAAGCGTATACCGTTACGCTCTATTATATATTTATATCTTTCGCCGTTGCCCAGATTTAAGCCCTTTACGGTTACGCTCCACACCCCATCCGTATTCTGCATCGGGATATCCGCAAGCCAATTGTTAAAATCCCCTGCAAGAAAAACAGCGTTTGCGTTCGGCGCCCAAACGCGGAATGTATACTCGTCCTCCCCTGTTCTGTGAGCGCCAAGGTAATCGTACGCTTTAAAATTCGTGCCTTGCTTGAACAGATATAAAGCAATATCGTTTGCCATGCCTAAACCTCCGTTTCGGAAAGCGTTTATGCCGCTATTTTGTTTAAAATGTAATAACCGAATTTTTGTGTATATGCAACTACAACCCCATCAGAGCTGTTGCTTAAGCTGTTGAATAAATGCGGTACAACCGTTGTGCCGCTTAAATCTATCATACCGTACAAGCCGCTTTTATCGCAAACCACGGCAAGCCCCTCGTTAAAGGGCTGTGCCATCTCATAGTCCGGAGCGCAAAGCCATTTCCCGTTATACAGCATATAACCGTAGCCCTTTTGCCCCTTTAAAAGTATTGCACCGTCCGAATAAGCTAACACACTAAAACCTGAAGGGATTTGGAACACACTACCATCCGCCCTAAGAATTATCTCCTCGCCCGAAGAGTTGCGCGCCCTTGTAAGACCTTTACGCACGAAGAAATAGCCAATTGCAGAAGCCCCGTCATCCTCAGTAGCATAATAGCTGTTGCTTATAAGCTTACCGTTTGTATCAAACATATACAGGCGGTTGTCCTTATCAACCGCTATGCTTCGCTCCTCGCTTACTCCGTACACGTCAACATATTTTGCAGGGATAATAACGGTACCGTCCGCCACCTTCCGTAAGCCAAACATACCGCCTTCCTCAAACACGGAATACTCCGCGTTATAGCCCGAAAGGTAGGAAGGATATTCACAGTTCAAGCCCTTGTCCAAATTATATTTGTCATAATCGGCAGGAAGCAAAGCGCCGTTATCAAGATAAACGTGCCCATCCGCGCCGTAAAGCAAAGGCCTGCCGAGGGCATCCCTTTTAAACGTTAAGCTGTAGCCGTTAAGCACCGCGCTTACATCGTTAAGCACGTTGTCATAAACGGCAGAAACCTTGCCGTTATCATTGGCGATAACGTAGCCCATACAGATATCAAGCCTTGTTGCGGCGGAAAGGTTAAGCCCCGAAAGAGAGCGCACTGCAATTTTCGAATCGCTTCCAAACAAGCCTTCATACGGCACAACGTCTTTATCAGCCTTGGAAAGCTTTCCAATATAGGTTGCGGCAGTTTCTTGAACGGGCGGCTGCTGTGAAGCATCGCCCCCCTGCTCTACCTCCGGCGAAGCGTTAAGTGCCGCTTCTTCACGCGCGTCCAAATAATCGCTATCCATAAAAGGAAGCTTGCCCGCCTCAAAGGCATATATAAAAAGCACGGTGCATATCAAAAGCGCAAAAGCACCTATATATTGTAAAAGATTAACCAAAATGCGTTTTTTCATATAATTAGCAACAGTACCGCCTTTATAGCATTATTCGTATTATAGTATACACCAACAACTTGTGTTTTGCAAGTGTATTTTCAGTGATACATTATATAAACGCCGTATTTTTATACTTTTTATAAAAAATCACGCATTTAAAAACATAATTACAGCACTGTTGTGCAATTTATATAATGCAAAACTAAAACAAAGATATTAATTTTTCTGTTTTTTTCCTAAAAAACTATTTACAAGGCAGGATTTTTATGTTAATATAGCTTGGTTAGTGAGGCAAAGCTTGCTAACAAACTAAAAAAACGGTTGGCTCGGTTTTAGGATACAGGGGCGCTTTGTACGCTCTGCTTTACCCACCTATTGCCAAGCTTTCCCGAAAAGAATTTATGGAGGTAAAACATGATTTCCAAGGAAACAAAACAGGCTATTATCAAGGAGTTTGCAGTTCACGAGGGTGACACGGGTTCTCCCGAGGTTCAAATCGCTGTACTCACTAACAGAATCAATTCCCTTACCCAGCACCTTAAGGCTAACCCTCATGACCATCATTCCAGAAGAGGTTTGCAGCAGATGGTTGGTAAGAGAAAGAAGTTCCTTAACTATCTTATCAAAAATGATATTAGCCGTTATCGTTCCATTATCGAAAGACTCGGTTTGAGAAAGTAAGAGAGAAGAAGATTGTATGTTTGAGAATTACAAAGTTTTTGAGACCACCTATGCCGGCAGACCTTTTGTTGTTGAAACCGGCAAGATGGCGCAACTTGCTAACGGCTCCTGCTTAGTTCGCTACGGTGAAACGGTTATACTTGCCACAGCAACGGCTTCCAAAGCCCCTCGTGACGGTATAGACTTCCTTCCCCTTTCCGTGGACTTTGAGGAGAGGCTTTATTCCGTTGGCAGGATCCCCGGCAGCTGGAACAGGCGCGAGGGCCGTCCCGGTCAAAGCGCTATACTCACCAGCCGTGTTATCGACCGCCCTATCAGACCGCTTTTCCCCAAGGATTTAAGGAACGACGTTGTGCTTAACCTTATGGTTATGTCCGTTGACCCTGACTGTTCTCCCGAAATAGCAGGTATGATCGGTGCGTCCATTGCCCTTTCCATTTCCGACATTCCGTGGAACGGCCCCATTGCAGGCGCATCCATCGGTTTGGTAGACGGCAAGCTTGTTGTAAACCCCACTGCAGAGCAGAGAGAAAATAACGAGCTTGAGCTTACCGTTGCAGCCTCCAAGCAGAAGGTTGTAATGATAGAAGCAGGCGCAAAGGAAGTTGATGACGACACGGTTTATGAAGGCATTATGCTTGCGCACGAGGTTATTAAGCCGCTTATCGACTTTATTGATAGCATCGTTGCAGAAATCGGCAAGCCTAAGTTTGAGTATCCCTCCTGCGAGGTTGACCACGATTTGTTTGACAGGATCGAGGCTTTGGTTGCAGAGGATGTTAAGCTTGCGCTTGATACCGATGACAAGAGCGTGCGTGATGCAAGGCTTCAGCCCATATACGAGCGTTTGTACGAAGAGCTTGAGGAGGATTATCCCGACAGCAAGCCTTTGATAGACGAATGTATGTATAAGCTTCAGAAGAAGATAGTTCGCCATTGGTTGCTTACCGAGCAGAAGCGTGTTGACGGCAGAAGGATGGACGAGATTCGTCCCTTGGCTGCAGAGGTTGGCATACTTCCCCGTACACACGGTTCTGGTATGTTTACCAGAGGGCAAACGCAGGTTTGCTCCGTTGCAACGCTTGCTCCCGTTAGAGAGCAGCAGCTTCTTGACGGTATCGACCCTGAAGACACAAAGCGTTATATGCACCACTATAATATGCCCGGCTTCTCCGTTGGCGAAGCTAAGGCATCCAGAAGCCCCGGCAGGCGTGAGATAGGCCACGGTGCTTTAGCTGAAAGATCGCTTGAGCCCGTTCTTCCCTCTAAGGAAGACTTCCCTTACGCTATCCGCGTGGTTAGTGAGGTTGTTTCCTCTAACGGTTCCACCTCTCAGGCTTCTGTATGCGGTTCTACGCTTGCTCTTATGGATGCAGGCGTTCCGATTACTGCACCTGTTGCTGGTATCTCCTGCGGTCTTATCACCGAAGGCGAAAGATGGATGACTATGATTGACATCCAAGGTCTTGAGGACTTCTTTGGCGATATGGACTTTAAGGTTGCAGGTACTAAGAAGGGTATAACCTCTATCCAGATGGACCTTAAGATTGACGGTTTGACACCTGAGATAATCCGTTCTGCTTTGGATACCACACGCAAGGGCAGATTCTATATCATTGACGATATAATCACCCCCTGCATTGCAGAGCCCAGAGAGGACGTTTCCAAGTACGCTCCCAAGATGATTTCCACCAAGATACCTGTGGACAAGATCCGCGAGGTTATCGGTACGGGCGGTAAGGTTATTCAAAAGATTTGTGCTGATACCGGTGCAAAAATTGATATTGAAGACGATGGCTCCGTATTTATAGCAGCGGTTGACAAGGATGCAGGCTACAAGGCGCTTGAAATCGTTAAGGCTATCGCGTTTGACCCCGAGGTTGGTACTGTTTTTGTTGGCAAGGTTACAAGAATTTTAACCTTTGGTGCGTTTGTTGAATTCGCACCCGGTAAAGAAGGTCTTGTTCACATCTCCAAGCTTGACAAAAAGCGTATCGCCAAGGTTGAGGACGTTGTTTCTGTTGGGGACGAGATTAAAGTTAAGGTTATCGAGATTGATGACCAAGGCAGAATTAATCTTTCCCGCAAGGATGCGTTGGAAGACTAAGAATAAAAACAAGGGTTGCTTTAAAAGCAGCCCTCAGACCGCTGACAAAGATAAAAGTCAGCGGTCTTTTTTTACAAAAAAGCTTTAAAAAGTTGGGGAGGTGTGGTATAATAAAAGCATAGAAAACGGGTGTGAGTGAGGGGTAAATATGCTATTAGAAGGTAAAAACAGACAAAGAAAATTAGAAATGGTGTACATAGAAGAACTTGTACC
>JAZNUB010000068.1:0-26483 GCA_045592105.1 Eubacteriales bacterium | reverse complement strand
ACCTTCTCTGTTAAAGAGATAGGTCTTTCCATCGATCTCATAGGGTCTGCTGGAAGTAGGTTCAGGTGACATATCTCTATAGTAACCGGGGCCGTACCAATAACGCATGCCGTTCTTAGTCTTTGCCCAAGCACCGCTAGTTAAACGACCATTGTCAAAGTTAAATAAAACAGCCTTTTCGTTGTAGCAATCGCCATCCCAAGCCTTGTAAGTAACGGTATCAAAGTAATACCAATCGTCATCAACACCGATCCAACCGCTGGTTAGGTTACCGTTGACTGTATAGTAGTTCACGCCGTTGATCGTTTGAAGACCGGTGCCGGTAAAAGCACTGCCGCAAGCGCAGGCAATCTTTCTTTCGGCAACATTTACTTCATAATCGTGCCCTGTTGCTAAGCCTGTGGCAACGCCCCACTCTACAGGAGAGTTACATTCATAGCAGTAGGTACCGCCCACATAACCGGGCCGGCAGCAAGTAGGTGCTATAACGTCAATGGCAACAGGAGAATGAACGTGGGTTGTGCCATGTTCTGCAAAGTAGGTCTTATCAATAGCCTGATTTGTTGTATACATCTCTGTATCAACATGGAACTCCTCATTGGAGAAGGTGCTTGTTGTACCGTCGGTATGAGTAATAAGGCCCATATCAACGTCCATCTTCATATCCTGTGCGAAGAAGTTATATGTAGTCCAATAGGTCTCAGCTGTAAATCCGGGAACTTTGATATCCGTATCGAAGTAGAGAATACGAACGGGAATCATAGCCAAAATAGCCTCGCCGGTTTGACCGGTAGAAGCAGTACGGGTGAATGTGATAGTAGCCGTGTTGGTTTCCTTAGTGATGGTATAGTTTGCTGTGAAGCCATCTGCTAATACCATGTGATCAAGCTGCCAATGGTTTACACTATTGAGATCGATTACTGTTTGTACAGAATCAATGGTATCAATTTCATTCGCAACAAGGTTCATCCAATAGATGGAACCGAAGGGGATTCTATCCAAATCAGTATCAGCGGGAACAAGCGTAAGAGTAGAATCGGTAGAACCGGACTCAACCTTAACAACGCGGATAATAACGGACTTGTTGCCTGCATTATCACAAATTTCAAACTTAATGCGGTGGTATCCGTCTGCAACCTTATTGCCCATTGCGGAAATCACACCGTTTGCGAAAGAAGATGCAACCTCAACGCCATCAATATAAACCTTTGCAGTAGAAGCGTTCAAGCCGGAAACGTTATTAAGAGGCTTCTCAATGCCCATAGCGTCAGCCAACGTTGTCTTGTCAGCTACGGCAGCAGAGAGGTTAAGAATATTGCTTGTTGTGGTAACAACATCGCGTTTTACAAGTGGGGTCTTGCCATCAAGATATATCTTGTCGAATATAGGATTTTCTCTATCGTCAACTGCTTCGGAATAGTCTACGGTAAAGCTATCCAAATAGTATGTATAAGGACCGTTTATAGTACCGTTAGTTTGCCACAAGATATTATTCTTTGTTCTGTGAGTAATAATTGCAAGGAAAAATTCTCCCTTTTCAGCAATTTGACCTGTAGCGTTCTGCTTATTGAATTGATTTGAATACTTTAGTGCAACCTTTTCGAAAGCACTTATGTCCATAGACATATAATGCCAACCGGATTCATCTATGTTGTAATACACATTTTCGGATTCCATCATGCTAACGGTTGCTATGTTGTCATACACACCGTCGCCGTTAGAATCGGTCATATAATGTCCCTGTACCCAACATTGAATGTTATCTTCGGGAACGTAAAGCCAAAAACCTACTCTACGCGCATTCTCAAGCTCAATAGCTTCACCGTCTACGCCAAGTCTGATCCAAGCATAGTCACTTGAGTCGGACTTTACAGAGGCAAGACCATTTATTTCCAAACGCATAGAATAATCACCGTCGTGTACCTGACCATTTGTACGATCTGCCAAAGATAAGTTGAGATAGTAATCACGATAATCGTTAGTTCTGCTGTTGATTACATTCCAAATATCGATATCAGCCTGACCTGCCTCAAAATCCCAGAGCACTTCGGAGCCTGCTCCCAGCTTCAGCGCAACGCTGACAGTGGGCTTGTTGCCCATATTCAAGGTAGCGGTTATGGTGCTGGTAACATCCGCAGGAGCAGACGCTTCGCCAACAGCGGTAAAATACAACCCGCTAATCTGTCCAAGAGCTGCATTAGTTGTGGTAAATGTCACATCGTTTGTACCAAGACCGATCTCCTGTGCAACACCATCAATCAAAGCCGAAGCCTTTACAGGAATCTTTGCCGTTTTACCGAAAGGAATGGTAACAACAGGCTGATCAAAGAAAATCGTGTCAGGCGTAACGATGGTGATAACCTTTTCGCCAACAACGTTTCCTTCGTAGATCATCTGAGCAGTTACAGTACCTTCAGTGCCGTTGGACTTAAACACACCGTTCTCGATGGTACCCATACCGTCTTCTTTAATCTTCCACTGTGCATCGGCAGGAATATCAACCTTGGTGCCTACTGCATCGGTGCCGAGTGCGCTAAAGGAAACGCTGCTGCCGGGGGTGTAGTAAGAATATTCAGAATCTATCTGAGCGCGTGCAAACTGACCGTCTGCAGGGGCGGTAGAAATGACCAAAATTGTATTCGTTGTAGGTCTTTCACCGCCATCGGAAAGAGAGCAGTTCACCTTAAGGTCTTCACCGGGACGCTGAGAACAAAAAGTAGTAGATCCGCCGCCGTCACAGTTAGCAGCGTAAATACACCCCATTTTGATCATGTAATCTGCCATTTCAAAGTTAGTGAAACCGGTAGAATAAGGAGCCTGTTCACCATCAGAAACAGCCATGATGAGAGTTCCGTCAGCTCTGATACCAATAAAGGTTCTGGAGGCAATGCTGTTTCCGTGATCTTCGCTGCCGTTTTTAGAATACTGGTTTACGGGATTGCCATTTTCATCAGGCTTTACCAAAAAGGCCCAAACACATATAGCATTCTGCTCCCAACCAGTCAAAGGATCAGTTTGAGAACGCATTAAAACCTTCGGCATATCATCCGGACGCTTTTCACCGGTTATGGGATGATTGTCATAGTTAGTTACAAGAACGGCATAACCCTTGCTAAAAGATGCCGGGCCACGGCTATTCTCATAATAATAGCCATCCAAGATATTATAATACAAGGGTTCACCGATTAGCTCGGGATGTTGCTTGTAGTAGTCCTCGGTATACCAGCTAAGCATAGCATTAGTAGCAACAACAACGTTGCCGTAACCCAACTTCTCTGCTTCCAGAGCCTGTGTGGAGGTAGACTGGGTACCATAGTTGCCAGCCGTAGGAATCATTCCCTTGTAACCGGGAATAACCTTGACAAAAGGATTGTTAAGGTCCACCTCAGCAGTGTGAAGAACCTGCCTACGAGTACCGGCGTCGTTATTCAAAACATGCTCGTACTCTTTAACACCCGGAGCTATGTCCCATTCTTTTTCGGAAATAACATTGTAGTAATTACTTCCGCCGTTGCTGTCATCATAAATGCTTGCCGCAAACGCACTTGTTGAGAAAACGCTTGCAACCATACACACAACGAGCAACGAAACCAAAATTCTTAATAATGGTTTTTTCATATTATTCTCTCCTTATTTTTATAATGCTTTTATCTATGTAAACAGCAAAATATGCTGGAACTTCCATTAAAAGTTTCGCAAGGAATAACTTACACCCTGTAAGCTTTAAAAACGTGATGCGTTTTTTGCTTTTCCTTAGGTGGCTCAGGTAAATAATCTCCGTACAAACAGGTAAGATATTTATCGTAATCTACCGGCGCAGGGAACATCATACCCTCGAACTCAACTTCTACAGAATCCGCAAAAGCTTCCGCAGGGATAATTCCTTTTGCTCCATAAACACACCATGATTTTGCACCAACGTAGTTGTTGCCCTTTTGGTCGGGTTTGTATGCTTCCTTTTGAATTTTACGGATAAAATGCTTTGAGCCTCTCATTTTGCAAAAGGCCATAAGCACGCTTTTAACAATTCGCTTAAACGGGTTTACGGAATCAGCCTTTTTAAGCTTAGTAAGTCCAAGATAAAACATTAACTTACTAATGCGTTTAGCTTCTTTTTTTGCTTTTTCAATATCATCATCCCACGCATCCAGCGGGAAAATATCAATATCAACACCAAGCTCAACGCCGCTGCTGTATTCGAACTCATCTTTGCGAGTTGTCATATCGCATATCTTCGCAAAAGGAAAACCATAATCTTGATTTTTCTCAAAAGCATATAACTTATAACGCTCGGTATCCTTAAACAGTTCTATCACTCTCTCATAGTCCTTGCGAGGAACCAGAACATCAACATCATCATCCCAAGGGATAAACTTCTTGTATCTGATAGCACCTAAAAGTGTACCGTATGCAAGAAAATATTTTATGTTGTTTTCCTTACAAAAGGCATCAAACATCTTAAGTATATCAAACTCAATATCCTTAAGCTCTTGTAGCGTTAATTCTTTCATACAGCTCTAAATACTCCTTAAACCTTTCATTTTTGTCAAATTCTTTTGCTTTTTTTATGCACGCTTGTTTTGTATAAGGCTTTTCTTCACAAATACGTATAATTTCTTTTTCTAAAGCATCAATATCGTCACAGTCAACAACCGAACCGCAGGTTTCGTCAAGCATTTCGGGGCTTCCGCCGGTTCTGAAGGTCAAAACCGGCGTACCGCAAGCCAAAGCCTCCATATTAACAGTTGGATATGTATCTTCTCTCGTAGGATTAACAAAAACATCAGCGGCAGAATAGATTTCGACAAGTTCTTGTTGGTTTTGGGTACGATGAATAGAAAGAATGCTATCAGGCAATTGCTTGTCTATGCCATCGTCAGTACCTATAAGTACAATTTTATAGTCATTAGGTAGCGTTTTTGCTAAATGAATAAAAACATCAATCCCTTTAGCTGCGCCCCACATCATAGCCAACCCTAATACAATCTTTTTGTTTTGTAGCTTATATACTTCACGAAAACAACTTTCCTTAGGGCTAAATCTTGACAAATCGATTCCGTTATTTATAACCTTGATAGGATAATCTTTAAGAAATGATTGTTTAACCAAACCTGCCAACCAATTAGAGGGGGTAACAATGGTTAAATCCAATCCATTAAGCGCCATCCTTTTTCTATTAAGGTTCATTTTGCTTTTATCAAAAAACCAACTGTATCGTTTTCTCAATACACAATTTCCGCACCCATTCTTCCAATTATAACACTTAGCCATAGAAAAATGAGGACAATAACCGGTAAATGCCCAACAATCATGAAAAGTATAAAACACCTTGATATGATTTTTTCGCAGATAACTGAACAATCTTTCAAAATGGCAATCGTGGCCATGAATATTATGCACATGAACAATATCCGGCTTAATTTCTTCCAGCTTTTTTATCAGGTAACGAGTAGCCAGAATAGAATTAAAGCCGTAATTCCCTAATACTCTCGACTTTAATGACTGGAATTTTTCATGTACCAAATTTCCATATCTTATATAATTGGGTCGCTTTTGTGGATTTCTACCATATGTATAGAATATATAATTCTCGATGTTTTTTTTAGTCAAAAGTTTACTAACAGAATCGCATATCCCCCCTGTGCTTCCCCACGTACAAGAGAGGTTTATTTGTACTACTACCATCCATCACCACTCCAAAAAAATTTATACGGGAACACATCAAGCAGATTATCCGTGGAAAACGCAGCATTATAAAAGAAATACAATATGAAAAATATGCTCATTACCACAACCGCTAAATCCGAAATGTTTTTCAACCGTTTTTTGGGTGCTTTTACAACACTTAATATCGAAATAGGAACAAATATCAAAAAATAATAACTTGCACGCTGAACCAACCCGTGAACAGGAACAAAAAAATGGAATATCGTTGCGACCAATAATACATTGCGCATAAAATAGTCTTTTTTTGACATAGAAGTCTCATCCAAAATAACGAATGCAAAAACAACAAATATCAAAAATAGAATTGTCATTACAATAGCACCGGTCTGCTGTATCTCGCCGTAGAATTCTATATATTGGCTTGGCATCAAACTAATTATGAATGAAAGCAAAGGAATTCTAAATAAATATATAACCAACATAATCGGAACTACAAAAAGCAAATGTTTTGCTTTGATTTTTAAAAAAAACGCAGGGTATATCAATACCAAAACAAATGCAGAAATATGAAAAGACATTGCAAGCAAGACAAGCAGTATGCTCAAAATATATTTTTTCTTTTCAACCGCTATATACACCAATATACCGATTGATATCGCTATTGCTTGTCTTAAGCCGCTAAATATCATTAGAAAACAAGGCATATTAATAAACAATACTATTGCCAAAAAGCTAAACTCTTTTTCTTTTGAATATAATTTATATATTGGAACCAGTATAATTAATGCTGTTATTATCAAGAACAATCTATAATTTGTTGAAACCATCGATATGATTTTATTATAGATAGTATATCCCAACTCCCACTGCTGTTCCGGCAAACTTTTAAATTCGGTAACACTGCAACGCTCAAATATGATACGGTAAGTATATAAATCTCTTCCAACGGTGGTATCTCGCAAAGACAGTAAAACAAAAAAACCAAGAAAAAACAGAATCAGCATCATTCTGTTTCTTTTTTGAGCAAGAACAATATGACCGTTTTTTGAAATCAAAGCTGAGGGGCGATAAATTGCAAAAGGGATAACAACAGAAAAAAGCAACAGCAAAAAATATGGTAACAACTAAATCCCCCCTTTATTCGATATGCAAAATGTGCGTTAAGCATTCTTTTTGCTTTTCCCGCGAAAAATCTTTATTGTATCGCTCCTTGCAACTAAACTTAATCGAATTTCTATACTCATCATCATAAATAAGTTTCTTCAACACGCTTGAAAGTTGCAAGTAATCGCTTACCGTACAAGCAAACTCTGACAAATATCGAAGAGAAGCCACTTCGGACGGACCAACAGCCAGCACGCATTTTCCTGCCGACAAATACTCAGGAATCTTGGTAGAAAACGAATACTTTGTTGAAGCAATAGCTTTTTTGTCAAATGCTTCAATATGAAGCAATATATCTGCATTGGAATATATGTCTGCAATTTCCGAAGCGGAAGCGGCTCCGCAAAATTCCGAAACTCCATCAACGCTGATTTGATTAATAATATCATCAGATATATTTTGAGCAGAGTATATTTTGAGGCGACATTTGCACTTCTCTAAGCTTTTAATTTCATACAATGCGTTTGCTATTTGTGCTAAGACCTTCCACCTATTATAATGCAATCCACCTGCATATACTATTGTCAAACAATCGGATTTGCCATCCGCTTGTTTTTGATCGTTAGTATTCTTTTTTTCGACAGAGAAATTACGAATAACACAAGAATCAGTATCCCAAAGCATATCATATGCTTTTTTCATCTCATCTGAAATAACATACAGGCTCTTAACAGTAGGCAACGTTTTTTTTATTTTATGTTTTAACATAGCTTGTCTTAATCGAGCTATAGGAGAACGAGATGTTTTTCCGATAACGTAATCATCCGTAAAAAACATACATCCTTTAGCGGAAACATTTCTTATAACAAAACGATATATGTCATAAGCAAACATACCGTCCCCCGCCATAAAGAAAACGATATCAAACTGTTTGTTTTTCAGCCATTTTTTTAGTTTTGATTTCCACAAAGGAGTTTTCCAAACCAATTCCCGTAAAAGCCTTTTGGTATGAATGCCAAAGGAACTAACCCCAACAGTTGCAGAATACACCTTTTCAGGCGTGGGATCTACCTCCCTACAACATATGTTTTTACCTTTAAAAACGGATTTGAAAATTTGTTTCTCATTCAATTGCAGGTAATGACATCCACCATCATAATCAGGAATATCTGAGTTCAAATAAATTTGGTATATATTATCTTTGGGTACACCTTCGAAAATAGAGACCAAAGTTTTTCCGTTATTATTTACTTTACTTAAAGGATTGTGGCTAATCAACAAAATCTTTTTATCTAAATCTTTCATCATTTACCCTATTTGATCAAAGAATAAAAACACATCGAGTATACTTTTTGCACACTATAAACTTCCAAAAGATACTTTTGCGATATATCCCTATATTTTGAAATAGTATTCTCATTAGTGTTTTTAATTGTTTCAGAAAATACATTTGCATCACTACTCTCACACCACCAGCCGAAACCGCCTTCAACTATAACCTTGCCAATATCGGTATTAGGGTCAGTACACGCCAAAACGGGCAAGCCGGCTTGCATATACGAAAGCAGTCTTGACGGAAAGTTCGGAATCGTGAAACGATGGTCAAGGAAAATCAAACCTACATCACAGCATGCAATCATCCGGTCGTACTCATTCTTTGGAAGATGCTCTAAAAGCTTTACGTGAGGAGGATTTTCCTCTTTTATATATTTTTCAAGCAGATATTTGTCCGTACCGTTTCCGGCTATCACAAAATAGGCATCGTTTATTTCTGCGCATTTTTTCAAGCAACTAATGATAAAAGGCACGTCTTGCGGCTTGCCAAGGTTCCCTCCATAAACAAAGGCTTTTTTATCCTGCGGTATCCCATATTTCTCACGCATATCTATGCGTTCTTCATCAGTAAGTCTTACATCGTGCACTTCAATGCAATTTGGGCAAATCCCAACTTTTTCTTTCGGAATTTCGGGATTATGCTGCAAAACATATTCAACATTTGCTTGCGACATACAGCCTATGTGATCCGACAGTGAATAGAGCTTTTTTTCTTTTTTTCTAAAATATTTGTAAATCAGACCTTTAATTCCTGTTGTTCGCATCATTCCCAAATCAACAGCGTTTTGGGGGAAAATATCCTTCAGCATTAAATATGTTTTGGCACCATCGCGATTTTTCACATATCTCACAACGCTTGCAAAAGTAATTGGCGGTGTAGAATACATAACTAAATCAAATTTGATTTTTGAAAAATACTTTTTGATTGCAGACACAAACTGTCTTTCAATCATCAAAGTGGAAATTCCCTTTTCTACAATATTAGTTTTTTGGGTGTTTCCGATTTTTAATTTTAACAGATGCCCGCCTTCTTCAAAATGCGTTGCTTTTCCTGTTCTTCTTTCAGCAGGTGAAATACAATAAACTTCATGATTATTCTTAATAAATTCACGTAGGAGATCGGTATATATATTTCGCTCATTAAAGGTATCAAAATCTAACAATGTTAAAAATAGAATTCTCAACTAAAGATGCCGCCTCTTTCATACTATGCTAAGTTTTTTCCTTGCAGGAACTCCTGTATAAGTGCCGCTTTCTGTAATATTTTTTACAACAACCGCACCTGCACCGATGATACAATCCCCGCAAACGTCAATATTATTGCTTACGATTGCGCCGATACCGATATGGGTTCTTTCACCGACACGAACAGTACCTCCAAGAGCTACATTCGGAGATATATGCACATAATCATTAACCACGTTATCGTGTTCAACGACAGCGCACGTATTAATAATGCAATGCTTGCCAACCGTGGCACAGGCATTAACCACAGCGCCCGCCATAACATTAGTGCCTTTACCGATAGAAGCGTTTACTGCAATCTGTGCAGAAGGGTGAATAATTGTTGCCCAATTCACATCATATTTTTCTGCAATTTGTTTTCTAATTGCGTTATTACCGATGCCTATTATAAAATCCGTTTCGCCATCGTTTAGATTTTCCAAATCCTCACATTTACCAATTATAGGAAAGCCCATACATTCGCCCGTTGCATTGTCATCAACAAACCGAATGTTTGTATAGCCGTTTTTCAAAGCATTATCAGCAATCACTTTCCCGTGGCCACCTGCACCGATAATAATAAGCGGTTTTTTCATACCTTTGCTTCTTCCTTCTTCGGCTCTCCTTTAAACTCCTCCATAGTAGCGCAGGAGCCGCTATTTATACCCTCTTTTACAAGAACCGATTTTATTGTTGCAAAAATTATCTTTATATCACCCCAAAGGGTTATGCTGTTTACATATTCTATATCGTAAACAAAGCGCTCTTCCCAACTTATAGCGTTTCTGCCCTTAACCTGTGCAAGCCCTGTAAGCCCCGGGCGCACATCGTGACGGTGCCTTTGCTTATCATTATAAAGCGGCAAATACTTTACAAGCAACGGCCTTGGCCCCACCAAAGCCATATCGCCCTTAAGAATATTGATAAGCTCCGGCAGCTCATCCAACGAGGTTCCGCGCAAAAACTTGCCATACCGCGTAAGCCGCATATCGTCCGCCAATAATTCGCCTTTTTGATCACGCTCACAGGTCATAGTGCGGAACTTTATTAAACGAAATATCTTTTCCTTACCTGTTTTTTTATCTCTCCTGCCGGGGCGAAGCTGTGTAAAAAAAGGGTTGCCCTTCATTGCTATTGCACCGATAACCGTTAGCGCAAGCATAAACGGCAAAAGAAGCGTCAGCGCAATAAACGCAAGCAAGAAATCCAAAACACGCTTTACAAAAGCTGCGTACATCTATGTATCCTCAAATAACAATTAGTATTTGCATCGGTTTTCGCAAAAGGCATAATAGCGGACAATACTCCTAATTATCCTTTTACTTTCGTAGTATACAACACAACATACAAAAAATCAACCATTTTACGAAAGATTATACAAGAAAATTATTCATCTTTTTACATTAATACAAAATAAGAGCTTTGCTTCTTAATAGCAGGCCAAAAAGCACCAACTCTTGACAAGCCCTGTGCATAGCGCTACAATTAAGCTGTTAAAAGTTATAAAAAGGATTGTTTTATGGAGAAAAGGAAAGGCTAAAAGGCTGCAAACGACCTAATATATACCGTTATGGCTACGGTTGTTATGCAGATTGTTCTTCAGCTTATTATATACCCCCTTACAACCCGAATTTGCGGCAAGGGCGTTACCGGAAACATACTATACTTCATTGGCATAATATACATAATTCCGCAGGCATTGGGTACCTCTCTGCACAACGTGCGCTTGATGATGCGGAAGGAAAACGAGGTAACAAACTTTGATTTTGCACCTCACATAGCGGTTTTTTCTGCCGTTTCCGCGTTGATTTGCGCCTTTATCGGCTTTGCCGAAAACAAAGACCCCGTTTACCACGGATGGTATGGGGATGTTTGTTATCGGCATAGACGAAAACAGCAACCTTAAGGACAAGGCTTACCACTCCTGCGGTAAAAGCATTACTACCTGCCCTAACGGGGAGGAGTTTGCAGGCAAAGCCTTCCCCGGCTATGACAAAATGGTGGATATGCTTATAGAGTGCCACAAAAAGCTGCCGTACTTTAGGTTTGTTGGGTGGGACTTTGCGATAGACTCCGAAGGAAACCCCAGAATTATGGAGTATAACATAAAAGGGCCGGGCTTGCGGTACTACCAATACGTAAACGGGCCGCTTCTCGGCAAATACACAGATATGATAATAGAACGCTTTAAACGATAAATTAAACGGCTGCCTAGGCGCATAACGTGCTGAAGCAGCCGTGCTTTTTGTCCATAAATACGTTAAGGATATATTTGCACCAAAAAACTTGCAAAAAATATATAAATATTGTGCTTATAGCCGTTGACAAAGCTTGACTTTTATGGTAAATATATATATACGAGGGTTTTTAGGTTGCCAATAACGAGCGACTGTAAAAATCCATAAGGCTTTTGCAAAAACATAAAAATTTTATAAAGAAAAGAGAATGGTATTATGAGCAAATTGGATCTCAGCAAGTACGGTATTACAGGAGTTAAAGAGGTTATACATAACCCCTCCTACGAAGAATTGTTTGTAGCCGAAACCGATCCTTCCCTTGAAGGCTTCGAAAAGGGTCAGCAAACAGAGCTTGGCGCTGTTAACGTTATGACAGGTATTTACACCGGCCGTTCCCCTAAAGACAAGTTCATTGTTATGGACGAGAACTCTAAGGATACCGTTTGGTGGACCTCTGATGAGTTTAAGAATGACAACCATCCTTGCAGCGAAGAAAGCTGGAAGGCACTTAAGGACCTTGCAGTTAAAGAGCTTTCTGATAAGAAGCTTTACGTTGTAGACGTATTCTGCGGCGCAAATGCAGACTCTCGCATGGCTATCCGCTTCATCATGGAAGTGGCTTGGCAGGCACATTTCGTAACCAACATGTTCATCGTTCCCACCGCTGAAGAGCTTGAGAACTTTGAGCCTGACTTTATCTGCTACAACGCTTCCAAGGCAAAGGTTGAAAACTATAAGGAGCTTGGTCTTAACTCCGAAACCGCAGTTGTATTCAACATCACCTCTCGCGAGCAGGTTATACTTAACACTTGGTACGGCGGCGAAATGAAGAAGGGTATGTTCTCTATGATGAACTACTACCTCCCCCTCAAGGGTATGGCTTCTATGCACTGCTCCGCTAACACCGATATGAACGGCGAAAACACCGCTTTGTTCTTCGGCCTTTCCGGCACAGGTAAGACCACCCTTTCTACCGATCCTAAACGTCTTCTCATCGGTGATGACGAGCACGGTTGGGACGATAAGGGCGTGTTCAACTTCGAGGGCGGCTGCTATGCTAAGGTTATCAACCTTGATAAGGAATCTGAGCCTGATATCTACAACGCTATCAGACGTAACGCACTCCTTGAAAACGTTACCGTTGACGATAACGGCGTTTGCAACTTTGCAGATGGCTCCGTTACCGAAAACACCCGCGTTTCCTACCCCATCGACCATATAGAAAAGATAGTTCGCCCCATCTCTGCAGCACCCGATGCAAAGAACGTTATCTTCCTTTCTGCAGATGCTTTCGGCGTACTTCCTCCCGTTTCCGTACTTACCCCCGAACAGGCTAAGTACTACTTCCTTTCCGGCTTCACCTCCAAGCTTGCAGGTACAGAGCGCGGCATTACCGAGCCTACACCTACCTTCTCCGCTTGCTTCGGTCAGGCGTTCCTTGAGCTCCACCCTACCAAGTACGCAGAAGAGCTTGTTAAGAAGATGGAAAAGAGCGGCGCAAAGGCTTACCTTGTAAACACCGGCTGGAACGGTACCGGCAAGCGTATCTCCATTAAGGATACCCGCGGCATTATCGACGCTATTCTTGACGGTTCCATCCTCAAGGCTGAAACCAAGAACATTCCTTACTTCAACCTCGCTGTTCCCACAGCTCTTCCCGGCGTTGATACAGGCATTCTCGATCCTCGTGATACCTATGCCAACGCAGAAGAATGGGAAACCAAGGCTAAGGATCTTGCAGGCAGATTTATCAAGAACTTTGTTAAGTACACCGGTAACGATGCAGGTAAGGCTCTTGTTGAAGCAGGCCCCAAGCTTTAATCTAAACCATACAACTTATGAAAATCCGCCCTGCCTAATAAGGCAGGGCGGATTTGATTATATTTACTTTATTACTCTCGACAACTCCACCAACTGCTTGCGGGAGGATACCCCAAGCTTGCCGTAGATGTTTTTGTTATGAAACTTTAGGGTGTTTTCCTTAATATTTAACTGCTCCAATACCTCTTTTGTGGACTTCCCTTCAACATAAGCGTTGTATATTATACGTTCGGTTTTCGTAAGCTCTGCCAGCCCTGCTTTGTATATCTGCAAGCACTCTTCACTTACGGCAAGCTTAGGCAAAGCGGCTTGCGGCACAACAGCATCGTTTGCCTGCGCTTTAAGCCTGTTATGCTCCGCTTCAAGCATTGTAAGCCCAAGCAAAAACAGCTCGCTTATTATATAGGAAACAGAAAGCACCTCAAAATCTATGCTAACAAGCTGCTCTATAAACCAAACGCCAATATTTACAAACACCGCAAGAGCCAGCATAACGGTATACACCTTGTTCTCCGCAGCCTTTTTTCGATATGCATAAACAATGGCATAAACCATAGCTGCAAAATACCCAACAAGGTATACCAGATAAACGCCGTGCAAAGGTCCGTACACCTTTTTAAGCGTTGCAAAGCCGTTTACAACCTCCAGCTCCACCTGCTTATAATAAATATCAAGGTATCCGGGGCTTGCGGCAACCAAAAACACAACGCCGCTGATGCCCAAAAGCAAAAATACCACCCACCGCTTGCACTTAACCTTGATGGTGTTAAGCGTAATCATAAACATAGAAAACGGCAGGAATACAGAGCCGAGGTATGCAACCCTGTTTGCAATAAGTGCCATACTTAGCGTACCCGAAACGGACAGCCACAAATACCCAAGATTAACCACCAAAACAGAAGAGAAAAGCAAAAGGCACCACAAATCCTTCTTCTTTGCCAAAAAGCAGTAGCCCGCAAGCACAACCAAAGCCAATACAGCAGTAACGCAGTATACGGAAGAAAGGTTGGCGGTTTTATCGCCAACAACGCCACAGCCTGCAAGCGCAAACACAAGCGGCAACAGCAAGCACGCTAAAGATAGCTTTTTCATATACTCCCCCCTCCTTTCGGCATTTTTTGTTGCACCCACACCTACCCCACACCAAAAAACAAACCGTGCCACACCAAAAAACAATCAAAGTGTGGCGACAAAAAGGGCAAGCAGGTGTAAACTTAAAATAACGTAGTGTATTAATTAATATACCACATTATCATCAATTAGTCAATAGTGCGGCTTTTAATCAAATACCGCACTTCCCCACTTTAATTTAAACGGAGGTTTATTATGAGCTATCTTGGAAAATGGTTTTTTCACTCAATTGGCGTAATGGACGAGAACGACAATTATGTTTATCTATCCGCAGAGGAGTATCTTAATTCGCCTATGCCTTATATTGACGAAACGGACGAAGAGGCTGTTGCGGACGAGCTGAAGGAAAGAACTCTTATGATAGGTACACAGCTTAAGATATGCGAGGATGGTAAAATGTATATCCTTATGCCTATCCCCGCAGGCGCAACACAAGAAGAGATTGATGCGGCTGTAAGCTCCGGCGCGATAAAGCTTATGGACGGTATGCTGATGGATAAGCCCCTCTGTTGGGAGGAACGCGACGGCGATTTTTGGTACAACTCTGAAATTGAGGGCGAGGTGTGCGGCGAAACGGCAGACCCTTGGTTGAAATCATCGGACGAAAACGGTTTTATCAACATGTTCACAACAAGGTTTACTAAAGCGGATTAGTTTTTTAATAAATTGCAAAAGAGCTGTAGCAAAAGGGTAAAATTTGCTACAGCTCTTAAAACAAGTGGTATTATTTTTGGATATTTTGCAGAAACTATTGACAAAAGCAACATTTTGTAATACTATGTATTACAAAGGAGGCGAGGATATGACTATCTCTTTAAGATTATCTCCAAACGAAAGCGAGCTTATAAAGGCATACGCGGATATGCACGGTATTACCGTATCGGAGTTGTTAAGGAAAAGCGTGCTTGAGCGAATTGAGGACGAGCACGATTTAAAAGCTTACGAGGCAGCTATTGCTGATTATCGCAAAAACCCCATATCTTATTCCTTTGAAGATGTTGAAAGAGAGCTTGGGTTAGATGTATAAGGTTGAGTTTACCGATAAAGCTTTGAAGTTTTTAAAAAAGGCAGACCACACAACCGCAAAGCTTATACTGTCTTGGATAAAGAAAAATCTTGTTAGTTGTTCGGACCCGCGAGCGCACGGTAAGCCGTTGGTTGCAAACAGAAGTGGGCAATGGTGCTACCGAATCGGGGATTATCGTGTGTTGTGTGAGATTGAGGATGATAAGGTGTTGATATTGGTTGTCGCCATAGGGCACAAGCGCGATATCTACAATTAGCGAAAATTTAACCAATTTTTTCGATAGAGAACTACCGGTGTAATTATAAAACCACATTTTTAATAAACAAAGAAAGGCGTTGGAGCTGAAATGTAGCTCTAACGCCTTTAATTATTTGTTATTCGTTTTTAAAATGCGCCTTTAAAAAGCGATATTAGCAAAGGAATAGCATCAGGCGGGATAAAGCAATCCTGATTATTGCTTGCGCTTATCCTCTCGCCGCTTTGGTAATCCACGCTGAGATACGCACCAAACATATCGGGCAGCCCGCTTACGCGCATATTGTGCCCGTTAAACTGCGCAAAATCAAAGCGGGATATAATGCTTTGCAGCTCGTCCATAAAAGAGGGGGCGGCTGTAAAGCTTTTGCTTTCGGTATAGCTTTGGTAGCTAACGGCAACCACGCCGTTCTCAAGCCTTGCCTTTAGCTTAAACAAGCTTCTTTCCACCGCAAGATCTACCATTGTAACGGTTGACAGGTGGCATTCAAACGCAACAGGCTTGGTGCTGTATATAACCTTCGGCGCATCGGTACAGTTATTGATCCTCACGCCGCCATCCACGCAATCCTCAGGTCTATCAGGCAACCTTTTGCCAAAAAGCCTTTTTAATATGTACTTCATACGCCACCGCCGTTTAAACCCTTAACGGTAAGGCTTGCAATTATCCTCTTAACCTCAGCATCGTTAAGGCTAATGGCATCCTCGCCAAGCCCGCAGGAGATTGTTACCAAATACTGGTCATCACCCTCGTCTACATAAAGCATAACCATTGGGTACCCCAAACTATCAAAGGAAAAGCATTCCCACGTGTGCCCGCCAAGCTCCAACGGAGCAAGGTCAACAATATTATCGTAAAACACCTTTAAAGGCGGTGCCAAATAAATATCCTTGCCCCTGTAATCAAGCTTAACGTACGGTTTTGTAAAAATATCGGTATCATAGGTGCCACCCTTGCAAACGATAACGGACGACTTGCTTACAGCGCCGTTTTCCTCAGCGTGCACGTCAATGCTGCCAAAAGCCTTCCAACCGTTGGGCACGGCAACAGTTATCTCTCCCGCATCAAAAACCGTGTCGGCTTCGCTATCGCAACAGCCAAACGCCGCAAAAGCGCCGCCGCATAAAAGCACGGCAACAACCACTGCAAGATATCCCATCACTCAAGCTCCAAGCTTATGCCCAAGGGTCTGCCGCTTTGGGGGTGCGGATATCGGGAAGAAGCATCTGCTCCCACAAGAACCAAACCCCATCGCTACCTCTCTTGCGTAGAACTACCTCGCGCGCGTTGTCCGCACCGCCGCTTTTAATAAACAGCTTCATATAGCCCTCGTTAGCATCGGAATAAGGGTTGGTGGAGATGGTTATCTTAAACGGCTCTGCAGGGGTATAATTGTTGTCGGGGGTTGCACCCTCGAAATAGGAAAAAGGAACGTAGGTTTTCCCATCACGGAAGCGATCGTTAAGGAAGGAAATATCAACACCGCTTAAAGGGCGAGGACCGCGAAGCCAGTTAAGCATCTCGGTGCCTATCTGCCTATCTGCCGCGTAAGCGCAAAGCGCGCAAACTGTAAGCGCCGCGGTTTTAAACGGGGTATCCAGCTTTGCTTCGGGAAGAGCTTGCATTTCCGCAAGGCTTTCGGGAAGTGCGCTGAAGGTAAAGGTTTCGCTTTTGTTGCCGAGATTAGAAACTGCGTTGCTTATCGCAGAGCTTGCATTGTTTTTAAGTTTATCAAAAATTCCCATAATAAACCTCCTAAAATGTTTTGTTTATGGATATCATTTTACATATAAATTATAATCCTTTAACAAACCCAAGTACACACACTTTTGCAAATATTTGGTGTGGTAGTTTTGGAAAAGTGTGGGGAAACGGGTGGTTTTGGTGGTGTTTTTTAGATAAGATCATCCCAATCTAATATACCTGCATCATATTTCAGCGCAAGCGCGGCATCAAGGTTGTCTATATAGCCGTCCATATTCAAATCTGCTATCTCAAAAACATCGTCTTCAAAATCCGTAATGCCGGCATCGTACTTAAGGATAGCGGATGCATCAAGATTATCCAATTCACCATCGTTGTTTACGTCCCCTAAGGTACGGTTCAAGCATTTTACCGAGAAGTTATAGAACGGTTCATCACCGTAATCCAATAAAAGAAGGTAGTACGTTCTGCCCGCAACCAGCATATAGTTGCCGTTGAAATCCCAATCTGTTCCCAAATCGTCGAGGTTAATAATGAACAAACCATTTTCGTCACACAAGAACATTATAGGGTTGTTTGTATGATTGGTAGATTTGAAATTATACAGGCTGCTTTCTTCGGGCACGAATTTGTATATATCAAAGCTGTTGCTGTTATAAGTGTACTCCACCTCAGCTTCAAGTACCTTACCCTCATAATTAGCGCCGCAAGCACAGCTGCCAACCACGTTTAACTGTGCGTGGTTGCATTTTTCGCCGCATATAGTGCAGGTATCGCCTTCAAAAGAGTGATAGCACGAAAGTGCCATATCAAGCTTAGCTTCACAGCTTTCATAGGACGCAACTTCAAAGCGATAGGTTTTTCCTGCTTCAAAATCGTATACAATGCGGAAATTAAAGAGAAGGTCATCATCGCTGTACATAAGCAGCTCCTCGTTACCAACCTCGTACAACACACAATATGTGTCCAAAAGCGAAAGGTCAAGCCCTTCAAACACGTAACGCCCGCTTTCTTCGGGTACAAAGGTTACGGTGATCGGCTTTTCTAAATATTCGGGAAATACGGTTGCAGTGATAGTTTCGCCAACGTTAATGCTGTAGTCCGCTTTGTCAAGCGTGGTATATATAGCTATTCTGCCATCACCATCGGGGTTGCCGTACATATCGGCGGTGATATTCCCCGCCAGCCCTTCGGTAAAGTATTTGATAAGCATATCATAATCGCACGGAAGCCCGTCCTTCGCAACAATGGTTGCGCCCTCAAGCATTGTAAGCCCATCTCCGCCCTCGGTAAGCACGTATTGGCTACCGGCAACGGTATATTTTTTCTCCAAATCAAGAGCTTCACCGTTTACAAGCACGTTTTGCACGCGCGGCTCTTTAGTTTCGTCTATACCTATAAAGTTACCGTTTTGGTCGGTTATCACGGGGCTTTCGTTATAGGTGTGTATCTCAAAGCTTGCGCCCGATATCTGGAAAAAGCCGCCCAAAGATTCGGGGCAAGAGCGCGCACCATGCTCCAAAACGTATAAAAGCTGCTTACCCGTTATCTCTACAACGCACATTGCGTTGCCCCAAGGGTTGATATCCATAAGCGTTTTCCTGGATACGTCCCCTACCGTTATGGCACTGCGTACACCGCCGCCGTTGCAGATTGCAACGTCTGCACCCGTTACGTATCTGTATGCATCGGTAACGAAATCGCCCATATTGGTTTCCTGCTTGCGAACAAGCCAGCCTTCGCTATCGGAAACAACAAGCTCCGCTTCGGAACTGCCTATCGCGCCGTAAAGCTCCTCTATTTGGGCGTTGTAGCCGTCCACCTTGCTTTTAACTTTAGCGTATGCCTCCTTGCCGCTTGCAGACATTGCATCAACGTCTACGCTGTCGGGGTTTATAAGCTTGAACTCAACGTTGCCGTTGCTTTTAATGGTAAGCGCGCCAAAGTTTGCAAACTTTGTGCCTGTGGAGGTAAGCACAACGTCCTCACCGTTCTTGTTTTTGTAGGTACTGCTTTCAAAGGTTTCGTGAGAGTGTGCATCGATAAAATAGTCGATACCGTTGGTATTTGCTATAACGTTGATAGACTTCCAGCCCTCGGTAGTTTCGGCTATGCCAAGATGACCTACCGCCACAACTATATCGGCGCCCTCTGCCAGCGCGCTGTTTACGCTGGCCTGAACGGTTTCATAAAGCTCTCCTTCCGCCATATCAACGGTGGGAAAGCCGTATATAAAGTTGCCGTTTTCGTCCTTGAAGTATGAGGGGGTGGATTTGCTTATAGTTTCAGGCGTGGATATGCCCACAAAGGCTATCTTCTTGCCGCCTACTGCTTTAATGCCATAGGGCTTTAAAACAGGGCTTAGGTTTGTCAAATCATAGAAGTTAGAGCTTATGTACTCATACTCCGCCTGATTGTTTGCAAGGTCAAGGAAGGTTTCCATACCGTAGTCATATTCGTGGTTGCCGGGCACGGCGTAATCGTACCCAACGGCGTTCATAATATCAACCACCGCAAGCCCTTCCGTTTGCGTGCCTATTACCTCGCCCTGTATGGCATCGCCCGCATCTACCGTAACAACTGCGTTACCCTTGGAGATAAGCTCTGCCCTGTATGCCGCTAACACGGCATAGTCGTCAATAGCGCAATGCACGTCGTTTGTGTAAAGCACCACTATGCTTGATTCTTCCGCATAAACAATAGTATACGCGGGCAAAATCATCACAAGAACAAGCAAAAAACTGATTATTCTTTTTTTCATAACCTTTAACTCCTATCAATTTTTGTTGATGAAACATTTTATCACTTCAGCACAATGCTGTCAACTTATTTATAGAAAAAAATCAACGCAGAATACCACATTTTCTATTGACAAACAATAGGTAATATGTTACCATACACAAAGTAACATATTACCTATCCGGAGGGGCAAAATGAATATTAAAGAAATTATCAATAATGATAACGTTGATTTTACGGGAATGGAATCATCGTATTTTTTAATTGGTTTATTAAGTGCGTTTGAAAACAGATTTCAAGCTGTGGCAGATAGCGTGATGAAAGAAATTAGTTGGAAGCAATTCTTTTCCGTTATTTGTATTAGCTTATGCAAAGATAGCCCTACAGTAAAAGAGCTTGCGGAGATAATGGGTAGCTCTCATCAGAACGTAAAACAGATTCTACTGAAATTAGAAAAGAAAGGATTCGTTTGCATTACAGTAGACGAGAACGATAAAAGGAAGCAGCGCATTGAGCTTACAGATTATTGCAAAGAGTTTTGTGCAAAAAACGATGTGATGGCTACCGGCATTATGAAAAAAATGTTTAGTGGCGTTTCAGAGGAACAACTGCAAGTAACGATACAGACTATTATACAAATCGAAGGCAATCTAAAGGGGATTCGCAAAAATGTGTAAAGGCATTATTATATATCAGTCAAAATACGGAGCAACAAAAAAGTATGCCGATTGGCTAACAGAGGAAACGGGATACGATTGTGTTGAAACCAAAAAAGCAAAGGCTTCGCAGCTTCAAAATTATGATGTAATAATTTTAGGCGGAGGTGTTTATGCATCAGGAATTGCGGGATTACATTTTTTGAAGAAAAACATATCAGCTTTTCATAACAAAACGATTGCCGTATTTGCGGTTGGCGCATCCCCGTATGACGAGAACGCTATAACACAGATAAAGGAAATGCATTTTAAAGATAAATTAATCAACGTTCCGATGTTTTATTGCCGTGGTGCTTGGGATGAAGAAAAAATGACTTTTGGCGACAGAACGCTTTGCAGGATGCTGCAAAAAGCAGTTGCAAAACAAAACCCAAACGAGTATGAACCATGGCAAAAAGCGTTGATGTGTGCAGTAGGAAAGAAATGCGATTGGACGGACAAAACATATTTAAAGCCAATACTTAAATTTATAGCGGAAAGATAATTACGAGGGTATTTATGAAAAAGTATTTATTGGCAGTATTAATATGGGTTATGATTATACCTATAGCGATTTTAAACGGTGGATTTCGGGAATATGTACTTGTTAAGATAGGCACGTTAGCTTTGCCGTTAAGCGGAATAATATTAAGCGTTTACATTTGGGTTATCGCTTATTTCTTAGTGCCTAAAATCAAGAATTGTAATAAAAAAGATTATTACATTTTCGGTATGATATGGTTTGTGCTTACAAACTTATTTGATTTATTTGCATACATAATGGATGGCGGCGGATTTGCGGATTTACTTCATTCGTATAACATTTTATCTGGAAACACATGGGTTCTTGTGGTATTGTCTGCCCTGTTTGCACCGCCAACGGTTATGAAAGCAAGAATAAACAAGCCAAAAAATCAAGCTTGATAAAAACGTCAATCCCAACATACCAAAAGTTAACCGCAGCACAACGAATGGCGCTGCGGTTGTTTATTGATATTAGCGGCGGGAGCAAGCCCCCGCCCTACGATAACACCCAAAATACCTTATGCAATCTCATGATTTTTTAAGCGTGCTTTATGCAACAATATCCGCATAACTCACAAGCGTTACATTACCAATTCTGTTCGCTTCGTCGATACACCCCTTTGTAAAACCGGACTTGGAAAACAGATAAAGATGAATGTTTTTATACGAAAACAGTCTGCTACGCTTTGCAAGAGTTTCTAATATACTAAAATCAACCTTTTCGTTCGTCCACTTGCATTCTGCAAAAAGGGCTGTATCCTTATCCTGCTCGCCCATAATATCAATTTCAGCCTGGCATTTTTCGATAGGATCATTGCCCCACCAACGACCGAGGGAAGTAAACTCCACGGGGCATTTGCCGATTAAAAGCTGTTTCCAAAGATATTGCTTGCAGATATTCTCAAATACTTTTCCCATGTAATCGGACAGCTTCGGCTCGATGCGCCTATACGCCAAATCGACAGCTCCTCGGGCAATTATAGAATTATTCTCCAGCACAAAGCGATGCCAGAAACGAAACATATTATCTTCAATTGAATAAATAGATTTGCGTGATGCCTTTTCACCATAAGGTGTTTCTTTTTGCACGATACCGAGATTAATCAAGTTCTTAAGGTACGTGGCACAAACATTAGTATCTTCGCCCACCTTGCTTGAAATTTCCGCCATACGGGAAGCTCCTGCGGCAATCGCAGTAATGATAGCTGTGTAAATAGCAGGCTCACGCACCTCCTGTTTCAGGAGGTTTATCGGTTCCTCATATAAGAAGGATATCGGATTTAAGAAAGTGTTTTTAATATTGTCTTCAACACTTAGAGCATCATTTATCTGCAATAGGTACTGCGGTCTGCCGCCGACAACACCGTAAATCAAAGCCTTATCTTCATCGGAAAGTTTTTTGAAATAATGACAAGTCTCTTCAAAATCAAAGGGCAGGACCTTCATTTGTGCCGTTCTTCTGCCGTACAAAGGTGCCTTGTATGCAAGAACGTGGTCTTCCATATAGGACATAGAAGAACCGCAAAGAATGAGCATAAGCTTGGAAGAATCCTTATACTTATCTATTAACAGCTGTAAAGTAGAAGCAAGGCTTTTTGAAGAACGAGCTACATACGGATATTCGTCAATCGCAAGAACAAGGCGTTCCTTTTCGGCAAGCTTAAACACATATTCCAAAGCAGCCTGGAAAGACAGGAAAGAGGTCTCCGTCTCAATTCCGCTACTGTATTCTATAATACTTTTACTGAAATTTTCAAGATTTTGCTTTGCGTTGCTTTCTATACCCATAAAGTATATAGCTTTTTTGCCGCCGAGGAATTGATTGATAAGCGCAGTTTTACCCACACGGCGGCGACCGTAAATTGCCGCAAATTCAAACCTATTTGATGTATATAGCTTTTCCAAAGCATTCAGCTCTCGCTCTCTTCCGATAAACATATTGTTGCCTCCATTTTAGGATGGCTAAAGTATAACATAGTTTTTATAATTAGTCAAGCACGATTTAGTAAATCGTGCTTGACTAATTTTTAAATTTTGTATTTTACCATATTGTATGCTATTGGTAATGCCGTTTTACATATTACAAGCGTAATCTTGGATAACAGAAAGAATTGCAATATTTTTATAATTTTACCTATATAAATGAATTGTTTTAACGCAATTAAGGGCTTACTGCCTGCCCTGTTAGCGGATTATAAACGTAAACGAGAGCAGGGCTGTTCGGTACCACTTCATACGTTCTGATAAACAATCCGTCCTCTATCCTAATATAGCCCCATTGCCCTATACCTGTAACGGCATCGGTTTTGGTAGCCTCGCCCGTATCACTTACTATAACCAAGCAAGCAACATCACCATCGGTAATATCTCCGTACAGCACGCCGTTATATGAATATAACGCTATAATATCGGTATCCTCTTTTAGCACGGTTTTGTCCGTTCCGTCCTTGCGTATGCGGTACAGCGTATTATCTTTTATCTGTGCGCTTGTTCCTTCTATATAATAGATGTGGTTGTTCCACTCCGCATAGCTGAAAAGTATATTACCATCAGCTATATAGCCTTCCACCGTTTCTTTAAGTGCCAAATCTCTGCCTAAGCACATAGGCACCTTTTCATCATGGGCTTCCGTGCTTACGTCTATGCTCCCGTTGGAATCAACAACAATAACGTTGGGATAATCAAGCAACCCTATTTTTCCATCCTTCAACTGGCACCAATAACTGCCGTTGGGTGTGCACTCTCCCGTATCTACTTGGGTTGTTGCGCCTGTGGTAAAATCTAAAGAATAAAGATGCAATATGCTGTCCACACCATATTGTGTGAAATACATATTACCGTTTCCCGGATGAACGTATACAGACCTTACGTTCTCAACAAGCTTTTCGTTTGTGCTACCGTTGTGAGCCAGCTTATACACGTTAAGCAGCCGCTCGTTTGTTTCCGCTTGTGCGGGTGTTGTTACGGCTACAAACAGCCACTTTGAGCTAACGCCCACAATTTGCGCGTTGAAACGAGAATTATCAGCGTTAAAATCCTCCGCGGATGCTATTAGGGTTTTATCATTGAAATTAGCCTTCGAAAAGCGCACCACTCCGTTGCCTTCGTTGCCGCTAACAAATAACTTTATGTAAAAGAAGCTATCCGGCGTTTGGGCATAGTGATAATCAAAGGTATATTTGCCGCCAAACTTGCCTATATTTTCGTTTTCGCCCTCTATATAATTAGGCAAATCTTCGTTTGGGGCTGCACTTTGCTCCAAGCTTTCATCGCTTAAAGTATCGATATATTCGGCAGATGCCGCATCCCTTGGCTGTTCGGACGGCTTGCCCCCATCTGATTGAGCCACGCAAGAGCACAGAGAAAGCAAAACTATCAGCAGTAATAACCCTATTTTTTTCATATACCACATATCCTTTCATTATTCCACATAACATAGGGACAGGTTGCCACACTATGTATCGTTTTAAACAAAAACACTTCCTGTATACACTGTATATCACACAAAGCTTGCCGCGTCAACATTATTTTAAAAACTTCCGCCTTGACAAGCGATTTTGTATATATAAACAAAATATGATATTTGATTTTGTAAAATATACCGAAAAAGGGATGTAAAAAACAAGTTTCTACATCCCCTTATTGTTAAAGCCTTTATTCTTTTGTTGCTGTTAAGCTTATCTCACTTAAGCACGAAAAGCAGAACGCTTTTTAAACGCTATAAATGCACCGCAGGCAACCATCGCTATGATGCCAAGATAGCATATTAATCTAAAGCTGTCACCCGTTGGAGGAGCGGTGGTGGATTTAGCACCGCACTGGGTACATTCGCCGTCAACAAACACATGCGTTGCTTTTTCGGTTATCTCACCACATTCGCATTCACGCCAGTGAGTATCGTTCTCAACCTTCCATGCGTTGGAAAAGCTGTGTACTGTTTCGTCAAAACGCTTGCCGCATTTGCATTCGTGCCAATGCTTGTTGCCATCGGTTATCCATTCGTCGTCACAATCGTGGGGTTCGCCGTCTGCCTTTGCACCACACTCACATTCGTGCCAATGGTTGGTATCGTCTGTTTTCCAATCCTCGGAGTAATCGTGGGGCTCTTCATCGGACTTTGCGCCGCACTCGCACTCTAACCAATGGTTTTCATCATCACTACATTCGTTATTGAAGCTATGAGGTGCTTCATCTGCCTTTGCGCCGCACTCACATTCACGATAGTGTGCATTGTCTTCAACCTTATATACGTTGGAAAAGCTGTGATCTGTTTCGCCAAAGTGCTTGCCGCATTTGCATTCATGCCAATGCTTGCTGTCATCAGTTACCCATTCGTCATCACAATCGTGGGGTTCGCTATCTGCCTTTGCACCACACTCACATTCGTGCCAATGGTTGGTATCGTCTGTTTTCCAATCCTCGGAGTAATCGTGGGGCTCTTCATCGGACTTTGCGCCGCACTCGCACTCTAACCAATGGTTTGCATCATCACCACACTCTATATCAAAGCTGTGGGGTGCTTCATCTGCCCTTGCGCCACACTCACATTCGTGCCAATGGTTGGTATCGTCTGTTTTCCAATCCTCGGAGTAATCGTGGGATTTTTCATCAGCCTTCTTGCCGCACTCACACTCTAACCAGCTATTTTCATCGTCACTACACTCTATATCAAAGCTGTGAGGTGCTTCATCTGCTTTTGCGCCACACTCACATTCGTGCCAGTGGTTGGTATCGTCCGTTTTCCAATCATCGGAGTAATCGTGGGGCTCTTCGTCGGACTTTGCGCCGCACTCGCACTCTAACCAATGGTTTTCGCCATCGCTGCATTCTATGTTGAAGTTGTGGGGTGCTTCGTCTGCCTTTGCGCCGCACTCACATTCGTGCCAGTGGTTGGTATCGTCTGTTTTCCAATCCTCGGAGTAATCGTGGGTTTTTACATCAGCCTTTTTGCCGCACTCGCACTCTAACCAATGGTTTGCGCCATCGCTGCATTCTATATTGAAGTTATGGGGTGCTTC
>JAZNUB010000067.1:0-35989 GCA_045592105.1 Eubacteriales bacterium | reverse complement strand
AGCAGAAGCGTAATGTTCAGCTCGTCGGCAAGCGCTTTCAACTTGCGGAGCTCGTCGTAGTCGTTGGCATAGGAGGTGTCCGCGGTATAGCTTCGTATCACCTGAAAGGTATCGATGGCAACGAATACCGTGTCGGAATGCTCTTTGACAAACGAACGAATATCATCGCAAAGACCATCGGCGAGCGTATGCGCCGTCGTTGAGAAGAACACCTCCTTCGGTACTTCATCGGTGATGCAGTTCAGTCGTTCCTGTACACGGCGTAGCGTATCTTCAAGGCAGAGATACAACACCGTTCCTTTGTGTGTTTGCAGATTCCAGATCGGCTCTCCCTTTGCGATGCGAACGCACAAGTCAAGCACGAGCCACGATTTCCCGATCTTCGGTGCACCGCCGAGGATGCAGATTCCCTGCGGCAGCAGAGTGTCGACGCAAAACTTGGTCGGGACAAGTCTCATGTCCATGAGTGTTTCGCCGTCTATGACGGCAAGTTTGTTTTTGTCTTTCATTGAAGACTCCTTTCCGGGCTTAGCCCAAATGTTTTTTTGCAAGAGAAAAAGCTCCCGCCGATGTTGGCGAGAGCAATTTTACTTGCGGAGAGTTATCCCCTCTAATACATACCCGACATTAGAACACCCAAAATGTTCCTGACCGAAAAAATATTTTTTAAATTTTTTGAAAAAGAAAAATCCCTTTGAAGTTTTTACGCTTCAAAGGGAAAATCGATGTTCGGTTTATTCAAATATTTTCGTAGCTAAGAACATAGCACGCTTTTCTTCGATCTTTTTTAGACGCTTGCCGACAGCGCTGTGTGTTTTGAATCCGAGACGCTCGGCTATTTGTTTTTGCGTATATCCATCTGCACTCAATTTGAAGATTTTTATGTCGGTTTCATCACCGAGGAAGGCATAGAACTCTTTAATCGTCTCTATCATCTCGAGATGCGCCTGCGGATCTTCGTCCGTGAACTCCGTTGCAGAATCGGGAGCGGTATGCTCTGTCTTTTCAATCTGATCCAGCGATTCCATCTCACCGACTCTCGAGCGTGTGTGACTCCATTGACGTTTGAAATCTATTTTATCGTAATTGGTGTTTGGGGTATTTGCAAAATCTTCGTGCGCTCCGAGCTCTTTCGACACACCCATAATCTCGGGAACGCTTTCAACCTGCATCAACTTGTTCATCATTACGGAAAGAAAAAGATTTGCGAATTGATCGAAAACAAAGGCAAATTCTTCTTCGGTCAAATCCTCAACCGCTTTCTTATGTGCCTCTGCGTACTTTTCGAGTTCAGCGGTAATGTCTCCCTCTAAAGCGGTCAGCATCGAATCAATTATGCTTTCGCAAAGAGTTTCATCCGCGAGGATTTCCATCACCGCGCCCGCAACCAGATTTTCGGTTGCTTCTTCAAGACACCGCACGGGAGCGTTGGAGGTAAAGTTGATGAGAGAACCTTTGCCGGTAAGCAGTTTCATCTGCGCATTCCAAGACGAAAGAAAATACTTTTTCGCTTTGATATATACTCGGTTCTGCTCGTCGGTGGCTGTCATCGGATCGTATTTTGATACCTGCGTGCTGAAATCGTGGTCTTTGAAAAACGCTTTCAGCTCCGCAATGGTAGGGGTGCTATCCTTTTCAAGTAATGTCATATCTGTTTTCATCGGTTCTCTCCTTTCACTATGGTACTTATATTATATCATATTTTAACGGATTTTTCAAGGAAGGAACTGTGAACAAAAAAGAGGAACCGCACGTTTTGTGCAGTTCCCCGTATTCTTTAGAAGCGTTTGCCTTCGCCCGGTCGGTCTTCACCTTCACCGATGTAGTCTTCTACCGGACGGTCGTCGATCTCGGTCGGTGTGTCATTCTCAAAGGGATTCGGCTGATTACCGATCTGCGGTTTGTATTCCGCAAGGCTTTGATTACCTTCGTCGATACATTCGACGGTTTCTTCTTTCGGTTCGCTGATAACCTTTTCTTCGGTGATTTCGGTGTATTTCTCTGTCACTGTTTCTTGCTCCGCAGGTGTTTTTTCTTCGGTGAAAACCTCGGTTTTCGTTGGCGTTGTTTTGCTTTCGGTTACCGTTGTTTCTTTGATTTTGACCTCGGTTTCAAGTTTTTCAATTTCGCTCACAAACGCTTTTTCTGCGGTCATTTCGATTGTTTCGGGTACTTGCTCCACCGAGGTTATTATCGCCGTTTGTGGCGGTTTTGCGGCGGTCATGTGCGGCTGATCTGCACCCTTTTGCGGTGTTGCGAACAGCGTTATAATAAGTGCGAGGATGATGGTGATTAACTTTTTCATATGTATTTTCCTTTCCGAGCTCGTCTTTGCGGCTCAACACAAGAATAATCGTAAAAAATACGAAGTCCAGAGAGAATCGGCACAAAAATGAGGAATCGCACAAGTTTTTTTGTACGATTCTTCTCGCTCATTATTCGATTTCCGTGTTCATCACCTCAATGATGATCCTGGCTCCGAGCACGAATCCTCTTGCGAACGCCTCACGTTCTGCGATGCCATACATCTCGTTGGTACATTCGGTGAACTTTTCAAGGATATCTTTTTCCTCGTCATTCAGCCGCTTTTGCAGATCCTCCTCGTGACGGACAATGTAACCGAGTAGCTCAGAATACTTACTGCCTTTCTTGAAGTCCCTCTCGCATGGGTTGATGTTGCCGTACCATAATTCTTCAATGATGTTCATTCCGCACCTCCGTGATAAAGAGAGAGCGGCTCCGTCTCGGGAAATCCCGATTCAGTACCGCTCTGTTTTCGCTATTTACTTGTTTCTGACCTGTCATATGCACTACCTCCTTTTCGTGGTAGCACACACAATATCATAGAAAAGGACGGAAGTCCAGAGAGAATAGACAGAAATCCAAGATGTATACTATACACCTTAATTACATTGAAGTGCCGTCGGATAATTGCGTGTCGGGAGGTTGCGTAGATGTATCGGTATTATTGTCACTGTTCAACTTATCATCTTCGTTTTCATCGTTTGAATTATCGTTATTTTCAGCTTTAGAATCATCGTCACTTGCATCCTCATCATTATTTGATTCGATTTCTATATCGTCATCATAATAGGATGTAATAATAACGTTTTTGTCGCCACAAATGATGATTGTAAATTCTCCATCTTTTTTACCATTTTCAAATGTTCCAATGTAGTATTTTTCATCTTCAAATAGAATACCTTTTCCATGAGGCACTCCATCCTTTGTATCGCCCAAATAACAAGTTCCATTCTCAAGAGTTACAAAACCTTCTGGAACTTGTTCAGTTTTGTCATTGGAGTTATTCACATTTTGAGATTCAACAATATTGGTTAAATCATCAATTTTTTGCTCCAGTTCTTTGATACTGTTTGAAATAAATATCTTGGAAAATAATCCGCCTGCAAGTGTACCTAAGACAAAAATGCCGATTAGGAGCGCCACGATAGCAAAATTACCTCGTATGCTTGCCAAGTGACTATTCTTGTTTTTTTTCAACATATTATTATCTCCACTACTTTTTTTGCCTTTAACTTCATCTTCGCCGGTATACTGCAAATTTGAAATCTTAGAATTACTCTTACCTGTTAAATCCTGTTTTTCATTTTGTTTTGGTGAAGATTTTGTAATTGCACTGTTGTTAACAATCACATCATCCGCATTGGTTTTATCATTTTTCGCATTTTCTTCTATTAAAGAAGTATATCCCTTTCTACAACCAGAGTTTAAGCCTACAATCGTACGCTCCTCTTCTGGCAATTCGTTGATTTTCAAAAAGAATGCTGTTTTTCCACCATGTTCACGAAATTTGATATTCTTATACAAACTAATAAAATCATTATTGCACATTTGGCAATATGTATCTTGAATTCTGTTTCTTGCGCCGCATGAGCAAAGCCATGTTGGATCTTTCGCAAATGAAATGCGTCTATCAATTCGACTCAAAACAGCAATACTAATGTCATCATCGAATGTAGAGTCTTCATCACTGGTCAGCTTTTCTATGGCGCTAGCTATGACTCTTTTGGGCATTGGATCGACACTTACTGCATTAAAATAAAGTTCTGCAGCTTTATTAACATGAGATGAACCTTTCATATATAATTCGTCATCAAGTCCGTCGGAAGTTAAAATAAAACCACATATTTTTTCTACATCTAAATCAAAAACCTGCAAGTCAAGATATTCATTTGCATTTCTGTCAAGAATAGCATTTGTGCCGTTAGCCGAACTATTACTATCATTGATTGCAATCGAACCCCGCTCTTTTATAATGCATATAGCACTGTCTCCCAATCTACCAATTATTGCACAATTGTTTTGCTTCGAAACAAATACAAAAACCAACGTACAATTCATATCATTAATAGAAATACGCATTTCTTCTGATTTGTTTTCTAACTGCGATTGTATTCTCCTAATTAGTTCATCTCTTAACTTTAATTGCGTCGTATTAGACGAATACACATCAGTTGGCAGGTTTGAGTTCAAGAACAATTCACAAACCGTGTGCGTTACTGTATCTGCTGCAATTTCGGAGTGTTTCAAGGAACCCAATCCATCTGCTAATGCAGCAATTATGTACTTATCATTTTCTTGGACCAGGACGCTATCTTGGCAATTAGTTTTGTTTTGTTTGTGTGAAATGCCCTGCTGAAAATAGCTTTCATATTTCCACATAACAAACCACTCTCCTTTCCAATATTATCAATACTATTCTCCAGCCAAATCTGCAAGCAAATCGTTTGCATCATTTTGAATAGTAGAAATAATTTCTTTCGCTGACTTATTAGGTGTAAAACTGATTATAGTGCTATTAATAATCATTTGAAAAACCTTGTTAAGGTTTAGCTTAATATCGCTTGATTTTCCCTTAATATGGAAAAAACCTTTTGTAAACCCTTCGGAATATGCATTTAATGTTTTAGTATCAACATAATCACCAACTCCTATGACGAAAGGTACGATTAAATCGTAGACAGGTATATGATCATGACAGTGAGAACGTACCTCCTTAAGGGTTTGCTGAAAAACCGCTTCAGAATCAACGATGCTGTCAGGATCTCCATCTGTAACTAGAACAAGAAATGGTGCATAGCAAGATATTTCGCCTTCTTTAAGTAATTCGCGTCTATCTTTTATTTTCTTAATTGCTTCGAATACAGCTTTAGAAATGCTAGTCGCCCCTACTTTTTCTGTTTTGAACTGCATAGTTTGAAGAGCGCTTAATGGCGTAAATTCAGTATTCATCACAATTTCTTCGCCAAACGTAACAAATGCTATTTCGGCAGCAGCTCTAGCTTTTGTATGAAGCTTTAATTCATTTATAAAGTTGTTTACAGCTACATTTAACAAATCAATAGAAGTGCTATTTCCATCTTTGCACCAACCCATCGATGGTGAAACGTCCAAGCAAAAAACAATTGGTAATCTTTTGGACGCATTTAGTCTGGTTTCTTTCATAATTCGTCTCCTTGTATATATCCTTTTAAATTCACTATTTTGATTTTTATTGCTGTGATTTGATAACCGCAATCAAAATAATTGCTCCTACAGCAAGCAGGAACCACAACCACCCTGGCAAACCTTTTTGTTTTTTTGACGATGGGAATAATGGCACATCATCTGGTGGATCGTCCCGCTGTTCAACCTCGGTAGATGCGGACAAAACATCGCTCAACAATTCACCGTATGTTTTATTAGATTCGGGCTCTTCCTCCAGAGAATTTAATGAAACAACAAGTTGCCGTAACAAAACCTCTATCGATGGCAATTTCTTTCCAGTGAAAACATCCTCGAATAATCGCCAAATATTATCAGGGAATAACCGTTTTCTAAATTGAGCTATATAATTTGGTTTTTCATATTTAAACTTTCCTGTAAATTCAGAAATAGGCGTATCACCCAACGAAAGAATAGAAAAGACAAATAAATAGAGTGCCTCGCTACAAAAATCTATGGCGCCTTCTTTTTTTGCAATATCATATTCTTTGGTAGTTTTATCACCAGAGCAATATCCACTGAAATATGTATCATATCCAAAGCTATCTGTATCCCACATCTGAATATTACTACCATCATTTTTTATAGTAGCAAAGTTGTTCATATTAAAGTCGGAAACAAGAAAACCAAAATTGTTTAAATAGCATACTTGTCTAGTAACTTTTAAACAAAGTTCGATATTATTTGAAAGTTTAGTATTTAAGCTTTCGTCAGGCAAATCATCGAGCTGTCCAGCAAATAACGGGTTATCGCCCAAATCTTTTTCAACTGCCGCAAAACTTTCTGTAAATCCAGCAGGTGCTTTAGCTTCTTGATCATAATAAAGAACGTCCATAGGAAACAAAGCCCAGGATATTTCCAATCTTGTATTTATTCCCGCGAGTTTTTTTATGTTTTTTATTTTCCGAGAAGAAAGCTTGTCTTTTTTAAAAACCTTTGCGATTAGTGTGCTTGACCCTTGAATTTTATGAAGATTTGATTCAACGCCCGACTTTATTACATCGCCAAGGATGATGGGCGAACCATTACTTTTGTATAATAAAGATCCCTTAGTAACACGTTCTTGGGATGGCTGCTCGCCTATACAATCGGTTTCTTTATATTCAAAAAGACTCTTCATGGATAGATATTTATCAGAATATAATATACAACGATCGTTCAGATTGTATATATCTACACCTATGTTGTGCAGAATAATCCTTTGCATCAGTATAGTGTTTGCGGTCACAACAATAATTTTAGCTGATGGATTTACACTTTTAAAAAGTGTAATTAACCCCCATACATCATTGTGAAGACTTTCACTGCTAGTCCCAAAAGAATCAAGATTCAGTGTATTAAGTTTCATATTTTGATTCAGAAAATCGATGTTATTGTTATAATCACTGCATCTCTTTTTTGAGAGAAGCGTCTTATACTGTTCAATTTCCGAATTAAATGTATCTGCAACATACACCTTAATGTCTTGCAATCCATCTCGAACATCTTGTGGAAAAGGACTCATAAAGAAAGATGAGTCAAGTAATGCTATTTTGTACTCATGAAAAATTCCAGGCATAATCAGATGCATCTCCAATCCAGTTCATTTTATGCATTTACAGACTTAAAAGAAAATCATATTGTTAGTTTACAGGTGTTTAACAATTATTACAGCGTGTAATTAGTTTTAGTGCATCACGGTCGTCATTCACCAGCAAGATCTGCAATCAAATCGTCAGATGAGCGTTTTGATATGTTAGTAATGGAAATGTCTCCTTCTAATTTTTTGAGCATTTCTCGTGCTTGCTTGTCACCCTGCTCAGCAGCCTTTTCGTACCATTTCTTTGCCTCGTTCAAATTCTTTTCGACAGAATATCCTTTGAGATAGAAGCCACCCACTGTATATTGACACCCTGCATGACCAAACTCAGCACCTTGTTTGAACCATTTGAATGCCTCATCAAGATTTCTCTCGACACCCAGTGCTCGAGCATACATATTTCCGATTGCCAACATAGCACTCGCAGATCCTTGATCGGTAGCTTTTTTATACCAAAGTATTGCCTTCTTGTAATCTTGACTAGTTCCTATGCCATCCTCGTAACAAAATCCAAGTCCATACTGGCCAGTAAGGTCACCTTGTTCTGCAGATCTCTTGTACCACTTAAATGCTTCCTTGAAATCTTGATTGGTACCTCTGCCATAATGAAAAAGCAAAGCTAAACAACCTTGCGCTGCAACATGACCTTTTTGAGCGGCTTTTTTATACCAAACAAATGCTTTTTTATTATCAGCAGGTACGCCTTGTCCCATTTCATAACACTGTGCTAAAGCGTATTGAGAATCAATGTCGTCCTGATCTGCAGCCTTTTTATACCACTTCGCAGCTTCTGAATAATTTTGTTTTGTTCCATGTCCTTCTGCATAGCAATTACCAAGATTATATTGTGCACTCACTTCTCCCTTTGAAGCTGCAGACTTGAAAAGCCTAAATGCCTCTGCATAATCTTGAGAAACGCCTCTACCATTGTAATAGCACACTCCAAGGTTGTTTTCTGCGTACGGCAACCCTTTTGCTGCTTCTTGCTTTAAAATCGAGATTGCCTTGTCGGCGTCTTTGATTATTCCATTTTCAAAACACATATTGAATTCGTCAACACTCTGAAATATTCGAGAGAAGAATCCCCCTTTTTTCTCTCCAGTTTGTTCGAGTTGTTCCATGCTCACCTCTCCTTAAGTAACAGCTATCAAGCCACTGATTTTAGCTAACGCTATGTCGGTCGCTCGTTTAGTTTTTGACATATCTTTTTATCTGATGACCAAACAAAAAGAATTCATTTGCCATCGCTGACATCGGGATTGCGGTTATACTCACCGAGAGAAGAGTCGCATTCACCAAATATCTCTCTGCAATCAGTCAAGGTATCACACATAATTTTTAAGATATCAAAAATACCGACAATATTAGTCTTTACAGTTTGGGCATCGCGACGAAATGCGTCAGCACCCTTGCCTTTCCAATTTTCCATAAGGTTGTTGACTATTCTATCATAGTCGGCGTTAAGTTCATTGTACGAAGCAATCAAGTCCGCTTTTTTTGCAATAGCAGCATCAAATGCTTTCGTATCCAAACATATGTATCCACGATTTTCCACAATGCACCTCTACTTATATAAACTTAATGAACTTTAACTTTTTCAATACATCCGTCTCTACACCATAATAGTATCCGTCTCCAACAGAACATTTAGCATATTGAAACTTTAATTCTTTGGCATCCATGTCTCCAAAAACAGATTTGTTACCATTACCCCTCTCCGAGATGTACTCTGCTATATTATCGAGCAAAAATGCAGATGATATAATATTGTTGAATCTCACTCGCATATCAACGTCAGGAATGCTTTTTACATCAGAAAAAATAAACAGGTAATTTTGATCTTCGGCTCTTGCTATCATATCCTCTGCTATCCATCTTAGTAGGGTGTTTGAGTGGTTAACTCCTTTGTAGAACGAACCCTGATAAAAAGAACGTCCTTGAAGCACGAAAACTGTTGGTGGGTTGTCCTTAATTAATGCCGATTCCTTTTTTAATGGCGTAAAGCTCTGCGCAACGTATCCTTTGTCTACCAAGTACCCAATGAAATCAATGACGTTATAGAATCTTTCTGAACGATTGACAAATCTATCATACAGCTCTTTTATTTCTTCTCTTCCGTCTTCTAAAAATACAAAGCGTGTATTTTCATTATTTTTCGCAATCTGCTCAATCATTCCCGTGAGAAGATTTGTTTTTCCGAATTTTCTCTTTCCATATATAGCAATTGCACGCGCTTCTTTTGTGTCGACAATTATCGGCGAATGCTCATAATAATCCAAGCCAACAAGAACTTGACTGCTTGAAAGTTTTGTAACATCGCATTCTTTGCAGTATTCCGAAACATTATCACACTCAAGCACTTCAGGAAATGATAAAAGCTTATTAGGATTAGCGATGAATTTTGACTTTCGTATTAATTTTTCAATTTCATCGGTAGCGTCTGTATTGGCAAAAGGAAGAAATATTTGGCACTCATATGTGGCAGATTCGATGTTAACAACGCATCTTCCCGGAATTTTCATCGGTTTGACTATTTTAGAATTAAAAATCTCAAAATAATTATCTGCAGGCATTTCAAAGGCAATTTTTTGGCCAAAATTGGCTAACAGTCTGCTTGTGCCGGATAAATCATTCGCCGTAACTACTATAGATAATCCTTTTGAAAGTCCATCTCTAGATAATTGTATCAAGCGATCCTGATACGAGGAGTATCTTTCATCAGCAAGAAAAGCATTAAGATTCTCAATTATTAAAGTTATGTGTGCCGGACACTTTTCCGGATTTTTCGTAGCAAGAGAATAAAAATTTTGGCTACCTAATTTTTTTGAGTTTTCTTCAAGCCGATTTTCGATCACTCTAAATATTCGCTTAATATTTTCTTCGTTAGAGTTATTGAAACAAGCACACACATTGTTCAATTGACCATATGCACCTATATTTCCTCCAAAATCGATAATATAAACATCTTCTTTTATAAATGGGGTAGTATTCTCGTAAATACGCACTAACAACGTCTTAATGAATGTGGTTTTGCCTGACATCGGTCCACCAAATACAGCTATATTACTGGTCCAGTTATCTATATCAAAGGGCAGATGGTCTTGTTTTTGCGGCGCATCATATATTCCCATTGCTAACTTCATATAATCACCATATCCTTCTTTTTTGACAAATCTATAACTTTATTTGTTTCATCAAGTGCAACACAAGTTGGCAACGGTGCTCTAAATACAATATGGGGAGTAGAAATTGCATTCTTTTCACTATTATACACAGAGCAAATTGCTTCGGTAATGGACTCCAGTTGTGTTTTTTCTTTTCCTTGCTTCTTTCGCTCCGTTTTTTTAGCCAGTAGTTTTTTATCGTCCCTATCAGAGCGATAAAAAACCGAATAGGAACCGCATTTACTTGCGTGTATGATTTCTACAGGAATCTCATCTTCCACTCCAACGCCGGAATACCCGGACTGGAAATACTCGAACTTTGATCCCGTTCCGACTAGCAAATAAGCTCTACCGTTTCCCGGCATCGACGGAGATGCGGCCAATTCAGTTCCGATCATATCTTTGGATGCTTGTCGCGTAGCAACTTTTAAACAAAGGCGCGCATTAGAATTAACGCGTATATCCTCTGTTATTGCACCTTCGATGTTTTGAGAAATCAAAATTATATGGAAGCCTAAACTTCGACCTACACGAGCAATCGTGGTTATTTCTCCCATAAAATCAATGTCGCTATTTTCATTTGAAAAGCGTTTCAATTCAGTAAACTCATCAACCACTAAGATTAAATGTGAAAGTTTGGAGTTTTTTGCCTCTTCTCGAATGATATCTGCTTCTTCCGATGAAAACTTCTTTTTTTCAATATGCGCCTCGATATTTTTGCAAGCTTCGATATATGCATCAATATTGTCGACATGCAGTTTATTAAATAAGATTTTTCTCCTCTTTATCTCAGCTTTCATTGCAAACAGGAATCTACCGAGCATATACTCTGCTCCAGTTCCGTTTTCATCGCCGTCGACATCGGTTACCTTTCCTACAACATGGGGGAGATGACCGATCCTTTTCGTAAAACCGCCACCCTTCATATCGACAAGCAACAAGTTCAACTCGTCTGGGCGATATTGCATACACAAACCTAAAAGGTAAGAGATAATTGTCTCAGTCTTACCAGAACCGGTAGTTCCGGCGACAAGCATATGTGGACCGTCCGCTTTTTCGTGAAGGTCCAAATAAGCCAATCCTGTTTCAGTTTTGCCAATAGGTGTGCGGAGACTAGTAGTAACTCCGGGTATAGTTCTTTCTGATCCGCACCCCCAGTTTGATTTAATTAATGCCGTTAAATTATCTCGACATCCATTAAACAGTTCGTAAAAACCAACTGACGATGGAACCTTTCCGTTTTGAGCGATTTGGGCATAATAAACCGCAGAAAAAAACCTTAACGCCCTTGTTACTTTAGTTGTATACTGAGCGAAATACTGTTTGATATCTTGAGCAGAATCAAAATCAGGATATCTAAAGAATTTCTTTTCACAAACATTGCGACGGGGTGTTACCGACATTTCTTTGCCATTAAAATCAACTATATCATCACAATATGCGGGAAGATATTCTTTGTATTTTGATGCGAAGACAAAAGTTAAACCTAAATCATTTACATACTCTTGTCCTTCTTTTGGCGCATCCGGAAGAAATTCTGCGAAAGCATGCTCTTTCAAGCCATGATCGTCAAAAACGATAAAAACTATATGTGGAACTGTTGAAGCTTCTTTTTCTGTTGTGCTTGACTTGCGTTTGCTAACGATTGTTAGGAGACTACTTAACACAATATTGGCACTGTTAGAATCAAATACAAATTGGGATTTATCCGAAAACAATCCTCTAAAGTGAGGCATAAATTTATAGCGATTAATCGTGTTCTCTATGTTATTCCAATTAGTTTCATTTTTAAAAAAGACAACAAATTGGAGTTTTTCGGGTGAGTGATAATAACATAACTCAAAAATCATTCTGGAAATAAAATACTGAGACCTTGACATCACATTTTCAATATCATAGTCTACAATACCCAATGCGCCTTTGTTCTTAAGGGAAAAAAGAAGCGGTGCATTATTCAAATAGCGATACTTATTAGAAAGATGATAAGGAAGTTTGCATAAATTCTCTTTCTTTTGAGCACCATTGATTTCTTCGCGAAGATATAACTGTAAATGATCTGTTCCCGAATTATCTCGAACAATATCATAACTCGCCTCAGAGAAAACAACATCCTTTCTCTCGCCTTTTACTTCAAATTTAGATTGAACATCGTCTGAAACGCCGATTCTAAAAGTTAAGAAATCTTCATCTTGAGGTACTCTACAATAGATGTTTTCGTTAAGCGAATATATGCCGTCACTATCTTGATTGATCAATGACAGCATGTCGGGGTACAATTCATGCATCTTCGCCGTATCGCTTTGCTGTCTGTCTTTGATGGTAAGAATAAGCTTGTCTATATAATCCTGATACTGATATCTCCACTTTTTCAAACTTTCTTCATATTCTTTTTTTTGTCGTTTCCAAGTAATAAACGTGGTAATTACAGCAGAAATTCCCATAGCTGCACTCAATGCAAGCATGGCAAAACCGCCGTCCATAACGGCAGATCTTACTATTAACAACACTCCTACAGAAATCAAAGACGGCAATAACATAGCAAACAATCCATGTTTGCTTTTTTTAGGAGGATCAGTCGGAGATATTATATCAATGGGTGTGTCATCAAATTTCCATAATTGTCTCGTGCTAATGTTGTATTCAGGAAAAAATATTTTTTTTGAGCAACGAGGATTAAATGCTTCAATAATTTTGGATGTATCGAGCATACCATGTGGAGGAAAATCTCCTGTTTCGTCGAATATTAATCTACTAGACGTAATGAAGCCAAGCTCACATATCGGCTTGAAAATATCATCATTATAAAAAGCGAAACGCCCATTATCTCTAGCTCCGTTTCCTGCAACCGACTGATTATAAGAAGTAAACGTAATGTGCGTCAAATATTGTCTACCATTGCGTCCGGTTTCAAGCTTCGAGACGCAATTCTTATAAATTTCGTTGCATTTCTGATATATTGAACTGTTTTTGGAATCTTCGGTGATAAGCCGTGCAAGACCATATTTAATTCCGCTCAACAACTGATACAAGGTGATATCGCGCACAACATACAATTCAATATTTAAATGTTTATATTTTTCGTCTTGGTCTTTATATGTAAACTGAATTCCAATTAACAGTTTGTTGTTTTCCATAAATTTACCTCGTAGTATTCGTATATGTAAATAATTATTTCAACTATCGTATAGACAAAACTATATCATTAATATAGGTTGTACAATCGGTCATTGGCACCCTATACGCTATGTTATGTGGCTTGATTGTTAATGAAGGAATTGTGTTTTCACATAAAATACGCGTAGTAATATCAAAACTTGGAGTGATAGAATTTGGGGTTCTTATGCAAGTCAACGTTTGCGGTAACTGTGGTATCCGCAAATTCGGCAAGAAAACTTTGTTTAAACTAACACGGGTGATAGCGACATCGTTATGGCAAAGCGCTCCTATCGATGTGTTGGGATAATCAACTATTTTTTGATTGAGACTTGTTGAAGATACGTCGCCTCCCACAAAATCAATCTTCTTTATAGATGTAAGCCTATGCAACTGTGTTTTTCTTATTGTTATTTTCGGAAATGCAGCATGACTAACCACAGACCTAATATGCGGCAAATTTATTGGTACAGCTTTATTTTCACTAAAAGAAAACGAAACATTGACAATCCTAGGGAGGTCAATCGTTGTAGCGTGTTTGAGTTTTGGCAAATTGTTGTTCAAAACCAAATTTGCACCTAATGTACATCCCTCTTCTTTTATTTTTGAAAAATAAATAGTTTGAAGCAGAGAACTAACATTATTGATAAATGTTAGTTTCGGGAGATAAAAGGTAGAAAACAAGGGAACCGTTGGATTTTTGCGAAATCCTTTCAGTTGTGGGGGGGGAGGAAGCCGCCCATAATTAATATTAGGTATTCTCGGAACATTAGTTTTAACCTTTGCTTTACTTTCTTGATTTGGTGAAGAAAACAAAAACTCTGCAAATTCTGAATTCTCTGAATATAGTGCTTTTATTTTTTTGATTGATGGCGAGTCCCCACCCCTAATTTTCGAAATTTGATATGGTAAGCTTTTTGCGCTAGTTAAAGGTTTAACCTCAATATGTTTAGGCACATCAACCACGCAATAGGAGATGGTAGGTACCATTAGATTTGGGGCTCTCACATCTTCAAATACGCTTGTTTTAACATTTCCAACAACTACCGCGGGAATATTTATTTGAGAAATCGAACAATTCACTTTTGGCAAAGAAAACGGTTCGACTTTAAGTCGTTGTTCCTCGACAGCTACCTTATTATAATGTGTGCCTTCTTTGGAGACAACAGAAAACTCACCTCTTAGTTTGAGAACAACTTCTGTCATCTCGTACTCGAAAAGTTCTTTATTCTTTTCAATGTCAATATTATTAATGGTATACTGTTCCATAAAGAACCTCCGTGTTTCGTGTTGTCTCCAAAGAAAATAATAAATCAACCTAAAGACGATGGTATGTTTTCTGCGATCTGGTGATCCGCACTCTCCATCTGATCAGCATTTGCAGCTAGCAGCTCAGCAAGTGCTTCCAACAACTGTGGAATAGTGTCTCGTGTATACTCCATAACAGGACCGGAAATGAACTGTTGCATTTTGTCTTTGCTTTCACCTTCCCAGTCTTTAATTGCGGTAATAAAATCGCTTTCGAAAGTAGTTGCCGTGCTTTTATAGCGCGCTGCGATTCCTTTAATATCTTCGGCAGCCTGTCTCATTTCAGGGTACTTAAATACGATATCAGCCATGATTACTTATCTCCTTGATTATGTAATGTGATTGTAATTGTTATTTAGGCTTCTGCGCTGGGGTTTTTGTTGTTATCTCCTAACTGAGGGTCAACGGTATCAAGCAACTGTGTTTGAATACTTTCCAACATACTTTTTATACTTGCCATAAGAGAAGAAGACGGGTCCGTAAGGTTCTGAGTTAGTGCGGGAACAACTTTTTCTGCGAAAAAGACTTTGTAACCATCGGATGCATCACCGTTGAAATTTGTTGCAGTTAACGTGTTGATGATACCACTAAGTTCCTCAAAGAGTCCGTTAGCCGATACCGTATAGGAATCGACCTTTTCAATTGCACTCGCAATAGTTGCATGGGTGAGAATAGTTGCCATAATATTCTTCCTTTCAAAAAATAAAATTATTAATTGTTATTGATTTTGTTAATCGTTGATTGAAGATTCTCGTATTCTCGGAATACCGATTCGTACGCTTGTTTTGATTCTTGCAAGGTTGTTGAGATGTGTTTTAAAACCAGTTTTTGCGCATCTAAAGGAATATACAAATTATCTCTGCACGCCTTTATGAACTTTGCTCCTGCAGGCGTATCAAATCCTGCTTGCAAGTTATTTAGCATATCTTCTATGTCATTCCTAAGTCTTTGGAGCTTTTCACTTAGTTCGGAAAACTCGGAAATTGCAGTATTAAACGCTTCTTCGTCTATTATAATATCATTGCTAAATAGTGTGTCAATCCCCATAGTGTTACACCTCCGTTCTCAGTGATTAGCATTGATCGATGTATTCAAGTATTGCCTGCTTATCGTTATCAGACAGCAAGTTAGCCAGTTCTTTTGCTTTTTCTTTCCTTCCTTGTTCCGCATAAAGTCTGGCTCTAAATATAGTGGCAAGAACATCACTAGGATCTGCAAATGTCTTATTTCTGAAGAATGCAATCGTCTCTGCATATTTTTGTTCTATGGAAGTTTTGCTGTCGCTTATCTTCCTGGTTGCCAGTGCAGAGGTGTACAATCCATAATAGGCATAATACTTATTTTCGCTATGCTTTAAAATACTTGCGATTTTTAAAACATTGACAAAGTCTTCCTTCCCTAGAAAAGCAGATAGAAGCGTAAACTGTATTTTTTCACGAACAGCGATTGATAGTTCAGTAGTTTCAGTATTTTTTAATTCTACACTATCGTCGATCAGCTCCTTTTGGTTTGTATAAACAGAAGAAAAAACAGATTCGTCATAAACGTGGCGTTCATTTCCATCTTCGTCGTATTCGATCTCAGCATACATCCCGATATTGTCATCAATTTCACCACAATTGATTTTATCTTGTATGCGCTCCAAATCTTCTTGAATCATCGTTTCAATGTCTTCAGAAGAATAATCAACGCTTTCGGGAGTTTCATCAATGGGCGAGTTGATTGCTTTGTTATCAGACGATAACAGGGAACCTAAACAACAAATAGCCTTGTCGAACAGCTCGCTTTTCAAATAAGCTTCGGATAATGTAATCAATGCATTGAGCTTTTGTTCTCTTGTGAGGTTCTCCGACTTACAATAACTTTCAAGCAACTCGATGGCTTTGTTATAATATTGCGAACCTTCTATAGCCCCTTTGGCAATTAATAACGCTGCCATTTGTAAAACGAGCGTGGTTTGATCATCGTTGGTCAATTCAGCATATTGCTCAGCATCTTTTAATGCTTTTTCCGCGTCAATATACTTTTTATGCGCCATAAGAATACTAAAAAGGACCATGTAATTTTTAAATACTATAGGCTGTATTGCAACAAGCTGGGTGGCACACTTTTCCGCGTTTTCATAATCCTGAATCATCATAAAGAGCTTCAACTTTTCTGAGATTAGATCCGGATTGATTGCAATCATTCCGCTTTTGTCATAATCTTCACATTTTTTAAAATATGCCAAAGAAGATTTTATATCGTGACGCATGCTACAAAGCATTGCCATTTGGTAATATAAACGCGGCGTGACATCATCACTGCAGCCTTTTTGCTCGGCTTCCACATACATCAGAAAAGCATTAGTGTAGTCTTTGTTGAAAAAACAAGCGTTAGCATAATTGAAGCAGTTGTCGCCGTTTTCAGGATCAAGATCTTTTGCTTTGCCGAAATATTTTAGAGCATCATCAAATTGGCTTATTGAGACACAAATTGCTCCTGCACGTGATAATGCATAAAAATTGCTTGGCTCTGTTGACAATGCTTTTTTATACCACGTTAGAGCTTCTATGTATTGCTTATTGGAAAATGCTATATCTGCATACAACAAACATTCTTTTACTTTTTCCATTGTGTTTCTCCCTTATCCTAAAGTTAATGTTTAAAATCCACTTTAATCAATGATTATTTAGTATAGAATCCCTTGATGATAACAGGAATATCAATATCGAGTTCTTGAGCAACAAGAATGCGATGACGTCCATCCCCTTCAAAATAATAGAAGGTGTCATTTACCCTCGTAACTTCAACAGGGTTGTTGTTGATTCCGCCGTTTTTAACGTAGTTTATGTATTCATTCTTAGAATAGCGCTTATTCCAAAATCCGGAGGGATTATTAACCTCACTCTGGTTCAAATACACGCCCTCAATGTCTTTTGCGCGCACATATTGGGTTTGTGGGTTGTCTGCTTTAACATAAGAATAACCATCACCGCCACTTTCCCAGAAGTCGGCGAAATCATCATAATGTTCACCTTTTGAAAAGTATCTTTCGCTTGAAAGCTTGTCCTGCGCAATCGGAACACTGTCATCAAACATCGTAGTTGTCGCAGTTTGGGAGTTAGTTGCCGCATGATTTGCGATATACTCTTGCGGATTGATGCCCTTAACAGAATTGTATATGTTACCAACAGAATATGCGATATTGCTGACAGCACTAACGATATTCAAGCTAGTTTGCCATGCATTGAAAGTCGGATCGTCAATTTCCGCCCAGGTATCCACTATGTTCAATGCACTGGAAGCAACAGTTGATACGACCGCTACTACAGCAACTGCTGTGCTTATCGCAATAGCCGTAGCGGTAGATACGCCTAACGCGCCTAAAAGCGGAACAAGTGCCACGCCGCCCGTTGCAACCACGGCAACAATTGCACCAATTGCCCCTGCCACAATCAAAATTGTGTCAATTATCTTTTTATGCTCGTTGTAGAACTCTACAAGACCCGCCCATGCTTTGCTTGCAGTATCTTTGACCCAATCCCACGCTTGTTCTAAACTTTCAGCAACTGCATCCCCGACTTCACACAACCAATTCCAAGCGTCTTCGTACCAAGGCTTGTCTTCCTCTGTATTGGTAACCGGCTTGAGCCAGGGATTTACTTTATAAAACTCATCCTTGTTTTGATTTACAAGCGTGGCCACCTGCTTATCAACACGCATCGCCAATTCTAAAAAGTCGTTTGACTTTTGTTGAATTGCTACCGCAGTCGCTTTTTTCTCTTCTTCGCTTTTTATTCTTGCATCAATATTATCAAGAGCATCTTGAAGATTACCAACGCCACCGCTTAAATCATAAGTCTTATTCTTTACTGCCTTAAAACTTGAAATCACGCTTTCGGCGCTTGTAATAAAACTTGACATATTCGATTGATATTCAGCTATGGCAAGGCTACCACCAAGTCCTCCAGCGTTGATTTCTATACGCATATTCACAACCCGCTTCTATATTCGTATTTTGTTTGCCCGATCAAGCGAATAGCTCCCAAACACCATTCAAATCATCACTAATCAAATATGTAGACTTTTCATCATTTGATTGTGGAAAGTTAAATTTATCGTCCCAGTAATACAAACTTTGGTTTTTGTCTTCGCAGATAATAACTATAAAGCCTTTCAATTGATCATCACCGACAATAACGGATCTTGCAGGAAGTTCAAACGTTTAATACTGTTACTATCAGACAGCAACATCGTTGTAAGTACCTACATTACTTCGGATTATCAATTAGTGCGCGTGTTTTCCAGTATTCTTTTTTAAAAGCCTCATATTGTCTATCATCAAAGGATCTGACCCAATCATGACTAATCCGCTCGCCAGTTTGATCGAAAACCTGTGTTTGTCTGAAAGATCGATGGACCACGTTTTTATCTGGATACTGAACATGAATGGCTTTATCATATTTATTATGAACAACGGCCGGCATCTCAACGATTGTACCTTGTTGGAATTCAGCATTTGGTGTATGAATTACTTCCTGCTGAGTTAAGTGATGCAACTCAATCGTGGTAGTTACTTTTTGACCAGCTTCATCTACAAATTCGACAATCGGGCTGCCACCGTCAAGCATAGCTTGTAAGTTTGTTTTTCCGTCTGATCGTACATAGTTGTAATCAATCTTGTAATTGTCTCCTAATTGATACACCTTACGCTTCATGTGAACGTTGTGTGTAATATTTTTTCCGTTGATACGCTCGCCAAAGCTTACGTCTCCCTCAAAGATTACAGCCTCCGAATACAGTTTTCCGTCGGGAGCATTTTTAGACCTTTGGGGATAAGTAATGCTATTTCCGTTCTCAGCATAGATTATTCCGCCAGATTCCTGAATCCGCTTTTGGGAGTTTGGCGAATTATTCGGTTGGGTCTCCAATATTTTCTCATCCGCAGCATCCAAAGATGCTTCTTTTCCAATTGGATTTCTTTTGGCAGAAATCCCACCACTTGTACCTCCAATAATTGCATCCAAAGCCATTTGCTGAGGATCAACCGCAGCATCCCATACATCGCCGAAATCAACGTTCCCAGTTTCTAAATAGGATTCGGTAGCTTCTGCTGCACCACGCGTCAAAATACCGCTTGATACTTCAGAAGTACTGCCGATAATCGCTCCAGTTGTAACACGAACTGCCGAAGAGGAAGAGTTTAGCAATGTAGCACCCCAACGCGTACTTGCAAGGCCATTGGAAATCGAACCGCCTACACCGGCACCAATAGCACCCGTTATAGCTCCTACAACCGCCGCGATAGAAGCCTCTTTAATAACTTCTCCCGGGTCTATTGTCCCCTTATCTCGGTATTGAGTTGTCATACTGCGGGTTGCGGCAACGATTGCCGCGCTAAGTGCGGATATTCCCGCAATTAACAGTATCGACGCTCCTCCTGTGACTGGTATCAGAGCAATAGCAATTATTGACCCTACCGCACATAGGATTGTAACACCCCAGTTGATAATGTCATACCAATGCTCGTTATAGAATTCGACAAGACCCGCCCAAGCTTTACTTGCGGTATCCTTAACCCAATCCCACGCCCGATCTACGCTTTCTGCAACGGCTTCTCCGACACCACACAGCCAATTCCAAGCATCCTCGTACCATGGCTTGTCTTCTTTCGCATTAGCAACAGGCTTGATCCATGAATTAACTTTATAAAATTCATCCTTGTTATTGTCGACAAGACAGGAAACCTGTCCATCAACTCGGGCAGCTAGTTCGAGAAAATCATTTGATTGACTCTGTATTGTCTTTGCGTTAGATACTTTTGTCTCTTCTTTTTGAATTCTTGCGCTTATATCATCCAAGGAGCATTGCAGAGAACCAACCCCGCCGCTTAAGTTGTATGTTTCGTTTTTTACTGTTTTGAAACTCGAAATAACAGTTTCCGCACTTGAAATAAAACTTGACATATCGCTCTGAAAGCCATTGATTGCGACGCCATTGCCTAAACCGCCAGCATTTATTTCTATTCGCATAACGTCGCCTCCTTGATATGTTTTAGTACATGAATTTCTTATAATGATTCATCTCGTAAGCACATGAGTTCATTGAAGACCTTAAAGACGCTTGTGTGGCATTACAAGCTTTAATTTTACTAGATAGTGAAGAAATCGTGGTTGTCAAAGAAGATATTTGTGTTTTCAAATCCGAAATTTGCTGTTCCAATCGAGTTTTTTCAGCTTTATATTGTTTCAAAGCTGAAGCTGAGTGAACTTCTCCCTCAACCGTTTTTGTTTCAAACGCACTTTCTAAACTTGCTGCAACCACTCCTGACATTTTTATACAGCTTCTGTAACTATCACTTGTTTTATTCAATGCTGATGTGGCTTTTGAAATAGCACTCGGAACATTAGCGGAAAACCATCCTCCGGTTCCCTCAAGTATTTTAATGATATTTACGATACCGCTTAAGCGCTTTTCTAAGTTGACTTTTTGAGAAGATAAAGCATTCATTTTTGATGTCGCAGACTTTTTTTGTGAAACATAAGACTGCTCTTGTTTTTCGGATGTTCGTATTTGATTAGCTGCGTTATAATACTTGTTTTTGTAGTAAGAATAAGATTCTGCCGCTTCATCAGGCGTAGGGTTTAACCACGACATACTAATTCACCAAAGCAATACCGAAAAGCATCACTTTATCTCCTTTCTAAATTCTACGTTTCCATTATTGCACTTCATTAAACTTTTCGATCCAATTAGTGGGATAAATCTTCAAATCCTCAATCATCTGCTTTGTTGCATTAGATTTATTGAAGAAAAATATAAACGCGATATAAATGGTCCACGACATTTTTTTCTTGCCCGTTTCTATACCATAATAGGTCTGCCGTGATATACCAATTAAATTTGCAAGTTCCTCTTGCGAAACGCCGGCTTTTGCTCGCAATGCAACAAGGTGTTCCTGCAAATTTGCTATGTTGGCATCTTTATATTCGTCTGTTATCATCCACTTTTCTCTAATCATGTTCCACCTCAAGCTTGGATTGCATGTGATTAAAAAATCATATCGACATAATTCATCATAATTATACATCATGACAACATAATTGTCAATATGACAAGTGGTCACAAGGCAAATTTTTCAGATTTGTAACATTGTTATAACAAAAAAGCCATGGTACAGAACTCAAATGAATTCTATACTATGGCTTTTCTCGCACTCGTCAATCGGCTGTTTTCATAAGATATTCAAAATATCCTTATGACAACCTGCCTTTAAGCGTAGATTTTAAATTTTACATCCCCATTTTTTATTTCACGATATGAGCAGTTTCGACACAGCACTAATGCTACAATGCAAGGGAAGGAAGTGAGGAAAATGAATATAGCTAAAAAATTTGGTTTTAAAAAGAAAAAGGAGCCAAGCCTTCTGCACATACCGATAGACTGCCTTATCCCCAACCCCCTGCAGCCGCGACAGATATTTGACGAAGCAGAGCTTAACCGTCTTGCCGAAAGCATTAAGGAAAGCGGTGTTTTACAGCCGCTTTGCGTTCGCATGCGAGAAAACGTGCCAAGCATAAGCATAAACGGCACCAACGTTTCGGCTAAGGCGTGCTATGAGATAATCGCAGGGGAGCGCAGATGGCGCGCGGCAAAGCTTGCAGGGCTTGAAAGTGTGCCTTGCGTGCTGATGGAGGTAACAACGGGCGAGAGCGCAAAGCTTGCGCTTGCGGAAAACGTATTCCGCAACGACCTAAGCTACTTTGAGCAGGCGGCGGCTATGCAAAACATAATGCTTGTATGCGGGCTAACGCAAAACGAGCTTGCAAAAAGCCTTTGCATAAGCCAGCCTACCGTTGCGAACAAGCTAAGGCTGTTAAAGCTTACGCAAGAGGAGCAACGCATAATAAGCGATTGCAAGCTGCCCGAACGCACAGCTCGCGCCTTTTTGCGGATAACGGACGAGCGAAGCCGCCTGCGCCTTATAAAAAGTGCGGAAGCGCACGGCTACACGCCTGACCAATGCATACGCCGTGTGGAAGCCTACCTTAAAGGTGCGCCACGCCCTATAAAAGCAAAAAAAGGTGCCACACAAAGGCTTGTGGGCACCATTAGCGATATGCGTTTCTTTATGAATACGGTTGACAAGGCGATAAACCTTGCTTCTGCCGCAGGCTTTGCCGTTGAGCGAAGCGAAAACGACGTTGGAGATTTTATAGAGCTTAAGCTGCTTATCCCCAAGAACCGCAAAACAGGCTAATTAATTGCTTTTTCGTACTCCGCAGTGCAAAGGTTGTGGAACAAGCGGCGCAAGCGGAACATCTTATCGCTTTGCCTTGTAAAATGCACTCTGTTGCCAAGCAGTACAACAAACAAGCCGTTACCGCCGTGGATATACATAGAAGTGCCTGTGTAGCCGTTATGCCCAAACGAGCCGCCGGGGTATAAATCCCCCATCGCGCTTAACTCGTTATCACGCTTTAGGTCAAAGCCAAGGCCGCGCGCATCACCAAGCCCGCCCGTTAAATCAAGGCGCGCAAGCTTCATAAGCGAAGGAGATATAAACACCTTGCCCTTATGATAACCGCCTGAGGATAGCATAGTTGCAAGAGTTGCAACGTCCTCTGCTGTGGAAAATATGCCTGCGTTTGCACTAACGCCGCCCATAAAGCAAGCGTTTTCGTCGTGAACGATGCCCTTTTTATAAGCTTTAAGGCTTTCGTCATACTCGGTTGCCGCTATATCGGTATACCCCTTGTCAAGCGGACGATAAAAGGTGTTGTGCATACCAAGCGGCTTAAAAACAAGCTCCTCGGCAAGCACGTCCAAGGGCTTGCCGCCAACCCTTTCAAGTATCTTACCAAGCAGAATATAGCCCATACAGCTATACTCTACCTTAGTGCCTGTGGGGGTGGATAAGGGCGTATCAAGTATTATCTGCGCCGCCTCGGTATTGGGTCTGCCATCGTTTTGAAGCAGAAAATGAGCCTTTATACCGCTTGTATGTGTAAGCAAGTGGCGTATCTCTATGTTCTTTTTATCTTCGGGCACGTCTATAAAACGGCTTATACTGTCGAAAAGAGCAAGCTTCCCCATATCTATAAGCCTAAACGCTACCATAGTTGTGGATATTATTTTCGTGCAGGACGCCATATCGTAAAGCGTGTTTTCGGTTACAGGCACCTGCTTGCCCGTAAACACCGTTGGCTCCTTATCAAAGCAAGGGTTCTCGTTATCAAAAACGGATGCGTTGCCGTAATGCGCCTTATAGAAGATACCGTTAGCATCGCCCAAAGCAAGTGCGGCACCGGGGAACGCCCTTTGCTCTATCGCTTCAAGCACCGCTTTGTCTATAGCCGCGCTATTAAAGTTTTTAACCATTGCACACACCCCCGTTTTTATTGCTGTTGGCCCGCCTTTAAGCGTTCAGCTCTATCCGCTGTGATAAGCGCATCCACCATCTCGTCTATCTTACCGTTAAGGAAGTTTTCAAGCGAATACAATGTCATACCGATTCTATGGTCGGTTACACGGCCCTGCGGATAGTTATAGGTACGGATACGCTCGCTTCTATCACCCGTGCCGATTTGCGCTTGACGCTCGCTTGCAAGGCTTTCCGCCTTTTTGCGTTGCTCCATATCGTAAAGGCGGGATTTCATAACCTTTAACGCCTTTTCTTGGTTCTTAATCTGGCTTCGCTCGTCCTGACAGTCTACAACTAAACCCGTTGGGATATGGATTATACGGATAGCCGATTCGGTTTTATTAACGTGCTGGCCGCCTGCGCCGGAGCTGCGATGCCTTGTTATCTCCAGCTCTTGCATATTAAGCTCAAACTCAACGTCCTCTGCTTCGGGCAATACTGCAACCGTTGCCGTTGAGGTGTGTATACGCCCTTGGCTTTCGGTTTCGGGCACGCGCTGTACGCGGTGAACGCCGCTTTCAAACTTGAAACGGCTGTATGCACCCTTGCCCTCTATCATAAACGAAACCTCCTTAAAGCCACCAAGCTCCGTTTCGTTCACGTTGAGAAGCTCGCACTTAAAGCCGCTTGCTTCCGCAAACATCGTATACATACGATAAAGCACGGAGGCAAATAAAGCCGCCTCCTCGCCGCCCGCGCCCTGACGGATTTCTATAATAACGTTTTTATCGTCGTTAGGGTCCTTGGGCAGAAGCAATATCTTAAGCTCCTCGGTGATGCGCTCCATAGCCTCTTTATTAAGGCTGTACTCCTCCGCGGCAAGCTCCTTCATCTCGGCATCGTCAGAGTCGTTAAGTATCTCCTCCGCCTCTGAAAACGCCTGCTGTGCGGCTTTGTACTCCCTATACTTTTCAACAACATCCTCAAGTGCCTTGTACTCCTTCATAGTAGCGGTATACTTTTCCATATCGCTGACTATGGCAGGGTCAGACAGGCTTTCCTCAAGATGCTCAAATTTCTTTTCTATTTCCGCAAGCTTTGTAAGCATAATTAACTCCTATATCAATATTATTGTTCTACCCTTTTGTGTTTTCACATAAGTATGAAACAAAAAGGAAAGGAAACCGCTTTTATGAAACAAAATCTTTATCTGCCCGAGGGCAGGCTTATTTACACCGCCGCCAATAAAAGCTATACCGAAACGCCCGAGGGGCTTGAGAAAGCGTATGCCGACGGTGCCATACTTGAAGGGCTTTGCACCCTTTGCGATAACGAGCACAACCTACATATACGGCTTGGGCAGTATACAGGCGTTATTCCAAGAGAGGAATGCGTGTACCTGCGCGAGGGGGAGAGGCAAAAGGATATTGCCATTATCAGCCGTGTTGGAAAGCCCGTTTGCTTTAAGATACTTGCTATCAACGGAAACACGCTAACCCTCTCCCGCAGGAGCGCACAGTATGAATGTATGCTTTGCTATATAGATAAGCTGTTGGCAGGCGATATTATCCCTGCAAGAGTTACCCACATGGAGTCCTTTGGCGTTTTTGCCGACGTTGGGTGCGGTATTATATCGCTTTTGCCTATCGACACCCTCTCCGTTTCCCGCATATCGCATCCAAGAGATAGGATATGCGTGGGGCAGGACCTGCACGTTGTTGTTAAAACGCCGTCCTACGGTAGCGGCAGGATAAGCCTATCCCACCGTGAGCTGCTTGGTACTTGGCAGGAGAACGCCGCGCTGTACAGCCCCGGGCAAACTGCGGCAGGCGTTATACGCAGTATAGAAAGCTACGGCGTATTTGTAGAGCTTACGCCAAACCTTGCAGGGCTTGCCGAATACAAGGACGGCGCAGAGGTTGGTAAAAGTGCCGCAGTTTATATAAAAAGCATAATCCGCGATAAAATGAAGATTAAGCTTGTTATTATCGACACCTATCCCGCAGATACCGCGCCCATCCCCATAAACTACTTCATTAAACAGGGGCATATAGATTATTGGCGTTATTCGCCCGCAGAATGCAGTAAGCTTGTTGAAAGCGTGTTTGCTTAATATTTGCGGTAGTAGTTAATAAGGCAACCCTCAAGTATAATGCGTTTTTCATCCTCGGTAAGCGCGGGAAGCGTTAATACGGTTTTCTTAACCGTTTCCCCGCTTATAACAAGGGCTTCTATTTCCTTATCCGCGTTTTCGATAGCGCGGCGGATGCCTTTAACAAATATATAGTCACCACAAGCAAAATCTTCTTTGTTGCTTGTTGTAAAGGGTATCATACCCCAGTTTATAAGGTTGCTTCTGTAACGCTTGGTAGCGTACTCCTCGGCTATATTTGCACCGCCGCCAAGCACGCGCTGGCAGGATGCCGCCTGCTCTCTGGCAGAACCGTCACCGGGCTTGTTTGCGTATACAAGGCTGTATATACCCGTTGCCTTCTCGTTTATTTCCGTTCCGCTTGCTTTAACGGCGTTGTAAACAGCTTCTATTTCGGGCAACGCTTCAACAGCGCACTCGCCGTTAAGCCTTGCTTTTTCAGCCGCCCTAACCTCTTTTGCTCTGCCCACGTATTCAGGCACCTTGCGCGAAAGCGCAAACTGCGAAAGACGCTCGGGGTTGGAGCGATAAGATGAGGTTTCACCCGAGGGGATAAGTTCATCCGTTGTGGTAACAGGGTCGGTTATATAAGCGGCAACCTTGTAAAGCATATCGTCGCAAAGAGGTTGCATCTGCGGCCAATCCGCGATGTTGGGGCCGTAAACAAGGCTTTCTTTGGCATTTGCTTTGCCAAAGCCCGTGTATACCCTGCTTTCGTATACGCTTGCATCGTAGCTGTATGCGGGTACAGTTTCATCGTAATCCACGTCTGCCGCGGAGGTTAGCACACCGCCGTTTTTAGCACTTGCCGCGATAGAGCGTGCATCCATTAATGCAACGGAGGATATCTGCCCTTCACCGGGCTTGGAGCCTTCACGGTTGGGGAAGTTACGCGTGCTGTGCCTTATGCTGAGCGCACCGTTTGCAGGAACGTCACCTGCGCCGAAGCACGGGCCGCAGAAGGCTGTTTTAATAACGGCGCCACTGCCTGCAAGCGTGCGAAGTATGCCGTTTTCAACCGTTGCAAGATAAACAGGCTGGCTTGCAGGGTATACGGAAAGCGAAAACGCACCGTTGCCCGTGTTGCCGCCCTTAAGTATGGAGGCTGCTGCCGCAAGGTTTTCGTATATACCGCCTGCACAGCCGGCTATAACGCCCTGCTGAACATTTAGCTTACCGTTTACAAGCTTATCCGTTAGGCTGTAATTTACTTTGCCGCCAAACAGCTTTTCCGCACCCTTCTCCGTTTCCCTAAGTATATCAGCGGCGTTAGCGTTAAGCTCCTTGATGCTGTATACGTTTGCGGGGTGGAACGGAAGCGCTATCATAGGCTCCACAGCGCTTAAATCAAGCTCTATAAGTCCGTCATAATAGGCGGGCTTTTCTATCTTTAGCTCTTTGTATTCGGTTTCTCTGCCGTGTGCGGCAAGGTACGCACGCACCTTGTCATCCGTTTCCCACACGGTGGAAAGGCAGGTGGTTTCGGTAGTCATAACGTCTATGCCGTTACGGTAGTCCACGCTTAGGCTGTTTATGCCCTCACCAACAAATTCTATAACCTTGTTCTTTACAAAGCCGTTGTCAAACACAGCCTTGATTATTGCAAGCGCAACGTCCTGCGGGCCAACGCCGTGAGAGGGCTTACCTGTAAGGTGTACGCAAACCGTTGCGGGTGCATCTATATCGTAGGTACGGCAAAGAAGCTGTTTAACAAGCTCAGGCCCGCCCTCACCGATAGCCATACAGCCTAAAGCACCGTAGCGGGTGTGGCTGTCCGACCCAAGTATCATTTTACCGGGTGCGGCAAAGCACTCCCTCATATACTGATGTATTACCGCTATATGCGCGGGTACAAAGATACCGCCGTACTTTTTTGCCGCGGAAAGGCCAAAAACGTGGTCGTCCTCGTTTATCGTACCGCCAACGGCACAAAGGCTGTTGTGGCAATTAGTAAGCACATAGGGCACGGGAAAGCGTTCAAGCCCGCCTGCGCGTGCGGTTTGGATTATGCCAACGTAGGTTATATCGTGTGAAGCCATAGCGTCAAAGCGAAGCCTTAGCTTTTCGTTTGTGCCGCTGTTGTGTGCTTTAAGTATGCCGTAGGACAAGGTGTTTTCCCTTGCGCCATCCGCTTGCATACCCGTTTGCGCCGTTAGTGCCTCTGCACTTTCATACACTTTATTATTGTAGTAATATGCGTTATTTATTAATTTCATAGTAACCACCTGTTTTATATTACAAAATCAAATTCTATGCCGTATATTTCAACGGTATCGCCGTCCTTAACGCCCGCCTTTTCAAGCGCATCTATAACGCCGCTGTTTTTAAGCACGCGTTGGAAAAACATTAGCGATTCCCTATCGTCAAAGTTTACGCCGCCGCATACGCGCTTGATCCATTCACCCTCTACGTGGAACACATCACCCTCGCGCTTTATTTCAACACTGCGGTCGGTATAATCTATCTCCTCTACCTCCAAAACCTCGTTTTCGTACACCGTAAGCGGAGGCAAGGTATCAAGCAGGCTTGCCGTATACTGCATAAGCTCCTTTACGCCCTCGCCCGTTAAGCCCGACATTAGGAAAACCTTCTGCCCCTTGCGCGCCGCGTATCGCTTAATACGCGTTAAGGCTTCCTTATCGTAGCCGCTGTCTATCTTATTGCCAACCAATATCTGTGGGCGCGATGCAAGCGCGGGACTGTACTTTTTAAGCTCTGCGTTAATCTTTTTTATATCATCCAGCGGGTCCTCACGTTCACTTGCGGAAAGGTCAAATATATGCAGGATAAGCCTGCAACGATCTATATGCCGCAAAAAGTCGTGCCCAAGACCCAAGCCATCGGATGCACCCTCTATAAGCCCCGGTATATCCGCAACAACAAAATCCTTTTCATAAAGCTTTACAACGCCAAGATTGGGCGACAATGTTGTAAAATGGTAATCCGCAATCTTGGGGTTAGCCGCCGATATTTTTGAAAGCAAGGTGGATTTACCTACGTTTGGGAAGCCTGCCAAGCCAACGTCTGCAAGCATTTTAAGCTCAAGCACAAGCTCCTTATACTCGCCCTCGTAGCCGTTCTTTGCAAAACGCGGCACCTGCCTTGTTGCCGTGGCGAAATGGGTGTTGCCCCAGCCGCCTCTGCCGCCGCGCGCCGCGATATAATCCTGACCATCGGACATATCGTGGATAACGCGCCCATCCATCGTTTTTATAACAGTACCCCTCGGCATCGGGATACGCAAATCGGCACCGCTTTTACCGCTAAATTTCCTGCCTTGCCCGTTTTCACCGTCGGGCGCTTTGAATTTACGGCGGTTTTTAAAATCCAAAAGGGTGTTTGTGCCATCGTCAACCACAAAAACAACGTTGCCGCCTTTGCCGCCGTCGCCCCCGTCCGGTCCGCCCTTTGCCACGTATTTTTCACGGCGGAAGGACACGGCACCGTCGCCACCCTTGCCGGCTTTTATCGTTATTGCCACCTTATCTATCATCGCAAAACCCCCAAATTTCATTACAACCACCCAAATAAGCCCAACAGCTTATCGGGAACTACCGACAAAAAAACAAAAGGAGCTTAGTCGGGCAAGGTTTTGCCCGATAAACCCCTTTTAGTTATTAAAAAGCTATTCTGCAGCAGCAACGGTATAAACGCTTACCTTTTTTCTGCCGCCATGCATCGGCTCAAACTTAACAACACCGTTTGCAAGTGCAAACAACGTATCGTCCTTACCTCTGCCAACGTTAGCACCGGGATGTATCTTTGTGCCGCGCTGACGAACAAGAATGTTACCAGCTATAACGAACTGACCGTCCGCTCTCTTGGCACCAAGACGCTTAGACTCGGAATCTCTACCGTTTTTGGTAGAACCAACGCCTTTTTTATGTGCAAAAAACTGTATAGATATTCTAAGCATTTCTGTCTACTCCTTTACAAGAATGTTCTGCGGATACTCCTCTGCCAGACAAACAAGCTCTGCCCTAAGCGCGCTTATTATTTTTGAACCAAGCGCATCGGGTTGCTTTAAGCTTAAGGCTATTTCCGCGCTGTTTTCATCCACCTTCAGCTCACAATCAAGCCCAAAGGTATCCGTTAGCATATTAACCGTAAGCATTGTCATAGCACTTACAGCGGCGCAAACAATGTCCTCCCCCGCCGTAGCGTAACCGGAATGGCCGCATACGCAAAAGCCGCATAACGACCCGCCGTGCCCTGAAAATGACACATTAATCATACACTTAAGCTATAGAAACTATCTGAAGCTTTGTATAGGGCTGTCTGTGACCTATATGCTTCTTTTCGTTCTTCTTGGACTTGTAGCGCATGATGTGCAACTTCTTACCCTTGCCGTTCTTAACAACGGTAGCAGTAACAGTGCAATCAACCGTAGGGGTACCAACAACAAAACCATCGTTGCCGGAGAGAGCAAGCACCTTTTCGAAGGTATAGGTGGAACCTTCTTCAACGTCGAGCTTTTCAACAAAAATAATGTCGCCTTCGCTGACTTTGTACTGCTTTCCGCCTGTTTCTACTATTGCAAACACGAAAAGCACCTACCTTTCTTTTATGTCTCGCTGCGTGGGGGCGTTTGCCAAAATAGGCGCACTTAAAAAGCCCATTACATGCGGCAAATGGCATTTTATCACAAAAAAGCACCTATGTCAATAGCTTTTTTGCTTTTTCTTTTTATTTTTCCTTTGCCATTTCGTGCAAAGCGTCCAGCGCATCGCCAAGACCGCCAACAGCATCTATAAGCCCCTTTTCCACAGCCTCCGTACCGCTTAGCACCGTGCCTATATCCGTTGTCATTTCATCGGTGCTAAGCATCAGGCGTTTTATCTCGTTGGCATCGGCTTTGCTGTTCTTCACGATAAAATCTATTATCCTATCCTGCATCTTTTCAAAATAGGTAAAGCTTTGCGGCACGCCTATAACCAAGCCCGTAGTACGCACGGGGTGCAAGGTCATCGTTGCGGAAGGCACTATAAACGACCGCTTTGCAGATACCGCAAGCGGCACGCCTATCGAATGGCCGCCCCCAAGCACAAGCGAAACCGTGGGCTTTCTCATCCCCGATATAAGCTCCGCTATGGCAAGCCCTGCTTCCACGTCCCCGCCGATGGTGTTGATAAGCACCAAAAGCCCATCCACCTCTCGGCTTTCCTCAACCGCAACAAGCGTGGGAATGCATTGCTCGTACTTGGTGGATTTTGCGCTTGCAGGCGCTTCGCAATGCCCCTCTATCTGCCCTGCTATGATCATGGCGTGGATAACGCCCCTGCCTGTACGCATGGTTATGCCGCCAAGGTCCTCGGCCTTGGCGGCAGCGGATTCCGGCTCCGACACGGGCGGATAATTCTCTCTTTCTCTATCGGACATATCGTATCTCCTGTTACTGTAAAGATATACCTATTATGCCCGTTTTCTATCTTTATATTACAATAAGCGGATGAAGCTGTTTTCCGTTCATCGCGGCATCAAGTGCTTCCGGCAGCCTATCCCAATCGCAAACAAGCGAGGTTGGCTTTTTCTCGGGGTTATCCTGCCGCAACGGCACAAAATACACGTTTTTCTTTTCAAGCAATGCGGCTATGTTTTTAAGGTTGCCGCTTAGCGCATCGTTGGATGCAAAGGCTATAAGCACGGGCTTGCGGTTACGCAAATGCGCCTTAACCGCCATTGTAACAACGCTGTCTGTTATGCCAAGCGCAATTTTTGCAAGCGTGTTGCCCGTGCAGGGTGCAACGATAAGGCAATCTATATTGGTGGCGGTTAGCTGTTTTTCAGCCTCGGTTATAGTTTTAACGCCCTGCCTGCCGCATATCGTTTCCGCCTTCATTATAAGGTCCTCCGCCTTGCCAAAGCGTGTATTTTCGGTTTGCACCCTCTCCGAAAACACGGGTATTATCTGTTCTCCGCGATTAACAAGCCCATCAAGCTGTAACAGCGCATCGTGATGTGTGCAAAACGAGCCGCAAAACGCAAACGCCTTCATATTATCTTCTCCTCCTTCAGTATAGCGCAAACGGTTTTTTTGATATATCGCCCCGCAGTTACGGGCGCAACCTTGCCGGGCAGCCCCAGCGCCCATATAACGTTTTTGCCAAGCCGTTCCGCCGCAGAAGCGTCCACCCCACCGGGGTGCGTTGCAAGGTCTATAACAGGCGTGCCGTCTGCCACATTTTCAAGCAGCTCCTCGGTTAAAAGCACGGCGGGCACGGTGTTGAATATAAGCCCAAACGCGCCAATGCTTTTGTTTAAAGCGGGATAATCCACCACCTCAAAGCCAAGTATTTCGCACACGGCACGCTCCGTTGCGTTACGCGTTGCAACGGTAACCAAAGCCCCAAGCCCGCGTAGCACAAGCCCCAAGGTTTTGCCAACGCGCCCAAAGCCCATAATCAAAGTCTTAGAGCCGTTTATAGTGGTTGGCATCTCGTTCATAGCTATCGCCACAGCACCCTCAGCCGTTGGCACGGTGTTAAGCACCTGTAGCTCCTCTTCCTTATAGTAATCGCGCACCGTTCTGCCGGGGAAATCCTTTTCCTTTATCATCCCGCCCAAAAAAGGCACGTATTGCGGTGCCAACGTGTTTATCGTATTTATGGATATATCGCCCGTGTAAAGCGGCGCGTTCACGGTTTTACCGTTTCTGCTAACGGGTAGCGGAAGAATAACTGCCTCCGCACCCTCTATGGCGCTTTCTATATCCGCGCATTTGGTAGCACCGCCTATATTAGCACCGTCCAGCCCATACACGGCACATTCGTATCCGTCTTCTGCAAGCAGACTTGCAAGCACAGCCTGCCTGCGGTCGCCGCCTATTACGGCAATTTTTACAGTAGACATAAGCCCCTCCATAGTAATATTATGTTATATAATATGAAGTGCTTGCGGCTTTGGACACGCCCTCCAAAAAACTTCTAAACGGTACTTGACAAATAGCTCTCTGCTGTGTTATAATTTGCTTCGGACATAAAATGCTGGTGTGGCGCAGGGGTAGCGCAATTGATTCGTAATCAATAGGCCGAGGGTTCAAATCCCTCCACCAGCTCCAAAAAAGAACGAACTTTTGTCTACCAAAAGTTCGTTCTTTTTTATCCAAGCCGCAGGCTTGGTATATCATCACCGCGCGAAGTGCGGTGTATATCATCAAGGGCGGCAAGCCGCCCTTGTATCTCATCACGCGTCAGCGTGTATTTTCCTGCGGCTTGATGAGATGCAACACTTCGTGTTGATGATATACCGCAACAAGTTGCGGATGATATACAAGGCTTCGCCTTGATTTGTTTGCGATAGTGTGATAGAATCGGTTCGATAAATAAGAATTTGTGGAGGTGTTGTTTTCATTATGTATATTAAAGCCACCGTAAACGACGCAGAAATGATAACACAGTTAGTGCAGAAAACTATTAAAACGATATACCCTAAATATTATCCGAAAGAAGTTGTTGATTTCTTTTTGAGACTACATTCCTATAACAGTATCGTAAAAGACATTGAAGATGGTTTAGTAGGAATCCTCATTAAAGATGATAAAATTGTAGGTACAGGCTGTTACAGAGATAACCATATCACACGAGTGTACGTTGACCCGAAGTTTCAAAATCAAGGTTTTGGAAGCTGTATTATGCAATATCTTGAAGATGAGATAGCAAAAACATATGATAAGGCTGTTTTAGATTCATCTTTACCTGCGAGTCATCTGTATCAGAAACGTGGATATAAAACAATAACTCACGAAAGATACGCTGTTGATAATGATGTAGTACTTGTATATGAGATTATGGAAAAGAATTTTACGAAATCATCAACTGCAATCTGTTATGATGGCAAGGTTTTTGTTCCACGAGAGAATACAGAAAACGGCGAAGTTGATGGTGCTACAGTTTTCACATACCACCAGAACGATGATGTTATGTGGGCTGAATATAGCGGTGGTGATGTTATCAAAGGTCATATGATAGGTGCTGTTGCTAAAAACGGAGAACTCGATTTCTACTATCAGCATTTAAACAAGCAAAAAGAATTTCGTATAGGTGTTTGTCATAGTGTACCTAAAGTTTTAGAAAACGGAAAAATTGAGTTGCACGAAAAATGGAAATGGATAAATGGCGATAAATCTGAGGGTGCTTCTGTGGTTATAGAAAAGTAATAAAAGCTTAAAACATATCCAAAGAGTACGAGTGTTGAGAATTTATGCGTGGTGTGCTATAAAAATCCTTATAAATTCCAATTTATCGAACGGCGCAACTACAATACTTTTGGTCGTTTTTGCCCCCGCTTATACACCGTTTGGTTACTCTTTCGCAAAAAAAGAAGGCACACCGATGGGTGTGTCTTGTTTTTTTGCTTTGTTAAAGGAGGGATTTGAAAGGCGGCTCTTGGCAACGTGCCTCCGGCACGTTGCCACCGCCGTGGCTTTTCCGCAGAAAAGCAAATCCCTCCACCAGCTCCAAAAATCGACAAATCTCGACAGAGGTTTGTCGATTTTTACTTTCCACGAAACTTTTCTCTGAAGTCGATTTTTGGAGAAAGTAATAAGTAATAGTGATTAGTGAAGAAGTTATCCGCTTCGCGGATGATCTGATATTTGTGTGAGAGGGCTAACATAACTTTTTTTGCAAATACCTATTGACAAGTGAGGTATAATGTGTTATACCATTTATAGGAATAATGCATTATACCTTTTTAAGGAGAGATATTTATGGCAACACCAAAGGTTTTTGAAAGTGAATACAAATTTCTTTGCATATTGTGGGAGAACGAGCCTATCAACAGCACCGCGCTTGTAAAGCTTTGCAAGGAAAAGCTGGGGTGGACGAAGGGCGCAACCTACACGGTTATCAAGCGGCTGGCAGAACGCGGCGTTTTAAAGAACGAAAACACCGTGGTTTCAACGCTTGTAAGCAAGGAGGAGGTGCGCCTTGCCGAGCTGGACGAGCTTTTGGAAAACCGCTTTGACGGCTCTGTCCCCGCGTTTATTTCCACCTTCACAAAGAAACAAAATCTTAGCGAAAAGCAGGTGCAGGATATACTTGATATCATCTACGGAGGCAAATAATGAACGCTGTATTTATTAAATTGTTCGACGTTTCTATCGTTGCATCCATTTCAATAATACTTGCATTGCTGTTTCGCCCTTTGCTTAAGAAATGCCCGTCTTTTATACGCTGTATTTTGTGGTGCGTGATACTGCTTAGGCTTTTGTTGCCGTTCACTATCAACAGTAGCGTTTTCACAATGCAAAAGGTGCCTTCCGCCAACGATATTTTCGTGCAGGAAAGCGTGGCAAAGCCCGAACAGCCCCCTATCAGCCAAGCCCCTGTGGTTGACGTTAGCAAAGCCCCCGTTTTTGAGGACACGGCTTCTGCCATAGTGCCCGATATAAGCGTTGCGCCGCCTATCATTAACGATGCGCCAACCATAACCACGCCCGATACGGAGGATATCCCATCAACCGTGCCGCAGAACACGGAGAAGAAAAGCGTTAGCGTGCTTACCGTGCTTTCTATCGTATGGGCTGTTGGCGTTGCCTTAATGCTTTTATATATGGCAATAAGCAGTATAATTTTAAGAGTTAAAACAAGAGGCTCCATCGTTTATGACAGCCGTATACGCATTATAAACGCAAAAACCTCTCCCTTCGTTCGCGGGATAATACGCCCAACCATCTATATACCCGCAGACCTTGACAAAAGCAGTTGGCCGCACATTATAGCGCACGAAAACGCGCACCTTAAAAGGCTTGACCATTTGGTAAAGCCCGTAGCCTTTGTTGC
>JAZNUB010000066.1:0-110648 GCA_045592105.1 Eubacteriales bacterium | reverse complement strand
TTGGTGCCTTTTAAGGCGTGGAAATAAACCCCCAGTTCAACTGGGGGAAGAAAGAATACTTTAGTATATGCATAATAAAACCTCCGTGATATAATGTGTAAAGGTTTGGCGACCGCATTACACAAAGATAAAAGGAGGTTTTATATCATGTTTAAAAAAGAAAAAAACGAAATAAGGAGTAGTGCACATTCAAAATACAGATGTCAATATCATATAGTGTTTGCTCCGAAATATCGCCGACAGGCGATATACGGACAAATCAAAAAGGACGTAGGAGAGATATTGAGGAAATTGTGTGAGCAAAAAGGAGTGGAGATAATAGAAGCAGAAGCGTGTACAGACCACATCCATATGCTTGTAAGTGTGCCGCCACACATAAGTATAGCACAGTTTATGGGATATCTCAAGGGGAAAAGTTCGCTAATGATATTTGATAGACACGCAAACTTGAAATACAAATATGGAACACGGCATTTTTGGTGTCGAGGCTATTACGTAGACACGGTAGGGCGGAACAAAAAAGTAATAGCCGAGTACATCAAAAATCAGATAGAAGAGGATAATGCCTCGGACCAAGTGAGTTTCAAGGAATACATAGACCCGTTTACGGGTGCCAAGAATAAGTAGGCAAAAAAAAGACAGCCGCACGTGAGCGGCTGCCTGTGAGTGTAATGCGGTGTCAAACTTCAGTAGCTCCTTTTAGGGGCGAAGCCTGTAATTGCCCCTTATAGGGGCTGTGCAAGCCACCGGTTCAACCGGTGGTTCTGACTATTTTATTTTTCGTTCAAAACGAACCTCGGCTTGCAGTACTTAGTACAGCTCTCGCCTCGGTTCGTTTTGTCTGCACTCTTTCTCAGCACTCTGCCAGATTGATGACAAGGTTTGTCATCAAGCTGACACAGCGTTTATAGTTGTGCCTTAGTTTGAGTTATTTTGGTGGTAGTTCCGCAAGATGAACAAGTATAGCGTCGTCACCGATTTTTTCAATACATTGCCAAGGGATGCATAGAATGTTTTTATCACTGAAAAAATTAAAGCATTTGTTTCCGCTTGGCAATATTAGTTTAATTATTCTGCCGCTTCTTAAATCAATCTCCAAGTCAGTTACATATCCAAGCCTTTTACCGTTGCATATATTTATAACGTCCTTGTCCTTGAGATTGGTAAACGTATTAATCATAATATTATAAAAGTATGCAAATCAGTCCGCCGCTACCCTCGTTGATAATACGTTGCAGCGTTTCGGCAAGCTTGTCGCGCGCGTCGGTTGGCATATGCTCAAGCTTTGTGCTTAGCCCTTCCTCTATAAGCTCAAACAGCGTTTTGCCAAACATATTCGTTTCCCATAGCTTGGCAGGGTCCTCCTCGAACTCTTTAAGCATAAATTTTACCAGCTCTTCGGATTGTGTTTCGCTACCTACTATCGGGTTTACCTCAGTTTTTATATCGGCGCGTATCATGTGGATGGAGGGAGCAGAGGCTTTCAGCTTAACGCCATACCCGCCGGGCTGTTTTACTATCTCAGGCTCCTCAAGTGTTAGGTCTTCTTTGTCCGGTATTACTATACCGTAGCCTGTTTCGTTTACGGCATCCAAGGCGTTCTTTACCTTGTCATAACGCTTTTTTACAGAGGAAAGGCTGAAAATTGTTTCTGCAAGGCTTTTATCATCGTGGATATCAAACCCGCCGTATTCACCAAGGATTTTATAAAAAACGTTGTTTGGTATTCTTATGTCTATTTTACCGCACCCGTTTCCCAAAGAAAGAGACGTTATTTGCGAGCTTATAACTTCCTCTTCGTCAACCGCAGAAAACGCTTTCTTTACATCGCTTATCCTCTGAACGTCTGCGGCAGCTTTTTTTATATAAGTTTTAATTTTCTTTTTTAAAGGATGCCCATCCTCCAAAACCTCTGACCAAGAGGGTACGTATACGCGAAGCTCTTTAATAGGGAAACGGAACAAAACAGCCTTTAAAATCCGTTTAACGTCTTCCTCTGTCATTTCAAGACAGTTCATAGGTATAACCGTTGCTTTATAGTTTGCCTCCAATTCCTCTGCAATGCGTTTGGCTTCTTCGCTTTTGGGATATGCCGAATTTAGTATTATTACATAGGGCTTTCCTATTGAGTTTAACTCGGTTGCAACGCGCTTTTCGGCAGGAATATAGCTTTCACGCGGGATGTCGCTTATCGTTCCGTCGGTTGTTACCATCAAGCCTATTGTGGCGTGCTCTGTAATAACCTTTCGTGTGCCTGTTTCTGCTGCTTGTTCAAAGGGCACTCCGTCCTTTGCCCAGGGCGTCATAACCATACGCGGCTCACCGTTTTCGGTGTGCCCCATAGCCCCGTCCACTAAGTAACCAACGCAGTCTACCATTTTTATCCTAAAGTTGATATTGTCCTCAAGCTGTACCGTTACCGCCTCTTCGGGTATGAATTTAGGCTCTGTTGTCATAACCGTTCTGCCCGATGCGGATTGCGGCATTTCATCCCGCGCGCGAAGCTTTACGTTGTCGTTATCAATGTTCGGTAAAACAAGCGTTTCCATAACCCTTTTTAACAGCGTGGATTTGCCTGTACGCACAGGGCCAACAACGCCTATATAGATATCACCGCCTGTACGTTCCGCTATATCCTTGTAAATATTGCTTTCCATAAAAACCTCCGAAAATGCTTTTTTGTTTTATCAATATGAGAAGCAACATAAAAATATACCAAATTATAAAAACACGGAGGATCACGTTGCAATCCTCCGCAAATTTTATTTGTTCGCTGTAACGCTGAAAGGCAGGGTAGTGTCAAAAGGCTCAAGCAAGCCTGCAACAGAGCCGTGCGGTGCGCCCATATCAACCTCTATCTTATAATAAAGCTTTTGCTTTGCGCCGCCCACAAAGGTTATTTTATTTGCTTGTATACCGCTACCGTCAAGCACGGCAAGATAATCCTGCACCTTATCCGTAAAGGTTTTTGCGGTTTCCTCGCTGTATATTGTGATTTTATAGCCAATATACGGTTCAGCCTCCTCTTTTGTGTTTGCGGAAAGCTTGCCATAGTTTTTTCCTATATCGGTTGCTTCAACACGGAAAGTATCGTTATTAAAGCTCTTACGCAACGTGTTTGTAAGCTTAAGCACCGTATCAGCCCCAAGCTCGGCTACAAAACGTTTAGTGACATTTTCGTATATCAAACCGTTTTTATATATAAGATGCGCAACGTTTGTATTAGTTTCACCAACATTAACATCACAAGCATAAGAATTGCTTGACGGAACATAGTAAACCTTGCCAACATTTAATTCGTTGACATAAAAGTTATCAGATATCTTTTGGTTAATTTCATTCTTAGCTTTTGCTAATCCCCAGGGGGTACCGTTTAAAGGAATGCTTGCTATAACGGAAGCAATCAGCAAAACAGATGCACAGCATACATATATCCATCTGCTTTTATTAGTGTTTGCAGCCTTTTTTATAAAATGTGTTGCAATACACGCAAGCAAAGAAATAATAGCGGCGTAGATTGAAACAAATAATGCAAACCCACCGGTAAAATCTGTAAGCAGAGAAGGAACTTCTCTGGAAAAGGTAAACAGGTATGTTGTGCCAAAAAACAGAACAGGCATATAATAATACTTTTCAACAATAAGGCAGGGGATGATAGTACAAACAACGATAAAGGGAAGTGTTGTTACAAAACCGCCCGCAGGGATGAAAAGCGCACCGCCAACCGTTGCAAAAACAACACATATTAGTATAGCAGGGAAGCCTTTATTTAAAGCGTTGAATATCTTCTGCATTATGCTTTACCTTTCTTGAACACGGGGATATTATACGGGTTTGTATATTTAATCAGCAACGCCATATCATCGTCATCGGCGCATTTGTTGTTACCAACCTTGCCGCACACAGAGCATTTATGTGTAATAACATAGCCTTGTTTGGGGTGCGGAGTAACTGCGGCAGGGTACATAATCCCCCCGCACTCGCAAGCTCTATCCCCCGGGTTAATATCAACGTGCAGAGATGCCAGACAATAAGGGCAGTGATTGCGAGAGCTGTAGCCCAACGGTTTTACTTCCTTACCGCACGCTTTGCAAATGAAGCCGCTATCGTTTTTAGTGAATATTTTCGGCATATACATATCCTTTCAATTAATAGCAAAAAGCGGTTGATTTTTTTTGCAAATAGATTATAATATATTATAATACGATGTTAAATATTTTTCAAGTAGTAATATGGAAAGGAGCTTTTCGTTTTGGCTAAAAAAGAAAATTGCAATACTTCCTGCTCCCGTTTGGGCAGCGTTGGCGGTCAGGCGCTTATCGAAGGCGTTATGATGAAGTCTAAAAAAAGAATAGCACTCGCCGTAAGGCGTTATGACGATAATAAGATTACTGTAAGAGCCAAGGATTATACAAGCTTAAAGCAAAAACATAAGTGGATAAACATACCGATACTTCGCGGCGTTATCAATTTTATTGAAACCTTGCTTATGTCTTTTACAACACTTACAGATGCAACTGAGATGTTGGGATTAGAGGAAGAAGAGCCCGGCAAGTTCGAAAAATGGCTTACCAAGGTTTTCGGCAAGTCTTTAATGGCTGTTATTTCTTTTATAGCGGTTATTATAGGCGTTGCTTTGGCGTTTGGCTTGTTTTTCTTTTTACCTTTGTGGATAGTTGATATGCTCAAAAAGGTAGTTGAGTTTAACGAGGTTGTGCAAAGCATTTTGGAGGGTGTTATTAAAATAGCTATTTTTATAGCATATATCGCCTCCACTTCGTTGTTAAAAGACATTCGCCGTACATATCAGTATCACGGTGCCGAGCATAAAAGCATCTTCTGCTACGAAAAGGGCTTGGAGCTTACGGTTGAAAACGTTAAGAAGCAAAAGCGTTTCCATCCTCGCTGCGGCACATCGTTTATATTTGTAGTTCTTATTATATCCATTCTTGGTACTGCTATTTTATATTCGTTCGTAGATTTTGAAACTGTTTGGCTTAGGGTTTTAGCAAAAATCCTTATATTGCCCTTGCTTGTTGGCATAAGCTACGAGTTTATAATGTTTGCAGGCAAGCACGATAATTTTATAACACGCATTTTGTCCGCACCCGGCTTGTGGATGCAAAGAATTACCACCCGTGAGCCTGATGATAGTATTATAGAGGTTGCTATCGTTTCCTTGAAAACAGCTCTTATTGAAGAGTTTCCCGAGTTTGATGTGCCTTTTGAAGAAGGATACGATATACACGGAAAGATAAAAGAAAACAATAAAGAAGCTAACGGAGAAAACAAATGACCGTAAGGGAATGCAGAGAACAAACTAAAGAGATACTTGAAACCGTGCTTGGAGATGAAGCACAGGTTGCAACAGATATTTTATTGTCCCACTACCTTGGTGCGGAAAGGGCAGTGCTTTTAGCGCACCTTGATGATGTCGCACCGGACGGGTTGCCATACCTTCTTGCGGATGCCGTGAACAAAATCGGTGCAGGCATACCTATACAATATGTTTTAGGCAGCTGTTGGTTTTACGGCTTGGAGGTTAAGGTGGGCCCTGGGTGCTTTATACCCAGAAGTGATACCGAGATACTTGCCAAGGCGGCAATCGGTATATTAAACGGTGGCGGCAGCTTTGTGGAGCTTTGTGCAGGTAGCGGCTGTGTGTCTATGGCGATTGCAGAAAACGTTAAGGGCGTACGCGGTGCGGCAGCAGAGCTTTCCTTAAAGGCGCTACTGTATACTGAGGCCAATCTTGAAAAGTATCCTAACATCAAGGTTAAACGCGTTGACGTTTTAGATCCCGATGAGCTTGCATCGCTTTCGAATGAGTGGGGAGAAGGCTTTGACCTTTTGGTTTGCAACCCCCCGTATATTCCTACCGCTGATATACAAAATCTTTCTATACAAGTTCAATATGAGCCCGAAACCGCTTTGGATGGTGGTGAGAACGGCTTGAAGTATTACAGATACATCATCGCAAATGCTGATCTTATTATGAAAGAAAAACACAGAATTTTATTTGAGGTTGGTATTGGTCAGGCGCCTTTGGTTGCCGAAATGCTTAAGGTTATGGGGTATTCCGTTGCTATATTTAAGGATTACGGCGGCATAGAGCGTGTTGTGCTTGGCGATAAAGCGTAGGTGGATATGAAGTATATAGGCGTTGATTTTGGAGATGCGCGTGTAGGCATCGCTTCTTCGGATTTTGGAGGAGTTATAGCAAGCGCGGTTTGCGTGTTAAAGGTAAAGGGTATTGAGGATGCGGCAGAAAAAACTGCACAAAAAGCAGTAGAGCTTGGTGGGCAAGCGTTAGTTTTAGGGCTTCCTAAAACTACAGACGGCAAGAATGAGTATCGCGTTGAGCGCACGCATCGTTTTGCGGATTTATTAAAAGAAAAATGCGACTTGCCGATATTTTATTATGATGAGCGTTTTACCTCTGCTGAAGCCGTTCGTTATCTGTCCGAGGGGGGCGTGTACGGCTCAAAGAGGAAAAGCGTTTTGGATGCTGTTGCCGCACAGATAATATTACAGTCATATCTGGACAGTAATGCAAAGAGGTGAAACAAATGCGATATATTTTCCCCTTTAACTCCGCGGCAACAAATGTGTATTTCCTTCTTATCATAACTCTTTCTTATCTTTGTTTTCCGATATTTGCTTTTATTTTAACCCATTTAATTTGTGGCTGGTTTCCCGCAATTAGTGAATATTGGCAACAGTTTAGTGCATCAACGGCGTTTTTGGTTGTTGGTATATACAGCATTGTTGCTATCGTCACTATGTACATTTCTTATTTTCGAAGAAAAGCTTCTCGAATGAAATAGTGGTTGCCAATGAACAAATTTGGTATTGACATTTAAGCAATTTTGCGGTACAATGTCTTAGGTCTTGAGAAAACAGTTCTCAAGCGTATATTTGCGGGTATGGCGGAATTGGCAGACGCGCTAGATTCAGGTTCTAGTGGGGGCAACTCTGTACAGGTTCAAGTCCTGCTACCCGCACCAAAGCATTCAAACCCGAACCTTTTACCAATCGGTGAAACGTTCGGGTTTGTTGTTTTCTTAAAATAATTTCCAATTGTTCAATATAATCTACTGAAATATGAAAGTGGCATCAAATGCGATGCCACTTTTATATTAGCTAGACTAAATAAATGGTAATTGAGATAATTCTGCGAATTTGGGTTTTATTTCTCGCCATTTATCAAGCAAACAATTTCCGTATTCGTCTTTTCCCATAATATCAGTAACAAATTGTATAGGGTTTGCATAATCTGTTCCGTAATACGCATATATGTTCTTTTGAGCAATTATCACGCCATTGGCAATTTGCGCCCAATCTCCTTCTCGTTCCTTGCCCATTTGTAATCGCATAATGTCCAAAAACAGATTCACTCTTGTACACGCAGGGGGATGTGTATATCGGGATGGTGTTTCAGTTTTCCAAAAGTCATTTTTTATGCCAATGAGATAAAAAACGCATTGTATGGCACTACCTACTAATCTATAAATTTGTTTATGATCTAGAAGTATTGACTTCAATTTTTCATCATTGAGTAAATCGTTTTCCATGATAGTCATAATTTGACATGCAGAAAACTGGTCTGCATCTATTTCCATAACTTGCAAGGTTTCGTTGTCCACACTAGAATTTGTGTTAGCCATTGAGAATGCAATTCCGCTTTCTCCGCGCTGCTGTCGATACTGTATATGACCGCTTAATAAATGTCCGATTTCATGTGCAATAATTATTTTCAGTGCTACCATTGCAATGTAATCAGTTATAATATTTTCTTCTATTGAAGCTGATATGATTATTGATGTATCTATTTTAACACCATTATCCGTTGTTGTGTTGATTTGAAAGTTATAACATTTTACATCTGAGCGTTCATCTTTCATAGCTACGGTTCTGTAGATACAGGATAGAATAGAAGCAAACCTGTAAATTGATAACAAAGCGCCTTCAAATATGATTACTTTGTTCTCTTTTCCATCATAACTACACATTGCTTCAACGTTAGAATCTTGCAAATATTCAACTGTACATTTACATTCTATGTTACACGCATTACACAAGTCCTCAAGCAGTTTAGAAGCATAATGCTCATAGTAATCAAATATTACAACAGGTTTATCTACACTTTGAAAGAAACTAAAAGGAGTATGACCGATTAAACCATTATAATATCTTACTTCTTCGGGGCTAACCTCATATTCCTCTCTACCACTGATATTTATAAAAATCCCCTACCTTCTTAAACATATTACAAGATACTAAATCATCAAATATTTCTTTTATCTTATCTGGCGTACAACAACACGTGCCATCGATTCTATATTTGCAGTTAAAATTGTTGTTACAACATTCTCCTCTAAATTTAGAAAGTATACTGGGATGCCCTGTTTTGTCCTGTGTTTTCAATGTTTCTTTGATAATACACTTTTCGCCATTTTCTTCACTAAAAGCAACAATAGCTTGACTGCCGACACCCATCATTGCAATTAACAATTGAGCAAATCCCTCTGTCATATGTATATCTAATAATAAAGCAACGATAAGTATTGTGGAAACTTTCAAATTAACATACAAGTTTTTTCTCATAATAACCATACTCATCATACCGGGTGATGATTTGGGTATTTCCATACTTGTTTCGATTTTTTCGTCAGAGCATAGCAACTCTTTGTTATGTTCTAAGAAAGTGACAATTTGTTCAGCATCACACGAATTATTCAAACCAAGATTAGCAATTTTTTTGTAAACTTCATTTTGTGAGCCGCACAATTCGATTTTTCTCATAATAGCTCCCTTTCTTTTCGTGTTCTTTAACTTTCATGATAGTATAGAAATTATAACAAAAAAACAAGAGAAATTCAATGGTTGTATATACAAAAATCGAATACTCTGATTTTAAAAATAACTGCGGCACGACTGTAACTTCGTACCGCAGTTATTTTAGTCGTTATTTTCAGATTGCTCTCTTTTCCACTGTTCAAATTCTTGTCTGCCTTCTTCGGATACAAAGAAGTCTAATATGTCCGGCAGGAAGCATTTTGCCAATGCTTCAATTTCATCTTCAGGTATGTGAGATTTGAGAATGATTTTAACCTCTCTGCCCACTTATCTCCTCCTTATTCTCTATAAATATCATTTACCTCTAAACGGCGGTGTCCTAAACCTTGACTGAGCTTTTGGAGTTTTCTCGGATCACCATCTAACCATTTTTCACGGTTTTGATTGTAGCTATGGCGAAGCCCGTGGAATACAAGCTTATCAATACGAGGCTTCTTGCCGGGAGTAACCTTCTTCTGACGGTCAGGATCGGTAAATTCCTTGCGGTGATTGTAGATCCAGTTTTCGATAGATTTCTTCTCCATAAGCGGACCTTTATAAATCGACTTGCTGATAATAAAATCATTGTCCGTAAGTCCCCTTGTCTTGGCTTCGCGATAAAAGCGTTTCAGCAATTCCAACTGTTCCTCGGTCTCAATCTTCACGAAACGAGTCTGACCGCCCTTGCCCTTAATATCAGGGCCGCCCCATCCAAGAGCCTTCTTCACATCTCCAACCTTGAGTTGACAGGCTTCGATGATACGAAGTCCCAAGTGCCATCCGAGATCCAAGCCGTCGCGCACATCAAACCGATTCATAGATTCAGCAAGTTCACGAGCCTTCTGATACTCAGTGAGCAACCATCCACGGTTGTACTTTTTAGGTTCACGCTTCGGGAGTTTCAATTCCGTGTTTTCAGGCATCTTGTGTTTGCATTTCGCATATCCGCAGTATTTACGAAAGCCGGAAACTTCCGTCTGAATAGTGCTCGGCGCTTTGTATGACTTCCAATACTCCACCACCTTGCGGAAATGCGTAGGTGTAATGTTAGAGACCTTTTGCAGATTACAGGTATCGGCAAGATAGTCGCAGGCGTAGCAGAAGGCTTGATAATATCGTTTGCGTGTTGCCTCACTTCTGTGCCGATCCTTTCTGTAAATCGAAGTAGCCTGTACACGAAGATTCATACGCTTGTGCATCTTTGTTGCTTCCTGCTCGGGTGTCAGCTTTTTGACCTCGGCTTGTGTTTCCGCTAACTGGTGCTTAAATTCCTCCGGGGAATACACCTCCCAGGGCTTGTCAAACGCTGCATCCAGGATTTCAGTTACGATGTCATTCTGTTTTGAGTTTTCACTCATTGGCATCACTCCTTGTAATTATTTTTGCCTTTTCGATTAAGGCAGAGGGAGTATGAAACAGGAGATCGCCGTTGGCAAGTAAAAAACGCTATGACTTTCAAATATTTTCCAACAGGGCAAAAAAATCGGCGGCGCAGGAGCTCCAATCTCCTGCGCCGCCTTTGAAAAGGAAGGTCGTTTTTGAGCGCATCATTCCGAAAGGACGGTCATAATCATATCGGAAAGATGAAAAGGAATCTGTTATAAATCTTTAATGAGGACTATTTTCAGCCGACTGTTTGATGTTTAATTTGTGTCATATAAAAAGGTTGTACTTTGAACATCAAACAGCCGGAACACGCCGCAGGCGTGCAAATATAAATCTATTACAAATCATGGAAGACTTCCGAAAAGTAAATCATTTCGAATCATCATTCCGAATAATAGAATCATCTATCATATCCGGTAAGTAGGTCATTTATCATTTGAAAGAGCACATCATAACGCGGCAAGGCATAGCTCACCCATTGGCAGTTTCAGCGACTTTACCTGCCGTTTCTCCCGTTTTCGTTTCTTATAGTCCCGGAATGCCTTGCCGCACGGCACCTCCGACCCTGTCTTCGGTGCCGTTTCTATCTTGCTTGCGCCTGATAGAAACGGCACCGAATGATGGTCATATAATCATTTCCGAAAGGCTAATCATAATCATATCGAAAATGAGGGGATCATTTCGATAAGAGAATCATTTAAAAATAACTTCCGAAAAGAAGGTCATTCCACTTCATCGCAGAGAGCTACTATTCAGTTGTAGAAAAGGTTAGGACTATGGACTCATTTTCCCATTAGAGAAGACTGCCCCAGCGCAACTCTGCAGAACAGAGTGCCGACAAACGGCTGCGCATACCGAGTGCAGATCATAAATCTGCCGCCCCCTAAACTTGGCGTTCGGTAGAGATTTGTTATTACAACGTAAATCCCGGAAACATTGCCGTACTTCTATGCTGTACGGAAGCATTTGCGGTATAATTCACAAACTACATTTCAAGCCGTCTACCGCTGACGGTTGGCTGTTTGCAAATGCAGCTTACACAATTCTTGTCGTAACCACATTTACCCTCTTTCGGTCACACACAGCCTTGTGATAAGATTCCTCCTTTGTGTGTATAAAAAGTACGCCTACAATATTGCAGGCGTATCTCTAAAAAGCAAGTAAAAATATTAAACTGCATTGCGTGATTTTACAACTATTTTTCTTTTTTTTGAATACATTTTGCAAGGTGTTTTTGTAAAATTGTACAAAAGAGTTTCAACAATCCCACAGCATGGAGGCGGGTATGAAAAAATACTTAAAATTAGAGTGTAAAAGAATAGCACATGAGAAGCGTTTATGGATAGCCCTGGCTGTAGGTTTGTTTGTTTCCGTATTACATTGGGCGCTTTATGTACTGCCTATAAGAAAATACCTTTCGGAATTCGAAGGCAAGGGTATAGGAACTATTTATCCGCACACCTGGTACGAAAAGTGGATAGGCGGCGAGTGGTGGACACTTCTTTCCTACGTCTTCTTCATAATACTTCCGTTACTTGCGGCTGTTCCTTGGGGGAGCTCTTTACACAGCGACAGAAAAAGCGGTTACACAAAAAATCTCTTTTTAAAAGGCAAAAAAAGCTATTACTATATCTCAAAATATATATGCTCCTTTTTATGCGGAGGCGTTACTGTAATCACGCCTTTAATAGTAAACATTTTGTTGTCTGCGGCAACACTTCCTTCTTTAACTCCGCAAGCTGTAACGGGTACGTCTACGATTTTTGCAAACTGTATGTGGAGCAAGCTTTTTTATACAAGTCCTAATCTCTATGTGCTTTTTTATCTTGTAATAATTTTTACATATTCAGGTTTGTTTTCCGTTTTGGCAACGGCGATGGGAGCGATTACCGAAAGCGGATTTGTGGCACTGGTTTTCCCGTTTATTGTTAACCTTTTTGCTTATATCATATTCAATTCTGCCGAAAGTGCAAAATTTGTTCCGTTTATGTTTTTAACTCCGGCACAACGCTCAGGCGAGGCAACGGATTTTACCGTGATAGCCACTGAAGCATTGGTCTTGTTTGTAATTACCGCTTTGCTTATGACTGTGAGTTGTAAAAAGGATGAAACGCTATGACAAGAGAACTTATGCTTATAGTAAAGCGTGATATAAAAAACAGCTTTAGCTTAAACAAATATAAGCTTTTAGGGACAGCCTTAATTTTCCTTGTGTTTTGTTTTATGTTGTACTATCGTTTTATGGGAACTTGGGAATTACAGGGTAAGGAGTACGCCCCAAGCTTTGCGGACTTATTGCTATACATATTCAGCGGGATGAAGGTATATATTCCTGCCCAAAGCTTGAAGTTTGAAATACCCATAACCTGGCTTAGTATACAGCTTTATATCGCTTTTCTGATAGGCAACTATGCCAATAGAGATATGTCGGGACAAGGACTGCAAATACTTCTTAGAACCACACGCAAATCCTTTTGGTTTATAGGTAAGGTGGCGTATTGCTTTGTTAGCGTTGCTTTGTTTTATCTTACGGGGTACGCCGCTGTGTTTGTTTACTCCGTGCTTGCAGGAACTCCATCATTATCCCTCTCCGGCGAGATTTATATGTATGTAGTAGGTATTAATTCATCGTTGCTTTCTGCGTCAGAGCTTACTGCGGGGTTAATATTATTACCCATACTGACATCATTTTTGCTGTCCTTGTTTCAGCTTTTAATTTCCCTGTGGGTGAAACCCGTATTCAGCTATATATTTGTCGTAGCGTATACAAGTGCTTCGGCTTATTATGTCTCTTACTTTTTAATAGGCAACTATTCTATGCTTTTTAGGAACGAAACGGTTGTAAGCTCAGATATATTTTTAAGTATAAAAGGTATAAGCGGTATAGACCAGAGAATAGCCTTGGCGGTGTTGCTTGCAGCAATATTATTATCTGTCGTATTAGGGTGTATATCTCTTAAAAAGTATGACTTTTTGGAAAAAGCAATTACCTGAGGAGGACACGCATATGGTATTGGAGATAAAAGATTATACAAAAGTTATAAAACACAACACTATACTGGATAACGTGAATCTAAGCCTTGTGGGAGGTAACATATACGGCCTTAGAGGTGTAAACGGAAGCGGCAAAACTATGCTTATCCGTGCAATATGCGGTCTAATATACCCAAGTGCAGGAGAAGTTTCCATTAACGGCGAAATTTTAGGTAAGGATATATCTTTTCCCCGCAGTATAGGTGTGCTTATCGAAGCTCCTGCTTTCCTGCCGAATTGCACGGGATATAAAAACCTAAAGCTGTTAGCAGATATTAAGGGCAAGGCTACGGATGATCGCATCGGTGAGGTTTTGGAGCTTGTAGGACTTAACAAGGATGATAAACGAACCTACAGAAAATTCTCCTTGGGAATGAAACAAAAGTTGGGGATTGCCGCCGCAATAATGGAAGAACCCGATATCGTAATACTGGACGAGCCCTTTAATGCTCTTGATGCGGAAACTGCCGAAAAGGTAAAGGAACTTATAATAAAAGAAAAACAGCGCGGAGCGTTGGTTATACTTGCTTGCCACGATGCCGCCGCCCTTGTTGATCTGTCAGATACCGTTATTACCATTGAAAACGGCAGGATAAAGAATGTGGAGAACAAGGAGGAACAACTTAAATGAAAGCCTTTAAGATATTATGCATATGCTTATCTTCGCTGTTTGTTCTTGGTTGCGCCTTTTCCGCTGTACATATAAACTCATTATATCCCGAACCGATTGCACACATATACACCCTTAGGGAAGCCTTTACTTTTGACGGCTTGGAAATTACGGTCCTGGACTGCCAAATAATGACTATAGGTGCTTTTTGCGAAAAATATAATCTTAACAACCCCAATGATGAAAAAAACAACGTTTACTGCTGTTACGTACAAATCAAAGCAACCAACAAAAGCGACACCCCCAAGACGCCTGAGCTATATATGGCAACCCTCGGGAATATCAACTATTCAAACGGGATGGACTTAGAGCTGTTTATGGGGCTTAACAATGACAGTGCCGAGACTTTAGGCACAGAAATATCCTCTGGGAAAAGCTATGAGATTTGGTTGCCTTATACCTTTTGGGGTACATCTATCGGTGTAAGTAACGGCAATCCCTTTGATAAGGATAACTTTTATCTTACCTTTAGCTTGTATCCCGAAAAACACTCTGTACTTATCAATGGGTAGACTGTTATGAAAAGAACAAAACAAATTATCACCATAGTTTTGTGCTCGTTAGTGTTAGTCATAGGTGTATATGCACTTTTTGATAGATACGGCGGCTTTTTCAGAGCATCGTATAACGATTTGAAAAACACTATCGATGGCAAAGACGAAAGCTATAATTACAAAACCGATGAAAGCGGTAACATCATTACCGATGAGTGGGGAAAACCGGTAGTAGAGGAGTTTGTTAGCCGAGAACACAGCGTACCCGAGTACACTTATAAGGATAGTCTGTCTTACGAGGATTATGAGGAGTACAGAAGACTGATCGCAGAAGCGCTTGACCCTGATATTAATGATTTCTATGACCTTGTGCAAACAACCGAGGATAACTTAAAAGCTTTGTATAACAAGGATTTTGGCAATAAACAGAAGAACGCCGTTACCGTGTCCTATCACGGGGAGCAAATTTCATATAAAATAGATAACTGCTATTCGGTAAAAAGCTTTGAGATGTTAGGTCTTTCCGATGCGTCCCAGCTTATAGTTGATAAAAACAACGTGGCATTTGACGAAGAGGGCATTCTTAAAGAGGGTTTTAGTTATATCGTTATGGAAACCACCGTAACCAATAAATCAGGGCACACTATATCGGAATACCTTTCTAACGGCTTTGGTAGTATAATGTTCTTTAATGATAAAGGAGAGCATTTCTGGTCGGTGCGGCCCGTTTATATATCACTTATGCCGGGAGAGGGAACAAAACTATATGTGTATAACGATTTTTTGGCAAGCCAAAGCCTTAAAAGCACGTATATATTCGCTGTGCCCGACTCCGCTTTTGCGTATTTTACCGCCTGCCTTGTATTAAACCCCGCAAACGATTCAATGTACTGGCCTCAAAACGTTTCAATGCTTGTGCTTGATGAGCTACAGAAAACAATAGTTGATTCATAAGCGCGGTTGCCACTTTTTAATGTGTTGATTTTGCCGCTGAAACATGGTATCATAAATTAAGATAAACGCCTTGGTTATCGTAAAATAATCAAGGCGTAGCGGCTTTTAATTGTAAAGGAGGGTTTGTGTAAGATGGTAAATATACTTATTGTGGAAGACGATGACAGCATCTCTCTTTTACTAAATGAAACACTGTCTATTGCAGGGTATGGTTGCCACATTTGCGCTGACGGAAAAACGGCAATGGATACAATTAAAGAAGGTACCTTTGATTTAGCCTTGTTGGACATTATGCTGCCCGAAATAGATGGTTACGAGCTGCTTTTAAAGTTGAACGAAAAGCATATACCCGTTATTTTCGTTACGGCACTTCAAAACGTTGCAGATATAGTAAAGGGTCTTAGAGCAGGGGCGGAGGACTATATAACCAAGCCTTTCAAACCCCTTGAGTTGTTGGCAAGAATAGAGGTTGTATTGCGCAGAGCTAACAAAAACTCATCTGTATTGGTTTACGGCGACATAGTTCTTGACACAAAGGACCATACCGTTACCAAATGCGGCGAACGCATAAAGCTAACCAATAAGGAATTTGCTCTTTTGGAGTTCTTTATAAAAAATATCAATGTGGCTGTCACCAGAGAGCGCTTGCTTAACCAGATCTGGGGAGTTGATTTTATCGGCGAGACACGAACTGTTGACATTCACATACAAACACTTAGGAAGAAAACAGGGCTTAAAGACAAAATAGTTTCTATTCCCAAACTCGGGTACAGATTGGAAAATTTATAATGAAGTTGTGGCTTAAAGTATTTATTGCGGTGTTTTTGCTTGTCTCTATATCCTTGTCCGTAACAACACTTATGGTTGTATCCCAAAACCGTGCGGTGGCTATAGAGAACGAGGTAAACAACAACCTTCGTTTTCAAGACAAGCTTTTAGAGGAGATAGTTTTTGAGGTGAAAAGCAAAAAGCAGGAAGCACCCTTGCAGTTGCTTTCGGACTCCGCAGTTGCTGATATTATCAAAGAAAAACTAGTTCAAAACAGCTCCGAGAAAAAAGGCTTTGCCGTGTTATCAAATAATGACATAGTGTATTCCTCGGTTGACGGCTTTAGCTTTGCAGATGCCGATTACGGCAAGGCAGTAATACAATCGCAAAATGACAAAACATTATTAACAAGCGCCGTTGCCGTGAAGCTGGAGGGTGCCGAGTATTCTTTTTGGTTTGAATATGACCTTACGCCTTTGTATGACGGATGGGAGCAAAGTCTGTACAAACTGCAGGTGATTAATTACTCCATAACGTTTGTCGTAGCCCTTATTATACTTTTCCTAACCTATTATTTTTTATCGCCATTATCAAATATCAACAGTGCGTTAAACGAGATAGCAAAAGGAAAGATTGACCTTAGAATAAAGGAAAAAGGTAGTGGCGAGCTAAGAACCTTGACCAAAAACATCAACACCACCGTTGATGCTCTTGAAAAGCGAACAAATCAGTTGCAGCTTTTGTCCGATGGCAGAAAGCAATTCATAGACAATTTCTCCCACGAAATGAAAACACCGCTTACCTCTATTATAGGGTTTTCAAATCTTCTTCTGAATTTAAAAGATATCCCTGAAGGAAAGCGGATGGAATATGCCAAGGTCATAGAAAAAGAAGCGGAGCGGCTTAAAACGCTTTCCGAAAAGCTCTTACAGCTTACTACCGCTGAGCATATTTCCTTAGACCTTCAAGAACTTAAAGCTAAGGAGCTTTTTGGGGAGGTTTCCGTAGCCATAAAACCCTTGCTTGAAACCAAGGAACTTAAATTAAGCGTTTCTTGTGACGATACCTTCTTGTGCATAGACAAAGAACTGTTTGTTTCCTTGCTGTACAATTTAATTGATAACGCTGTTAAAGCTTCAGATGTAGGCGGCAGTATTTACTTGGATTGCATGTCCGCAAACGGGGCAAAAACGGTTACCGTGACCGATGAAGGTATAGGTATGAGCGAAGAGGAAATAAGCAAAGTTACGGAACCGTTCTATATGGCAGACAAGGCACGCTCAAGGAAAAACAACGGGGCAGGGCTTGGCTTGACCCTGTGTGCGGAAATCGCAAAGCAACACGGGGCTAATTTGCAAATCAACAGCGAGAAGGGTAAAGGCACAAGTGTTTCTGTAATCTGGAAGGAGGGGCAAGAATGAAAAACGCTATACTTTCAATAATGGCAGTATCAATAGCTGTAGCTATATCGCTGGCAGTTTTTCCTTTTGCCTCCCGTTACTTGCCGGATTATAAAAACAGTACGTATGAAATAGACTTTCCCTCTATAGATACTTTACAGCAAAGCTCTGCACCGTTGTTCCCTTGGCAAAGCTTTATTGATGGAAGCAGCATTCCTGTTAGCACAAACAGCGATGAATTGAAAAGTTCCGTTGAAAAAGCGCTTTCTATGCTTGGATATAAAGCTCCGATATCCAAAATTAATTTAGACGGTTCTCTCAAAACCGACAGCCTTGGTAAATATATATTTGCGGAGAATATAGACGTAAACTGCGGTAACACAGATTATTGCTTAAAGTTTGTATTTGAGGCAGATACAAGCAAATTAGTCTACTTTGAGTGTGATGAAAAGAAGTATCAAGGGTCAAGCCTTGATAAAGATGCACTTTTGTCGGAATCGAAAAAGATAGCCGATGCTGTAAAGCCCTTCACAACCGGGGTTAAATATACAGTGTTTGAAAGCAACGGGATCCCTTCTTTTTTGGGCCAATCGGAATTACCGAAAGAAAGTCTTCCGTTTTGGGAGTATATAACAAAGGTTTTTACAATCACAAATCAATACGACCTATTACCAAACCCATTGATTTGTTCAGTAACTCAGTCCGTTTTCGAAAACAAACTTGCAATAACCTTTTCCACCGATAGCTTTGAACTGGTAATAATTTATAACCCGGTTACACAATCAATGGTTGGGTTCTCTTTAAATACTTGATGGTAGATTGTTGTAAACACTTCGTTTCCTTTAATCTGTTTGAAGTGTAATAACTAAAAAGCTAATAAACAAATAAAACATCAAGGGAGTACAAATTTAGCAAAGCATTCACTAACGTAGAACACAGCCAACAGTTTTATAGGATTCGTTTAACTGCGTTCATACAGGCGCAAAAAACAAAAGTCGCCTCAGGCGCAATGCCACAGGACGACTATCTGCTGATAATAATTCATCTAAACTTAAATCAATTATATTATTGAATACATCATACCGAGCGTTCATAACTCAAGTCTGTTATGAACGCTCGGTATTTGTAATTCTCTGTATTTTCGTTATTGTGGAGCAGTTTTTATGCCTGCTCTTTTTCTCTCGCTATATTTCTCTAATATATCCATTGTACCTTCTTTCTCTAATATATCCATTGTTTCTTCTTTTTTTGAAAACACAAGCGATGCACTTAGCCGTTTGCCGCTGTAATTGTCTGCGTTTTACCTACAATAACTATTAATTATTGTAAGTAAAAAGGAGAACAAAATGGAATATTACATCTTTATAACTAATAACTGTAATCTTAACTGTAAATATTGCTCAGTATTACTTAGAAATGAAAAACACAGCATACCGTCTGAGCCAATATATTCGTTAGACGAACTCAATCAATTTATTCACACTACACAACTTAAATACAATGATCAGTGCGCGGATATAGTGTTTTTCGGCGGAGAACCCACTCTCAATTATAAATATATACGTGAGATTATACAATCGCATAAAAACAATATAAATGTACCGTATAAATATACCTATATGTTACATACAAACGGCATACTGCTTGGCGCAATACCAGATGATATTCTACTTAACATTGATGCAATAATGCTATCAATAAATTATGATATGGTACCACATGCACAATTAAATGAAGGCTATTTCAAATCTTTGACTGACTCAGTAAACACCATTAGACGAAAGAAAAATGTGCCAATTATAGGTAGATTAACCATTACTGAAAATACTAGTTTGTATTCTGAAGTTTCTTTATTCAATATTTTCTTTGATGCAATGTATTGGCAATTGGAGAATTGTTATACCTTTGGTGATTTTTCTAGATTCTATAAGTCTTACAATTATGAATTGAATTTAACATTTGATCTATGGTTAAGTTATTTGCAAAAAGGAATTCTTTTGAACTTTATTCCTTTTATAGCTGCAACAAATTTTTCGCTTAATAAACAAATGCCTACTTCATTTTGCTGTGGATATAATGAAAGTATTATATTTATTCAGACCAATGGTGCATGCTATACTTGTGCAGAGGACATGACTACACAGAAAAATTTGATAGGCGATCTTAAAAATGGCATAACATTTGATGAGTTTTCTCTTAAGGACACCATATGTACCCCCTGCAATTATAATCAAATATGCAAAGGTAGATGTGGGCGTATGCATAGAGAGTTCAATCGTGAACATATTGATGAATATTGTAAACTCAATAAAATTCTTTTTGATTTGGTACTTGATAATTTATCGATTATTTCATCAGCCATCGATGAGTTTAATTTAAATTTTGATATGAATAATTCAATTTATCATTATACCGAATATACTCCTTAATTAGAATAAATCTTTGAATTGCGTATAGATTCTTTCATAACAAGCAATCAATCGTCGTCCGTTCCTATTGTTTAATTTCAAAGTTGAAAATTCCGGAGGAATTAATTTAGCATAATAAACTTTAGAATTATGGCTTGAGTTTTTTATATTCTTCATTCCAATACTTTCGCACAATATTTCACCTTTTTGCGTCACTCCGTCTGCAACGATATCAGAAATAAATATTTCTCTTTGTTCTGCTAATTGAAGTAAGAAATCAACGAAGCTATTGTATATAATTCTAAAGGCAGATGTTGTGTTGTAGGCTGGATGTATACAGAATGAACATAAATATAACTTATAAAACCCTGGAATATCATATGTTCTTATATGTTTAGTGTCTATTCGAGTATCATCAAAGTCACCCGAAAGTATTTCTTCATAAAGCGTATCGCTAATTGGCAATGTATTGAAAAAGCCTATCAATTTTCCTGTAAGTGCATCTCTGGCACCAATAAAGGTCAATGGATTATGCTCATTCCAAATTGCTACTTCAGATGGTTCTGCTATAAGATTAGGAGGCAAAACTAATTTTTCGATTTCATAAGATTGAAGAATATCATCATAAGTAAATTCTTCAGGTCTAACAGGTATAATTGTTTTTTCTGACAGAGGCGGTTTTTTAAAATATGAAAACATATACCATTCAATAATAGAGAACATTGAAAATTGTATCAAATATAAATTAGATTGTGTCCAATGTGTCAGATTATTCATCTTCATGGACTCGTATTGGCAAATACGCTTCAAAAACTTAATGTGCTCTTTCATATTATTACTTAGAAAATCAATATCGATAAATAGATCAATAGATGACTTTCCGTTGTCCAAATAAATGTTTTCTCTATAGGCTACATCGTTTAGAATATTTTCCATAACTAATTTCAAATCGATAAGTGTGCTTTGGGGATCGGTAATTATTTTAGTTATTAGAGTATTTAATTGTATTGCAAGTTGCTCCAGTTTGAAGTCGTTATACGTTCTCATTTCTTTTACTAACGATTTTAAATTGGTTTTATTAATGTGCCAAAATCCGCATTCATGTTTTTTCTTTAAAACGGAAGTTTTAATTTGGTCAGCTACTTTTTGCAATGGATATGATAGCTGAATATAGTTATGATCAAGCAAAAATGGATATTTTTGCCCAACAATATTTTGCTCATTTTCGTCTATTATCGGAATAAGATTTTGGGGAGAAATTGTCTGTAAAATTCCGAGCTCTAAACTTGACCAATTACTTTCAAAGAAGTGTTTGGTAATTACTGGGATAAAGACAACTGATTCATTAATTCCCATAATAATATCATCTCTAATAATATCGCCTTTGGCAATATTATTTTGATCATACCATACTTCCAACCCCTCTTTAATTAATTGGTCAACCAGCGGTTTTACAATAGTAGGTTTGTCTAAACTGGAATGTGATATAAATACGTCATACATATTAAACACCCTTAAATGCATTGATTTTTACTTACAATAATTAATAGTTATTGTAATAATTTAAATGGTTTTATGCTTTTTGTAAGGTTATTTTTAAAAGCATCCTCGTTATGATAGTATTACTTGCGTTTACATTATTGTATTTTGTTACCCGATCTTATTTCTGTTGGGGGGTATAATAAAAATCCTAACGGTATTTTTTATATTTTCCTAGTTTTGTGTCATCTTACAATAACAATATATTATTGTAAGATAGGAGGATGCCTTTATGAAAACTCAAGAGAATTCATCGGGTAAACCATTAGCTGATGCTCTTTGGTTGGAAAATCACCACCGAGCAAAATTGCCTGAAAGAACCGCATTTGCTCAAAAGCTTGCTAGCTTACATCCTAAAAGAATAGTTGATCTAGGCTGCGCTTCTGGTCTGTGGTTTGAATTGTTAGATAAACTAATTCCGAGCGACTGTGAGTTTATTGGCATTGATAGCGACATTGAAATCTTAAAGATTGCAAATGATAGAAGCAAAAATTGGAATCGAAAGGCCTCTTTTATCCAGCTAGATATCGAAAACGAGGCATCGAGCATCCCCCCAAGTGATCTAACATTGGCTTTTAATATATTTTCATATATTAAAGACCTAGATAAATTCATCAACGTATTAGCAAATAGAGTTCCTCGTGGTATATTGGCAGTTAGGCAGTATGATGGTGCATCTATTAGATTCGGGCCGATGAACACAGCAACAAGACAGAAAATGGAGGTTGATTTACGTATAGCAACTGAAAACAGTAAAAAGTTTTATCACTATGATTTGGATCGTGCTTTTTCTGTTCTTCGCAGTTCGTTATACAATAATATGGAATATAGTTTTGAATTGTTCGAAAGGACAAGTCCTTTCGATCCGGATTTCTTGCCATATTATAATCAAACATTAGAATGGACTTGTCAGCACTTATCAGAGGTTTCTGCTGAATATCTCAAAGAATGGATGTCTTTAGACCCCCAGTTAAACAGTAAGTATTTTTATGAAGTAGATTTAATCGCCTTACTATCATAATCATCAACAGCCATTCTCCAAAGGCCTTTATACTGTGCAGCAAACATATTTAGGATTTCTTGATCTCTTGATAGAAGCACGACAGGATCTTGGGGTATATCTCTAAAGTCCCAATTAAACAGCACTTCAGTAGTTCCGTCTTTGTAGGTTAATATGATGAATCCAATTTGGGGTTCAGATTGAGCTATCAGTTTGTATTGATAATGGCCTTTGCTTTTTTCAACGACTCGTTCATCAATTTTCTTAAACCTCTCTAAAGCTGAAGAATCACCAATATCTTTCCAAATCAATCCTTGATTGACATATTTGGCTATCTTACTATATGATTGTTGATAACTATTACCATCATAAAGTCGTTCATTTGTTTGTTCGGTTTCATCTTCAAAATTAAACGATGTGTTTTGAACATATTCCAAAACAGGTAACCTATTTATTACATACTCCCACGCACTTTTTGGTGTTCCCATTTTTGTCACATGTAAATAGTTCTTTACTGTTTCACATATAAGTTCGGAATCCTCTGAAACTTTTTCCACTTCGTTATGAGTAGATATGTTTTGTCCAATTATAAGAACAATAATTGAAAGAAGGAAGGCAGGGATTGCAGCCAAAGTTGACTGGGATGTGTATTTTAGTGGATCTAAAAAATAGGTTATTACAAACACAATTATTGATAATACTGAGTTAAAGAGTAGTAAAACTAGTTGTTTTTTTGAATTGAGTTTTTTCATATAAATTGTCGTCCTTATTAAGGTTTATTTCCATTTACCGATTTTACTCTATCTTACAATAATATATTGTTATTGTAGCTTTATTTATATAATGCCATTGAAATTTGTTATAATGTGTAAGATTATACCTAAACATGAAAGGACCTTACACATGAACAAATATTCTGACATTTCTAACGAATTTGTTGAACAATTACGTTCGACTAAAAATCTTTCGATTAAAACGATAACCGCATATTTGTCTGATTTGAAAGACTTTAACAATTATATGCTTGATAACGAAATCAACGAATATACGGTCGTTAAATACATTTCGTATCTTATGGATACACGCAAACTAGCAGACAGCACTATTAACCGAAAGCTCATTGTTTTGAAAATGTTTTTTGCATATATGCATCAGAAAAGATACACAAACAAGAACTATTTTTCGCATGTTTTCAAGTTCAAAAAAGAAAGACGGTTACCGAAAACTTTAACTACAAAAGAAGTCTTTGCTATTTTGAAAGAAGTTAACCAAAGGCTTGAAAACTCAAATACAGATATTGCAAAATGGAGAAACACTCGAAATCTAGCCTTGCTTGATATATTGATATGTACCGGGATCCGTATAGAGGAAGCATCCAACATTGCACTATCTGATATAATTACGTCCGAGCACACGATTCTTATCCACGGAAAAGGCAGAAAACAAAGATTGATATATATTTCATGTCAAGAAACATGGAATAACATAATGCAATGGATAAAACTACGTGGCAAAACCGATATTCATACCGATAAATTGTTTGTAAACCGTTACGGTAACCAAATAAGTATTCACGGTATAGAGTATGTTTTTAAAAATATAAAACAAAGCACAAAAATTAATGAAAAAGCTACACCGCACTACTTAAGACATACATTTGCAACGAATCTATTAGCAAATGGTGCCGATCTTCGTTCCGTGCAAGAACTGTTGGGACATAGTAGTGTGGCTACAACAGAAATATATACTGAAGTTAGTATGAAGCGAAAAAGGCAAGTGCTTAATAAGTTTAATTACAGGAACAAATTGTAGAGTCTACTATAAAAACAATGCATTATTTTCGAAACATTCGTAACTTTTTTCTCTTCACATATATAATGTCTAAAAACATCAAAACGTCTATAAAAAAATTGAAAAATTTTTTATTTTAAGCACTTAAACCCAGTTGATATTTTGCGGCGGAGTATTTTAATTGAATGATTATTTGATGTTAGCCTAGTATAGTTATCGTAGTAAAAGTCACCGCAGTATAAAAAACCAACAAATGGTTTAAAAGTGGAGATCATCCCAAAGATTGTGTAAACCTCCAATGTGGTGCTCCTATTATACACCACATCGGAGGTTTACACAATCTTTGGGATGATCTCTCGATGTAGGTGTTTGCCCACAAAAAATGAATTGTTTTAAAGTTCAAATGATGGAATAGTAGTTGATATGAATACTTATTTTGTAGTAAATATGATTTTTTCATATCGTTGATAAGGCTTTGTTTCATGCCTATATTGTTCGCGGTTTGACTTGAAGTTTCGACAAACTCCGCGTAGTTAATGGTTTTAGGGTTAAAGCCAAGTTAATTAAATCCTTCAAGCAATTTGTCCATCGCATTTGCTTGTATCATAGTAAAGAGACTTTTCTACCTCAAACTGCTACGAATATATTCATCATCAATATGCTTCCCGATATACAAACCGACTTCGAAAAATAATTTTCAAGTCGCTTAAGTATCCATCACTTCAATTTTTCGTATATGTTGTTTTGTTCTTCAACAATTTATTATGTTTGTTGATTTTCATCATTGTCAGGCTTGTGTCTAAAATATAAAGTAGAAAGTTCCGAAATTAATAATTGCTCATAACACGGAAAAATATTGTCTAGTATTAAATGTTTTAATTCTTCTTCGGTGTGTTCCGACAAATCATCCAAAAATTTTTTGCCGTAAGAATTGACCATAATAATACCTTCGCAAAGGGTATCGTCATTACTTGAAAATACAACTTTGGCAGCTACAAATGAGCCCGAAAGACCATGCATATAGTCTTTATAATTCCTTTGATACTGCCTCATGTCTACAGCTTTGTTTTTATCGTTGTAAAAAAGCCTTGGGGTATCGGTTTTTTCCATGTATCTAAATGCAGAATCTGTTTTGTTAACAAACTCATTTAAATCCACATCAAAGTTTAAGCCTTTTCCTGTTACCCATCGCCAACTTTTGTCGCTTTCGTCCGCATCTTTGTATGTATACCGATAGATAAAAGATGCATCCATGTCTTTTGTGGCAATATTTGTGATTTTGCTAATTGTCAAACAAAAATTATATGTTATAAGTCGTATTTGTTCAAATGGATTATAATGTTCCATGCTCTCTTCAAGCATACCGACACGGACATTTTCGTGATATATGTTTCTGTATTGAACATTTTTGTTTTTAAATATCTCGAACAGATTATTACAGGACTCCTTAGAGGCAGAATTTTCCCATTTCAAATCAGCGTCTTTTCGTTCTTTTCGCCATGAATAAAACTGTGCTACAATGTTTATAGTCGCTAAAACACACATTGATATTATAAAAATCAATTGCCCTTTTTTATATTTACTGTCATACAAAACAAAGGAAAGCGCTAAAGGGACAGCGAAAGGGATTACAATGTCCGTAATAAATTTGAAAACTTTATATTTTACTGCTAGTTTTTTGATAAGTTTTCTATATTTTATGCAGAAATAAAGAACAAGGGTTGACAAGATAGCGCAAAGTATAACAATAATTGCTTTCAAATATTTATCACTCATACAGCACCTTCATAATTGTTAGTTTAATTTTTAGCTTCTATATCTTTTGCTTAGTCATCTTCTATAAGTGTTTGCCTATTCACCTATATAATGTCTAAAAAGGTCAAAATGTCTATAAAAAAATCGAAAAAATTTATTTTTTATTCTGAACACTTAAAAATCATTTGATATTTTTCGAAGGCGTATTGGGATTATACAATTATTTGAAATTAGTTGTAGTTATCGTAGTAAAAACCGTTGCAGGATTAAAAAATCTTTGGAACGGTTGCTTTTTTGAAATTTTTTATAGCGCTTTAGAGAAACCCCAGTTTCTTTTTTAGGTGGTTTTAGTAATTGAATATACACAAAAAGCAGGAGGACACCTGCTTTTTTACTTGCCAAAATAAGTCCGGCTTTATATATTAACTCCGCATTCTTAAAAACAGAAAGGTGGAGTTTATGAGAGGCAAAAGCAAAAGACTGCAACGCAAGCAACTCGATATGTTGTTTGCGTTAGGCAGGGTACAAACAGAACAAATGAAAGGGCGTGATAAAACTATGTTACAAAAGAAAACTAAATATCGGCAGGAGGTGAACAGCGAATGACGGCGGTAATTTACGCAAGATATTCCTCGGACAGTCAGCGTGAGGAAAGCATTGACGGTCAGCTCCGTGAGTGTATGGCGTTTGCGGAAAGACAAGGTATATCTGTAATCGATACCTACATTGACAGAGCATTATCTGCAAAAACGGATAACCGACCACAATTTCAAAAGATGATTAAAGACAGTTCCAAGAAGAAGTTTGATATAATCATTGTTTGGAAACTTGACCGTTTTGCAAGAAATCGCTATGACTCAGCTCGTTACAAAAATGCACTTAAAAAGAACGATGTCAAGGTAATCTCGGCAACCGAAAATATATCTGCCGGTTCGGAGGGCATATTGCTCGAATCCGTGCTGGAAGGTATGGCGGAATACTACTCAGCCGAGCTTGCTGAAAAGGTTACAAGAGGTCTTACAGAAAATGCTTTGAAGTGTAAATTCAATGGCGGTACGGTTCCTATTGGTTATATCATTAACAAGGAGCAGATGTTTGAGGTTGACCCGTTAAAAGCTCCTTGGGTATTGGAAGCATTTAAGTTATACGACAAAGGCAAGACCATTAAGGAGATTGTAACCCTGTTAAACGCAAAGGGATTGACCACTTCTCTCGGAAGTAAGATTTCCATCAACATTGTAACAACTATGCTGAAAAATAGGCGTTACATCGGTGAATATAAGTTTCAAGAGATTATTCACGAAAACGGTATACCGCAGATCGTTCCAACGGATTTGTTCAACAAAGTGCAGGAGCAGTTACAGAAGAATAAAAAAGCCGCCGCAAGGCACAAGGCCGAGGACGACTATCTGCTGACTACTAAGTTGTACTGTGGCAAGTGCGGTGTCTATATGACAGGAGAAAGCGGTACAGGTAGGAACGGTACGGTGCATCGGTACTATAAGTGCAACAATGCTAAGTACAAACATTCCTGTGATAAAAAGACTGTCAAAAAAGAATGGATCGAAGATATTGTTGTTCGCCACACCAAGGAGATGCTGTTACAGGACGATGTGATTGAGGATATCGCCAACATCGTACTCCGTGTGGCAAGCACCGAAAATACATCCGTTATCCTTCTGAAACAGCAGTTGAGCGAAACTGAAAGAGCGATAGCCAATCTGGTGAATGCTATCGAACAGGGAGTCATTACGACTACTACCAAACAGCGTATGATTGAACTTGAGACCACCAAAGAAGAATTGGAATTAAAGATTATTAAAGAAGAACTGAAACGCCCTCCTCTTACCAAAGAGGGACTGATTTTCTGGCTGCACAGATTCCGCAGCTTAGATACAACGAAAAAAGAACACAAGCAGAGACTCATTGACAGCTTCGTAAATGCAGTGTATGTATATGACGATAAGCTGGTTTTGACTTTTAACTACAACGAAGCAAATACTGCCGTTACTCTTGATGAGGTAAATGGTTCGATTATAGAATGCTCCGGCGCACCAAAACAACAGCCACTCCGATAGGGGTGGCGTTTTGTTTTGGTGGGGGGGAAAATGGCAGGGCTTGATACGAGCTCTGCGTTTTTAGGAGCGAAGCGGACAAAAAACGCAGGAGAAAGAGCCGGGGGCTCTTTCGTTCGCGAGTGGAAAGTCCTGCTACCCGCACCAAACAGTAGAAATCCGAACCCAAAGCCGGTAGGCGAAGGGTTCGGATTTCTTTTTGCGTTAGGGGACGAGTAATGCTGACTTTCTTGTTCTTATATAGCTACTTCGATTTTCTCAGGTGAACGCAGTTTAACAGATGATGGTAAATAATGCAAAGTTAATGTTAGCTCTAAAAACGACAAGAAGCATACTGGTGGAAAATTAGAAGTTATCACCAATTTTTACAAGAAAAATAAGCATAACATTTAATGTTGTGTGTGTCAAAAGCGGTTGACTTATCTGTGATAGTGTGCTAAAATCATAATAAATATTTTAACATAATTAAAAATATATAATGATGTTGATTGCGTGGGAGGTACAAAATGTTTTTCGATGAACTTAAAGCGTTTGACTCTGAGATGTTTGCTGCGTGCGAAGAGGAGTTTTTAAGGCAGCAACACAATATTGAACTGATTGCTTCTGAAAATATTGTTTCTAAAGCAGTTTTGTTGGCAGCAGGTACTGTGCTTACCAACAAATATGCGGAAGGGTATCCCGCGGCAAGATACTATGGTGGTTGCCAATACGTTGATAAGGTAGAAGAAATTGCAAGACAGCGCGCAAAGCAACTTTTTGGTGCAGAGCATGCAAACGTTCAGCCTCATAGTGGTGCTAATGCTAATCTTGCGGCTTTCTTTGCTTTCCTTAATCCCGGCGATACCGTTCTTTCTATGAGCTTGGCTCATGGTGGGCATTTATCCCATGGTTCGCCTGTAAATATTTCGGGAAAATATTTTAATATAGTACCTTACGGTTTGAACGATGAAACCGAACGCATTGATTACGACGCAATGCACGAATTGGCGCTTAAGCACAAGCCGAAGCTATTATTGGTTGGCGCAAGTGCATATCCGCGTGTTATAGATTTTGAGCGTTGCAAAGCCATTGCAGATGAAGTTGGCGCTATATTTATGGTTGATATGGCACATATAGCAGGCCTTGTTGCTGCCGGTGTTCATCCCTCTCCCGTTCCGTATGCTGATGTTGTTACAACAACAACTCACAAAACTTTAAGAGGTCCTCGCGGCGGTCTTATTCTGTGCAAGGAAGAGCACGCTAAGAAGATAGATAAGGCAATTTTCCCCGGCACACAGGGCGGTCCTTTAATGCATATCATCGCCGCAAAGGGTGTTGCATTTGGTGAAGCACTTACTGATGAATTTAAAGAATATCAGAAACAAATCGTTAAGAACGCAGCAGTTCTTTCTAACGAGCTTTTAGCAAAGGGCTTTAAGCTAGTTTCCGGCGGTACGGACAACCATTTAATGCTTCTTGATTTAAGAGGCAGCGGCATTACAGGTAAAGAGCTTGAAATTAGACTTGATGAAGTTCATATTACCGCTAATAAGAACTCCGTTCCTAACGATCCTCAAAAGCCCACGGTTACAAGCGGTTTGCGCATTGGTACTCCTGCCGTTACCTCTCGCGGGTTTAAAGAAGCGGAAATGGTTAAGATTGCAGGCTTTATTGCCGATGTAATTAACGATTTCGATGCAAATAAGGAGCGCATTACTGCCGAAGTAATAGAGCTTTGTAAACAATACCCAATATATCAATAAATTTTCGGAGGAGTTTAAGTTATGGCATATTATTATAAAGAACCTTCACGTACTTTTAGTGAATATTTGCTTGTTCCCGGATATACTTCTGAAAATTGTATTCCCGCAAACGTTTCTTTAAGAACACCTCTTGTTAAGTTCAAGAAGGGTGAAGAATCTGATATATATCTAAACATCCCCATGGTTTCTGCGATAATGCAAAGCGTTTCTAATGACACTATGGCTATCGCTTTGGCGCGTGAGGGTGGTATTTCCTTTATTTATGGCTCTCAGTCCGTTGAGGATGAGGCTGCAATGGTTGCTCGTGTTAAGAATTATAAGGCTGGCTTTGTTGTTAGCGATAGCAATCTTTCGCCTGACGCAACCTTGGCAGATGTTTTAAACGAAGTTGATCGTACCGGTCATAACACCATTGCTATTACAGATGACGGTAAATCCTTTGGTAAGCTGCTTGGTATAGTTACAAGCCGCGATTATCGCGTTAGCCGTATGGCGCTTGACACGAAGGTTTCCGAGTTTATGACTCCGCTTGAAAAGCTGATAACTGCACCCGAAACCACTACGCTTAAGGAAGCTAACGATATAATTTGGGAAAACAAGCTTAACCAGCTTCCTATAGTTTCTGATGACGGTAAATTGCTTTACCTTGTTTTCCGTAAGGACTACAGCCAGCATAAGGCTAATCCTTCTGAGCTTCTTGACAGCAACAAGAGATACGTTGTTGGTGCCGGTATAAACACGCTTGACTATGAGAAGCGCGTTCCTGCATTGGTAGAAGCAGGTGCAGACGTTTTGTGTATCGACTCTTCTGAGGGGTACTCCTGCTGGCAGAAGAAAACCTTGGATTTTATACGCGAAAAGTATGGTGACAGCGTTAAGGTTGGCGCAGGCAACGTTGTTGACCGTGATGGTTTTATGTTCCTTGCAGAAGCAGGTGCTGATTTTATTAAGGTTGGTATCGGCGGCGGCTCTATATGCATCACTCGTGAACAAAAGGGTATTGGTCGCGGTCAAGCTACTGCGTTGCAGGATGTTGCGGCGGCAAGAGATGAGTATTTTGAGAAAACAGGTATTTATATCCCGATTTGCTCTGACGGTGGTATCGTTCACGATTATCATATGACTATGGCGCTTGCTATGGGTGCAGATTTCTTGATGCTTGGCAGATACTTTGCACGCTTTGATGAAAGCCCTACGGAAAAGCTGTTTATTAACGGCAATTACGTTAAGGAATATTGGGGTGAGGGCAGTAACCGTGCGCGCAATTGGCAGCGTTACGATCTTGGTGGTAAATCCAAGCTTTCCTTCGAGGAGGGTGTTGACTCTTATGTTACTTATGCAGGTAGCTTGAAGGATAACGTTACAAAGAGCTTGTATAAGGTTAAATCCACTATGTGCAACTGCGGCGTAACCAACATACCCGATTTGCAAAAGAATGCACGTATTACTCTTGTTTCTGCTACGAGTATCGTTGAAGGCGGATATCACGACGTTGTGCTTAAAACCAACACAAGTATAAAATAGTACATATTGCCGCAGGTCATTAACCTGCGGCAGTTTTTGTTGGGGTATTTAAATATGAGGTGGATATATGGAGCATAAGCTTAAGGTTATTGCACGTATATATAATGATTTTACAAGCAAGTTTGGAATTCCGCGGCAAAGCGGCATTTTGGAGGAGCTAACATCAACAATTGTTTTTGAGCCTGAGTATAGAGCAATTACGGCGTTTAGAGATATAGAAGGGTTTTCGCATTTGTGGCTGATATGGCAGTTTTCCGAGTCTGTGCGGGATAGCTGGTCACCAACCGTGCGCCCACCACGCCTTGGGGGTAACAAGCGTGTTGGCGTTTTTGCAACGCGTTCGCCATTTAGGCCAAACTCCTTGGGGCTGTCTTGTGTGAAGCTTGAAAGCTTTGTACCAGAAACGGAGAACGGCCCCGTTTTGGTTGTTACCGGAGCAGATTTGATGAACGGAACACCGATATACGATATAAAACCCTATTTACCGCAATTTGACTGTGTTGAAAACGCTTTAGGTGGTTTTACAGAAACGATTGATAAAAAGCCTTTGAATATAAGCTTTCCTGCTGAACTATTGTCAAAAATACCTAAGGAGAAGCATGGTAGTATAATAAAGCTTTTGTCTAACGACCCAAGACCGTCTTATCAAAACGATAACGATAGGGTTTATGGCTTCAGATTTTCTGATTATGAAATTAAGTTTACGGTTGAGAATAATATCGATCTAACTGTAGTTGCGGTTGAAAAGATATAAATAATAGTGGAATTTTGTACAGCTATATGATATAATATTTTGGTAAGGGGTGAGCGGTTTTGAAAACGAAAGTTTACAGCGTTTTTGATAATTGTATAAACGCACCGTATATAAAGGAGTGTGCGGAGATACTCAAAAACGGAGGCACGGTTGCTTTTCCAACAGAAACCGTTTACGGCTTGGGGGCTGATGCTTTTAACGTTTCGGCGGTGGAAAAGATTTACGTTGCTAAAAACAGACCTCCTGTGAAACCGCTTAGCGTTTGTGTAAGCGATATCGCTATGGCAGAAAGCGTTGCAGTTTTTAATGATAACGCCAAGCTTTTATTTAACTTGTATTTACCGGGCCCATTAACTATAGTGCTTCCAAAAAAAAGCTGTGTTCCTGGTATAGTAACCGCAGGACTAAATACCGTGGGTATTCGCGTTCCGTCTAATACAATAGCAAGAGAGCTTGTAAGGCTATCGGGCGTTCCGCTGGCGCTTCCTTCGGCAAATCTGTCCGGTCAGGGCGCGCTTACTAACGGGGCGGACGTTGTTGAAGCCTTAAACGGCAGGGTAGATGCTATTATTAATGCAGGAGAAACAGCCGTTGGTGCTGAATCTACAATCATATCTTTGGTGGATAAGCCTGAGGTTTTGCGTGTTGGCGCAATACCGTCCGAGGAAATATTGGCAAGGCTACGATAAACGGTGGTGGTATTTTGTATTTGATTGGTTTGTGCGGCAGAAGCGGTAGTGGAAAAACCATGGTGTCTTCCATACTTGCAAGGCAAGGCGTATATACCATTGATGCCGACGAGGTGTGCAGGCGCTTATACCGCGAGAACGCGGAGTGTATATCCGAGCTTGCGGAAAGCTTTGGAAAAGATATAGTTTGTGAAAAAGGGATAGACCGTGCGTTGCTTTCCAAACGTGCTTTTGCCAATGACGATAGCCTAAAAACACTTAATGCTATTGCTCATAAGTACATTATAAACGAGATATTAAACGAAGCAAGCAACGCATTTAGCAAAGGAAGCAAGTTTGTTGTGGTGGACGCACCAACTCTGTTTGAATCAGGGCTTTACAGGCATTGTGATGCCGTGATATCCGTTTTTTCAAGCAAAACAATGCTGTATGCACGTTTGAAAAAACGCGAGGGTATTACGAAAGATGGTTTTAAAAAAAGAATAAACGCGCAAAAATCTAATCGCTTTCTGGTTGCAAACAGCAATGCTGTTATTAAAAACACAGGTGCTTTAAAGGATTTGAAGCTTAGAACAAACCGTGCTATGTTGCTTGTTCACTTGAAATTAGGCGTATTAAAAAGCCAAGAGGAGCGTAAACAATATGTGCTTAAAACGAAATAAAAAGCATTTGGCTTGTTTTTTGATAGCGCTTATTTGCATTGTTTTAAACTCTTGTACTATAAAAAATGAAATTATGTACCCATTAGAGTATAAGGATACGATAATTACATATTGTGATGCCTATTCCGTTCCGTATGAGCTTGCGTGTGCGGTTATACGCACTGAAAGTAACTTTAACGTTGATGCAAAGTCCTCTGTAGGTGCTGTTGGGCTTATGCAGCTTTTGCCTGTTACAGCGGAAGAAATAGCTTGGCGCTTGGGGGAAGAGTATGCTGAAGAAAAGCTTACAGAGCCTGAAACAAATATAAAATATGGCTGTTTTTATTTAAGCTACTTGTACAGAAATCTGGGCGAGAATTGGGATACTGCCTGTGCCGCATACAACGCGGGGATAGGCAGAGTTAAGGGGTGGCTTGAAGATAAAGCGTATTCTGATGACGGCGTTACGTTAAAGGCGATACCGTTTGAGGAAACACGAAGCTATGTTGAAAAGATTAATCAATATAAGGTTAAATATAAAGAACTGTATTTTTCAGACGAAGGAGAAGAAATATGCAACTAAATGATTTAATGTACGAAGCTAAAAACGCTTATAACGCAAAGGACGTTGACTATGCCAGCGCAGACGAGTTCTGCAAAGGCTATAAAAACTTTATGAACCTTTCAAAAACCGAAAGGGAAGCAACTTATTTTGCCGTAGAGGATGCAAAAAAGCACGGTTTTATCCCTTACGACCGTAAGAAGAAGTATTCCGCAGGCGACAAGGTGTATTATGTAAATAGAAATAAAAGCGTTATTCTTGCCGTTATCGGAACTGAGGATATAGAAAACGGTGCAAACATAGTTGTTGCACACATTGATTCGCCGCGCCTTGATATAAAGCAACGCCCCTTGTACGAGGAAGCATCGCTTGCGTATTTTAAAACGCATTATTACGGTGGCGTAAAGAAATATCAATGGACTGCGTTGCCTCTTGCATTGCACGGCGTTATAATTAAAAAAGACGGTACAAGCCTTTGTATCAACCTTGGCGAAGACGAAGACGAGCCTACTTTTTATATCTCCGATTTGATGCCTCATATAGCTAAAAATCAGATGGACAAGCCGCTTGCAACCGCTATAAGCGGTGAAGGCTTAAACGTAATCGTTGGCTCTATACCCTTGGCGGTTGAAAACAACGCTATTAAGCTTTCCGTTTTAAAAGCGATGAACGAGAAATACGGTATAACCGAGGAGGATTTAATTACAGCCGAGCTTTGCGTTGTTCCTGCTGGTAAAGCGCGTGACGTTGGTTTTGACCGTGGTATGATATCTGCATACGGCCACGATGATAGGGTTTGTGCTTATCCTTCTATGAAAGCGTTATTTGATACGGAAGCACCGCGCCGTACCTGCGTATGCATTTTTGCGGACAAGGAAGAAATTGGTAGCAACGGTGTTACAGGTGTGTGCTCCTTTGCATACAAGCACTTTTTGCAGTCGTTATGCAAAAGCTTTGATGCTGATTTTGCGGCGTTTTGTGAAAACAGCATTTGCCTATCTGCCGACGTTGCCGGTGCGTTTGATTCCTGCTATGCCGATGCTTACGATCCCAAAAATTCCGCATACGTTAATGGCGGTGTAGTTATCACTAAGTATTCAGGCGCACGCGGTAAGTCCGGCTCTTCCGATGCTTCTGCAGAGCTTGTTCATAAAATTGTAAGCCTTTTCAATAAAGAAGGCGTTGCTTGGCAAACAGGTGAATACGGCAAGGTTGACGAGGGAAGCGCAGGAACTGTTTCATCAGAAATTTCTGTGTTAAATATTGACGTGTTGGACGTTGGCGTGGCATTGTTGTCCATGCATTCTCCTTACGAGCTTGCTTCCAAGGCGGACATATTTGCAATGTATAAAGCTGCAAAAGCGTTCTTTACACTTTAAGGATAGATAAAAAGGACAGCTTATGAATAATAAAAAAGTTTTAATTTGCGTTGCAGTATTGATGTTTATTATTGGTGTATCTTGTATTTTTGCATCAGTAATGCTTACTGCACCGCAAGGGAGCGATATATCAAGCACTGCTCCATCGGGCGATATTGTTGCTGATAACAGTATCGAAGCTTCAAACGCTTCTGCCGATAGCTCTTTAGAGGATGTAAGCTTGGATATATCTGTGGATTATAGCGAGGATGAGCCAATCCCCCAAATCATTTTACCCCCCGGCACCGTTGTTAATTCACAGATAGCCGTTGTTTATGATGTTAGCTTGGGAGAGGTGATTTACGCGCAGAACGAAAACACCGTTACAGCCCCTGCAAGCTTAACCAAGCTTTTAACCGCGCTTGTTGCGCTGGATCATTTGGCTCCTGGTAAGACAATAACGGTTGGCGAGGAAATAAATCTTATAGGGGAAAACTCGTCCGTTGCGTTCCTTGCAGTTGGGCAAAAGTACACGGTTAAATCCTTGATAGATGCTTTGCTTATCCCATCGGGGAACGATGCGGCTTATGTATTGGCTGTTAATACCGCGCGCGTTGCTGCTAACGATAACAATTTAAGCATTGATAAAGCCGTTTCAGATTTTGTAAGGCTTATGAATGACAAAGCAAGAAAGCTTGGCTGTGTTAGCTCTTACTTTTGCACTCCTGACGGTTATGATGCAGAAGGGCAACAAACAACCGCGCTTGACGTTGTTAAAATCTCGATAGAAGCGCGCAAAAACGCTACGATAAGGGAAAGCGTGCAAAAAGAAAAAAGCGGCGGATGGGTAAATTCCAACGCTTTGGTATGTAAAACCAGCAGCTATTATAATGAATGCGTTACAGGCTTAAAAACGGGTAGCACAGGTAGTGCGGGTTATTGTGTTTCCGTTTCAGCAGAAATTGATACAACACCTTATATAATGGTTTTCCTCAATAGCCCCACGCGAGATGGACGATTTAGGGATGCCAATACCTTTATAGAGCTTATTAAAAATAACGGGGAAGAGAACAGCGGCGAGGTTTCCGCCGCCGCTTAAACGGAAGAAGGATGTTAATTGAGTTTTGATTTTGAAACTGTTATAGATAGGCGCGGAAAGGACTCTATTGCGGCGGATAATATAGCTTTTAACGTTCCGATAAGTGTTGTAAAAAGCGGGTTTGACACTATACCTATGTGGGTGGCAGATATGGCTTTTGCAACGCCGTCGGCTGTTACAAAAGCTATCAGTCAAAGGCTTGAGCACCCTGTGTTTGGATATTTTTCTCCGTCCGATTCCTACTATGAAGCTATACAGAACTGGCACGAAAAAAGCCACGGTGTAACAGGAATATTAAGGGAACATATAGGATACGAAAACAGTGTTTTAGGCGGCCTTATCAGTGCGGTAAACTGCTTAACCTCTCGTGGTGGCGCAATTTTGCTAAATTCTCCTGCATATATCGGCTTTACATCGTGTTTAACGAATAACGGATATAAAATAGTGCTTTCTCCGTTAAAGCTTGATGGCAACGGCGTTTATCGTTTAGATCTTGAGGATATGGAGGCAAAGATTAAAGCCTATAATATCCATACGGCAATATTCTGTTCACCGCATAACCCCTGCGGCCGTGTATGGGAGCGCAGGGAGATAGAAGCTGTAATGGAGCTGTACCGTAAACACGATGTTTACGTTATATCAGACGAGATATGGTCGGACATTGTGCTGTTTAACAACAAGCACGTTACAACACAATCTGTTTCGGATGATGCACGCAATAGAACTATCGCTTTATATGCACCAACCAAAACCTTTAATCTTGCGGGGCTTGTTGGCAGTTATCACATAATTTATAACGATTATCTGAACGATAGGATAAAGAAGGAAGCCTCGTTATCGCATTACAACGAGATGAACGTTTTGTCTATGCACGCACTTATCGGTGCATATAGCAACGAAGGCAGAGAATGGGTTAAGCAGCTGTGCGCTGTTTTAAGCAACAATGCCGCTTTTGCGTGCGAGTATATTAATAACAATTTCAAGGGCGTTAAGGTTTCTGTGCCCGAAGGCACGTATATGCTGTTTTTGGATTGTACGGAGTGGTGCATAAACAACGACTTATCCGTTGAAGATTTGTTACACAAGGGCTTTGAGGTTGGCGTTATTTGGCAGGACGGCAGGCCGTTTTTCGGCTCTAACCATCTCAGGATGAATATTGCGTTGCCTTACGTGCGATTACAGGAAGCACTTAATAGGTTGAAAGAAAATGTATTCTAAAAACAAATCTTGAATAGCATTGACTTGTATAGTACAATACAAATTAAAGGTAAGATGATTATGAATAAATTAAGTGTAAAATCAAAAATTTTTCTATCGTTTCAAATTGTATTTATTATTTTAACTTTTGTGGGTGGAATATTGTTCTTTATCGGTAAGATAGACAATCCAGGAATGTCAGTTTGTTGCGGTGCAATGTCCGCAGCGTTTGGAAGTCTATATAATTCATCAAAGAGTAACAAATAATCAAAAACCAATTTATAAAAGAGAAAACACCGACAGATTATCAAGATCCGTCGGTGTTTTTTGACATCCTTATTTTAGAACTTTAATGATAAATACGTGGGATAAATATAAACAAGCAGTATAACCGCAACAAAGGCAATTATCACACAGGCAAGCAATATAAACGAAATAAACGCGGTGTTTTTCTCACCTATAATAGCTTGCGTTGCATCGTATGCATTATTAATACCGCGTTTTTTGAATATAAACACAAATGCCGCAATAACGACAATGGAAAGAACCCAAGCGATTATTGAAGGATAAAACATTGGCGGCGTATATTTAAGTACTATGCTGTTTTCGCCCTTTGATACGGGTACGCCGATAAATCCGCCAAAGCATTCTGCAATCTTAACCTCTTTGCCGTTTACGGTACACTTAAAGGCTGGGTTGTACGGAACGGATACAAAAACATATCCGCTTTCAGTTGTGGTGTAGTTTCCCGATAATGTGCTTCCGTTTACGTTAAGCCCCGTGCTTGAAATCTTGGATAGCTCACGGTTCAACAAGCCGTCGTCCATTGTATACAATCCCAAAGAACGGCATTCAACATCCTTTAAAACATTCACTTTAACGGTAACTGTTTCGTTGGTAAACGTTCCAAGTGTGATAAGGCCGTTTAGTGTATCAACGGGGTATTGCGAGCATTTGCGGACGTCGTTTACATAAACAGAAAAGCTTTTGTTAATTTTTTCGCTAAGCGAGTTGCTAAACTCATCAAAGCAGTCAAAATATAAAGTTTTTGTTCCTTCCACCTGCACGGTATACTCAATATATGCAGAGGAGGAGCGTTTTTTTACATAGTAATTGCCGGCTTTTTCTGATAATGAACAGTTATAGAACTTTGTGGGCTTAAGCTCTGTAAACAGATTGTTTTTACTGTTTGTTACAGCTTTAAAAACGTGCTCTTGCAGCTCTATTCTTGTATAGTCCTCGATATCCATTGAAACGTCAGAGGCGTTTGTAAATATGCCAAGCGGCAAGAAGTTTTCTGTTTCTGCAATACAGTATTTATCGTTAGAATAAACGATGTTTGCAGGCCTGTTTGCCGTTTTATCTATTTTGTATTTTATAGAAAAAAGCGCATCGCTGAATTTTGTACCACCGTAAGTATCAATTTTCATCCAAACAGAGCTGTACCCATAAGCTTTTGCGGCGTACAGATAGGATTCCGACGTAAGTGAGGAGTAGTGCCCCATTGAATTATAGCCTATGGAGCCAGGGAAGTTTGCCTCTGAAACGGAGCCGTATGCGGCATTTAAAAATGATGCGTTTTTAACTCTGAAAAATTCGTCATCATCCTCAACTCTGTCAGTTAGGTCAACGTATTTTGAATACGCTGTCATATTCATTTTAGCTGTTGCAGGTACAACGTAGGTGCTTATAGAAACGTATGCTTCAGACAGCAACACCAAAATTAAAACTATTGCTAAAAACTGTTTTGAAATTAGTTTTTTCTTATAAAATGCGTAGCAAAGAGCATAAGCAACTATAAACAGCAAAAACAGCACCAGCATATATCTATACGATTTGTCATTGCCCCAAAGGGTTGTAGCGTATGCAGACATTTCTTTGATGTTGTTTTCTATGTACTTTGAAACATAAGCGTACAGCGCGCAGGATAAGCATAGAAGAAATGCGAAAGAGCAGATTTGTGTAGCTTGGCTACGCTTATCGTTTTCTGCATCAAAGCTGTATTTTGAAAGAAGAACGCCTGCTATAACCAGCCCTGCAAACACTATCATATACGCATATCGTGCAGGGAAGCCCATATAACTGCCGTAATGCCACATTTTGTTGATAGGCTCAAACACCATAGGGATAAGCATCATCCCCAAAACAAAATATATAGCCTTTTCAATGGGTGATTTTTTCACCGCTTTAAATAAAAACGCTGCAACGAAGATAATGGCAGTTGACATTAACAGCGGATAAACGGTTGCTTTGGATGTAAAGCTTGCGCTGGTTAGTAACGCGCTTGCAACATCAACTCCGCGCGCGGAGTTGGAAAAAGCACCGAAGAAGGATAGCCATATCGGCATAGAAAGTATCGCACCAAACGCAGAGCCGATAGTGAAGTTGAAAGCATTTCGTTTAAGAGCAATTTTGTCTTCACATACAATAAAGTAATAGCCAACGAACAGCAAAGTTGCAACAACAGCCATAAAGCCGAAGGCAAAATTACGCATTATAAGTGCTATTGTTACGGAAAACAGCAAAATTTTGTGTTCTTTCAGCAACAGATAAAGCCCCGTAAAATACAGCGGCAAAACATACATAGAGATGGGCCAGTTTAAGATTTGGTAGTACATTGTGCCGTATGCACAAAAGCTATACATCATAGAAAGCGCGGCGGCTAATGCAGGATGCAGCTTTTTAACGCATACGCGGAAGAACACCAGTGAGGTAAGACAGCAAAGCGCAAACTTTAAAACCGTTGCAACGGTAACAAATGACATAACGTCCTTACTGTCCACAAACAAAATGAGGTAACTTAGGGGGTACATAAAGTACGAGCGAAGTAAATTCCAACCATCCATACCTGCGGCGTTTGCCATATTTAAAAACAGGCTTTGGTCGCCCTCCAAAACTTGCTTGAAATTTATCCAATACGGAACGCCTTGCTGTGTCATATCACACCAAGCGATGGTTTTATTACCAAACGGATATATACCGTTTGCTTTGAAAATTATAAAGAACACAGCAATAACCGCTAAAGGCGGCAAGGCGAAGTATAGAATAGTTTTCAATGTATTGTTAAACTTTTTGCGGCTGTTTTTCTTTACGATTTCTACGTTTTCATTTTGAATTATTTCCGCCGATGTATTATCGTTTTGAACTGTTTCCTCCGGAGTATTATCGTTTTGCACTATTTCTGTTGTTGAAATTTCTGATTGATTCATTCTGCACCTCTGACACTATTTAAAAAATAATGACCGCAACGCTGATACATATATCGAAATTGCGGCCATTAATTACTAACTCTATAGCAATAATCCATGCTAATTTAACATTATAGTATGGAATTGTGCATTTGTCAAGTTAAGCAAAGGGTGTATTTAATTTGTTTGTTCTCCGATAACAAGCACAACGTCAAGAACGGTGTTGTTCCTTATAATCTCAAGCACCAACGTATCGCCTATTTTTTTATTGTTCAGTATTTCTTCCAGCCTTTCAACGGTTGCAACGGCTTCACCATCAGCCGCGCTAATATAATCCTTATACTGAAGCCCGCATTGTTCTGCAAAAGAACCTTTTTCTACGGAACTAACGTATACGCCAAGCCTGCTAAGCCCGTAATACTGTGCAACGCGCATACTTGTAATTTCAACAGGCTTAAAGCCAAGTGTTGGGCGGCCCTTTACGTAGCCGTGGTTTATCAAATCTTGTATAACGGGTTTAATATCGTTTATTGGCAAAACGAATCCCAAGCCTTCAACGTCCTCACTAATGGTTTTTGCGGTTACGATGCCAATAAGCATACCGTTGCTGTCAAACATACCGCCGCCGGAGTTACCTGGGCTTATTGCGGCATCTACCTGAAACATAGTATGCGTTTCGTTGTTAAGCTGTATCTCTCTGTTTAAAGCACTAACGATACCAAGTGTAACGCTGCCTTGATATTCGCCAAGCGGGTTGCCGATAGCCAAGGCAAAATCGCCAACACGAAGCGTTGATGAATCCCCCATAACGGCGGCGTTAAGGTCTTTTGCCTCAATTTTTAAAACAGCTATATCCGTTACGGAATCGCTTGCAACAAGCTTAGCGGGGTAAGAGGTACCGTCTGCTAAAAACACGGTGATATTGTTTCCACCGCTTACAACGTGGTTGTTTGTTACGATATAGCCGCTTTCTGAAACGATAACACCGCTACCGCTACCCTCTGTGGGATAGGTATAGTAATAATAGGAAGCGGTGCCTGTAACGTTTATTGCTACAACGCTGCTTTGTATCTTCGATACAACGGAAGCAAGCCCAAGCCGTTCATCCCCTTGTGAGGTTACGAAGTTAACCTTTTCTTCGGTTGTGTTTTCGTATTCGGATACATCAACCGGAAGCTCACTTGTTACGTCAACCGAGCTGTTAAGCTTTTCGGCGCTTTCCTCGGAGTTTAAATTAATATGCCCTATTTCATAGGAGCATGCAGTAATAAATAGCGGTATTAACAAAAGTAATGATATTAGTTTCTTCATAAATGGTCACCTATTATTTTGTGCTTTTAAACGCAACGGAGAAGGTTGTTCCGTTCTCATTGCTTGTAACGTGGATTTTGGTATAGTGTGCCTCGGCAATGTTTTTGGCTATCGAAAGCCCAAGCCCATATCCGGAAGCGGTAGTACGAACCTTGTCCACGCGATAAAACCTGTCAAATATTTTGTCTATTTCATCAGCGGGGATGGGTACGCCTGTATTATAAACGGTTAGCACGGCTTTATCCTTAACAGCTTTAAGACTTATGCTGATACTGCCGTGTTCATCGGAATACTTCTTTGCGTTATCTAAAAATATTTTTATCAGTTGCTTTAATTCGTTTTCATTGCCTTTTACGGTTATACCGTTATCAATATCGTAGCTAAAGCACTTATTTGATTCAAAAAGTATAGCTTCGTAATTTAAAATAACGGAGGTTGCAAGCGTGCTGAAATCAACTTCGGTTTCAACGCGTTTAACTTTTTCGTCATCGGCTTTAGCCAAAGACAGCATATTTGTAAGCAAAGCCGACATATCCGTTGCAGATTCTTTAATACCGTTTACCCAGCTTTTATCCTCCTCACTCAAGGAACCGGAGGATAAAAGCACGTCGGTTGAAGCTAATATAGCTGTTATCGGCGTTTTTAATTCATGCGAGGCATCCGCTATAAGCTGCTTCTTTTGATTAAAGGAGCGCTCAACAGGCCACGTTGTTATTTTTCCTAAATAAAACGATATCAGCAAAAACACAAACGAACAACAAATGTAAATATAGATAGAGAAGTCCACAATACCTTTTAAAGCGATCTTTTCTTCCGCGGTGTTGGTAAACGCAATTACCGTACCGTTGGGAGAGCTACTGCGCATAAAGCGTAAATCCTGTCCGTTTATGTCGCCTATATCTCTTTTGCTGTTTAAAACCGCGTTTACAATGCCCTCTATCTTTTTAAAATCGTTGGATACGGAGCCCGAATAGCCTTTGATTTGATATATTCTTCCGTAATTATTTACCATAACAAGAAAGGTTTTCATGTTTTTTGGCGTTCCTTCTTCTATGGTGCGCTCCATAACCGCAATGCTTTCGGCGTGCATATTTGCTTTGTTAAAAGCATAGTTGCAATAAAACGCAACTATCATAACCATAAGCACGGTAAGCATATTGATTATAATAAATTTTCTTCGTAATGGTTTTATCAAGTAGATTCCTCCAAATGATAACCTATTTTTCTAACCGTTCCTATGCTAACCTTGGAGCCAACAAAGGCAAGCTTTTTTCTTATAAAGGATATATACACCTCAACGTTGTTGTCCTCTGCATCGGAATCATAACCCCAAACCTTGGTAATGATATCTTCCTTCTGTACCACTATTTTAGGGTTAGACATAAGAAGCTTAAGAATTTCAAACTCCTTAAAGCCTAAATGAATAGATTTTTCACCGCATATTAAGGTATAGCTTGAGAGATTAAGAACAACATCGCCAAATGCAAGCTCGTTAATAATAATCTCGCCCTGCCTGCGCGTTAGTGCCCTTATCCTTGCAAGAAGCTCTTCTTTTGTAAATGGCTTTGTTAAGTAATCGTCCGCACCGCTGTCAAGTCCCGTTACGATATCCTGCACGGAATCGCGCGCGGTTAATAAAAGCACGGGCGTTTTTATCTTATTTGCTCTAAGCTTCTTAACAATTTCTATGCCGCTTAGCTTGGGAAGCATTATATCAAGAACAATGACGTCATATATCTCGCTTTCGGCATACAAATAACCGTCAAGCCCGTCATATACAACGTCACATGAATACTTGTTGTCCTTCATCATGCGCCCCAAAGCGTCCGCTATGCGTTTTTCGTCTTCAACAATTAATACACGCATCGTTCGACCCTCCTGATGATAAAGGGATATTATATTTAACTTAAATACGCCTTAAATAGGAAGAATTTTGCTTAATTTTCGTCTGCTTCTTCGGTGTGCGGTTCAGTCTCGTCTTCGGTATCTGATTCGCTATCAGGAAGGGAAGTAAGCTTTTCATCTTCACCGTAGCGAATAATAAAAGCTTCCACCTTCTTTTTGTCTTCAAATATGATTGAGTATATCAAGGAAACAGCAACTACTGCCAAAACGGAAAACAGTAAATACTGCAAAAAGTCTTTTCTAAAATACAAATCCTTAAACGGTGCAAGCGTAATAACGCCAAGCATTTTTGTTGCCTGCATAAAGCTTAAGCTAAACATTTTGGTATACAAAACAGCGGAGGAGGTATATGCCAAAACAGCAGAGGTCAATAGCGAGATTATGCTGCATGGCAGTAAACGCTCTACTCCTTTTCTGCCGGTAAACAAGCGGTATGCCAAAAACGCTAAAACAGCAGTAACGGCAGAAAACGGCACGGTAAAAAGCATTGCTTTTACAATAACCTCGCCTTCGTCACCCTTTATACCACCGTAAGGGATAGCAAAAACGTATACTCCAACGAAAACTATAAACGCAATTACAGCGGCTGCGATAGAAGCGAAAACACCGCGTTTTTTGCCTTTTTTAACGCTCTTATCTGCTTTTTCGCTTTGCTCCGTAATGAAATCTGCGGCACATTCCGCGCAGAAAAGGGAGGCCTTTAAGCCGTCAAAGCATACAAATTCAGCTTCGTGGTTGATATCAGCACCGCAATACGTGCATTTTTGAACACCGGGAAAACCAAGCTTTTCAACTATACCGCAAGCGGCTACAACTGCCTCGTCAAAGCTTTTAAGATCTTCACCCGTGCGTATAAGCAGACCGTCCTCACAAACCTCATAGTCATTCAAAGCGGCAAGATTTGTTTTCTTCAACTCGTCAGAAAGCTTGAATTTAAGCAAATTCTCACCCTTTTCCTCTTCCTCGAAAGCGAAAAAGGTTATAAAGGCAACCTTTTTGTAACCGCTGTTGGTTACAGAAACAAGATAGTTGCCAATTTTGCCGTAGGCGTAATCCTCCAGCACATTAAAGTTATAACAGTTTGCAAAAGCAATTAAAGGTTTACTTAACATAAAAAACTCCAAAATTTTAATACTTATATTTTATCACTATAAAATCCTGCTTTTGTTACGGTTTTGTAAATAATGCATAACTCATACAAACAGAAATGCACAATCCCAAGCGGGCAAGTAGCATGGATGATAAATATGAAGCTTATAGTCGCTTCTGATATTTAATATTTTCATCGGAAGCTCAAATACATCCTCACTTCTGTGATAGCACGAAACAAGCATTTTGGGTTTGTGCTTTTTTATCGTTTCGGCAGCACCGTTTATAGCTTCTGCTTCCATACCCTCAACGTCAAACTTGATATAGTCAACAACGGCATCCTTCACGAGCTTATCGATACAAACACTGGGTACAAGCGTGCCGTTATCGGCGCTTTTACTTCCGCGATTACCGTGAGCAGAGAATGTAACGCCGTTTTCGTTATCGCTTACAGCGGCGTTTATCGGTACTATTCTACTATCCGTTTCTGAATATAGCTTTAATTTTTTAAAGGTTTTTGCATCAGGCTCTATCGCATAAACGGTAGCACAGTTATTGTGCATTAACAGCTCGGAAACCGTGTCCCCCGTGAAAGCACCGCAATCAACACAAACAGCACCTTCATTTAAACAAAGCTTTTCATAAACTCTTGCTTTTGGTTGGTGCGAGCGATGTAAATACTCTTGCCATCCTGTCATTTTAAATCTGATAACGCTTTCGTATATATATCTGTCCTCGTCCGTTTCAAGCTTATTGTATACAAACCGTATTTTTTCTTCGTTTTGCTTTGCAAACGCGTGATCAAACAGTTGGTTGCCCGCAACAGGCACATCGGGAACGTACAACTGCTGTTTGCTTGATACCGCTTTTATGTTGTCAAGCACCTCCTGCCTTGAGGTGCCGAAGGCGACCAACACGATAAAGCTTTTAAAAATACTTTGTGCTTGCGAAAAAGATAGAAGCTTAAAGCCGTGAAAGCTTTTATCTCTAACAAAATCATCGCTAACAAATATACCTTGTATTTCTATACCGCGCTCGTTTAACACGGAAAGGATTTTTTCTGCACCGTCACCCATACCGTAAAGCAATATCGGTTTTTCCTCGCGTTTAAGTCTGTTCCATATATCCATAGCCATATCCTCCACGGGTATTTTATCATATTATGATGAAAAATGAAATAATGTTTCAATATATATTGAAAAAAATTATTCGTTGGTGTATAATCTGAAAAAGTGTGAGAGTTTTTTCTTGTTTAATCGTATAATTAAATAGGGATATTGGAATATGGTGATAACAATTAGAAAATTAATGTGTTGTATGCTCGTAGTGGTGTTGCTTCTTGGGGGCATAAATGCGTTTGCGGCTGAAAAACAAGCAGATTGTAGCATTACCGCGGATGGTGCTGTTATACCACAGCTTGTTGACGATAATATCTATACGTATAAAAGTGTTGGCAAAATAAAAATAGAAGCTGAAAACGCCTTATACGGCATTTACATAAAATATGATCGAATGCCTGTGGGTTTTACGGTTGTTGCGGACGGTGTTGAGCTTTCAGCGCATTCAACAGAGTATTTGCATCAGTATATCACACTTAACGGTGAAAAAAGCGTTAGCATAACTTATGATGATGCAGTTTCGGTTGCGGATGTGTATGCCTTCAAAACTACCGAGATACCCAATTGGGTACAACGGTGGGAAACGCTTGAAAGCGCTGATATACTTATTTGCCCCACGCACAGCGATGATGACCAGCTTTACTTTGCGGGTATGATCCCTTGGTGTGCCGCAAACGGCTACGGTGTTCAGATAGTGTATTTTACCAACCATTGGAACACGCACGACCGTCCGCACGAGCTACTGGACGGGTTGTGGACCTGTGGCGTTAAGTATTATCCTGTGATATCGGAGTTTCCGGATCTTTATTGTAAAAGCCTGCAAGAGGCACGCACGGCTTTTGGAAGCGTTGGCTGCACGGAGGACAAGCTTGTTGATTTCTACGTGAAGCTGTTTGGGCGGTACAAGCCGCTTGTTGTTGCTTGTCACGATATTGACGGTGAATACGGGCACGGCGCGCATATGCTGAACACAACTTCCGTTATGTCGGCTCTTGAAGTTTCGGCACAAGAAGGAGTATGGGATGTACCAAAAACGTATATCCATTTATGGAAAGAAAACGAGGTGCTTTTTGATTGGGATCAACCGCTTGAGTGTTTTGGCGGAAAAAGCGCTTTTAACATATCGCAGGAAGCGTTTGGATGCCATAAATCTCAACATCGTTTTTCAAGCCTTTATAACTGGATATACGGCGTTGACGGTGCGCCTGTAACAAAGGCTACCCAAATACGTTCGTACAGTCCGTGCAAATTTGGGCTATACCGTTCTACTGTTGGAATGGATACAAAAATTAACGGATTGTTTGAAAACGTGGTTTCTTACGAAGAACAAAGGCTTGAAATAGAACGCATAAGGCAAGCCGCTTGCTTAACAGCAGTTGTGATACAGCAGGAAAAGCTTGAAAGGTATATGCCAGCAAAAATTTATCTGCCGTTAGCACGAACGGAAATTGAAACAGAAATATCCGAGCCTATAAGTGAAGATATTGAGGAGCAAAACGGCACAAATAAAGATTCAACTACAAATAACGGCATCGGTAAACTTAAATGGGTGCTATTAATTGTAATCCCAGTTGGTGCAATACTACTGCTCGTAATAAATAAAGGAAGTAGAAATGGAAAAAACTAAATCTAAAACAAAATTAATTCTTAAGTATGTCGGTCGTTTCTTAACCGTGATAGGTGTAACGCTTTTGGCTTTGGTGCTTATAGTTTATAGCACAGGTCTTGTTATCACACACGGTCCTTCTGAAAGCGCGCGTGATTTGTTTGTTCAAAGCCTTAACGAAACAAGTGCGGCAAAATGGATACCTAAGTTGTTTCTAAGCTCTTCTAAAATTGATAGCATATTGGGTAACCGCAACAATGACGTTCACGAGGAAATGAACCCCGGTTTAATTGTTATGCCTAAGCCCGATAACGATACATCTGCCGAGTATGAAGAGAACTCCGGCTATGTACCAAACGCACCCTCCTATGATTTGCCCGTTAGTGACGATAAAATCGTAGTTGATGACAACGGTGTTAAAATTGTTGAAGTAGACGGTTTTACTTATCACGGCGAAATGATGATAATTGACGACCCTTCAAGAGTTTTTGTGGCAACCTTGGATAGCTATGGCCCTCAAAGCGAGGGTATGACGCTATCAAGCTTCATTAACAAATACGATGCCATAGGCGGCACTAACGCAGGGGGCTTTTACGATCCGAACGGTACAGGAAACGGTGGTATCCCCGATGGCCTTGTTATGGGCAACTCTCAAATTCTTTGGGGCGGGGAGGATCTAAAGTATAATTGCGTTGTTGGCTTTGACGAAAACAATATTTTGCACGTTGGCACGTATTCGGGTAAGATGGCGATGGAGCAAAAAATAGTTAGTGCAGTTAGCTTTGCACCTGGCCCTGTTTTGATTATAAACGGCAAGCCCCTTAATGAGAAGAAAGCACTTGGTGGCGGTCTTAACCCGCGCACGGCTATAGGTCAAAGGGCTGATGGTGCCATACTTTTGCTTGTTGTTGATGGCAGACAGCCTCACAGCATAGGTGCAACCTACGACGACCTTGTTGACATAATGCTGGAGTTTGGCGCAGTAAACGCCGCTAATTTAGACGGTGGCTCCTCTACGCGTATGCACTATAACGGCGTTAGTATTAATGATTGCGCTTCCGTTACGGGGGAACGCGGTTTGCCTAACGCTATTTTGATTAAAAAGGAGGGCAATTAATTATGGTTGTATCTCCAGCTAAGAAAAGCGTTTTTTCAAGGATTAAACAGCTTACTGCATATAAAAAAGGCTTACTAATATATATATTGGTGCTTCTGTTATTGTTCGTAGGAAGCCAGATTGTTATTTGGACCTTTTTATCGTCATATCAAAATGGGTTAAGTGAGCACTATGCAAAAAATTATATTGCCGATATAGACGAGAAAGGTTGGAAATCCATTCTTAACGAAGAGCTTTACGGTAGCGAATTTCAAGCTATCGAAACAGACGTTGATTTAGCATACGCTGCTTATTTTAAAGGTAAGAGCCTTACTTGCCGCCGTTCACCAACAGAAAGCAAGGGTGGAGTTGACGTTTTTAAGGTGAAAAACGACGAGCTAATGTTGTGTACGCTAACCGTAGAAAAGAATGGAAGCGGCGCGTATAATATGCCTCGTTGGTCTGTCTTAGAGCTATCGTTGGATAAGGCGCTTCTTGACACGGTAAATCCTGAGGTAACTTTGTATGCTCCGTGCAACTCTAAAGTTAGTATTAACGGCGTTTCCGTTGCGGGCGATAGATTTAAAGCTTGCTTGAGCCCATTTGTTACGGAGTTTGAAAAAGAGGAAAACAAAGCCTTCTCTTCGTTTACCTATCGCGCTCCTTTCGGTGAATATAAAGCTTTGGCAGAGCTTAACGGCACAGCACTTAAACAGCACGAAGTTGAAGAGAACGCAATTGGCTTTAACGCCGATTCTTCCACAACGGATGTTGTTATAACCGTTCCCAGCGGTGCAGAGATATATGTAAACGATATCAGAGTTTCAACAAAATACATAACGGGAAAAAGCATTTCATATCCTTTCCTTAATCCGCTTGAAAAGGAATGTGAGGGAATACCGTTTTCCACCGAATATACTATTAAAAGCTTTTACAGCTTGCCCGAGGTTAAGGTTTTGTATAACGGGGATGAGCTTAAGCGTTTTGAGGGTGCTGATCCCAACAAATTTGAATACGCTTTTAATTCGGGCACGGCAGATTACGTTTTATCCGTTCCGAAGGATGCTTTGGTTTTCGTTAACGGCGTTGATGTTAGCGGCAACGAACAGTATATAACCGATACCGATATCGAATACAGCGAAGTTAGCGAATACAAAAACGAGCTTGCTAATCCCAGAGTATGCTGTGTTTACACGTTCAAAGGAATGTTTTTTAAGCCCAATTTTTCTGTAAAGGATGCAGAGGGAAATGAATACGAGCTTGTTAATTATGATAAAAACAGCTATAGATGCGATTTAGCACCCAATGCAGCAGCAATACCTCAGTACGAGGAGCTTGCAAAGGGCTTTGCCGAGGCGATGATGGAATACACGTTTATGGGCAGGGAAAACCTAAACGCAAACTTTAATAACGTTTTATCAAAAACTCGTTTGCGTTCCAAAGCGTATGACGTTGTTATGGGCTCCTATGCGGGTATGTATTGGCGCAGAGATCACACCATCGTATACAACTCTTTGTATGTAGACAACTATGTTGGATATGCTGATAATGCGTTCAGATGCGACGTTCATTATGACGTTACAGGTACCCGCGTAAACGGCGGTAAAGTGGAACGTGTTGCGGGTATTTATCGCTTGCTTTATATAAACAACGGCGGCCGTTGGGAAGTTGTTGAACTTAATTTATTAAACAAAGCTGAATAGAAAAAGAAATTTAGCAAAAAATAGGAAAAATAGTTTATTGCACTCTTGACAAAGCGTTAATTAATGTTTATAATTAAGAAAAAGAAAGGAGCGTATGCGTGATGGATGAAAATAAGCTTTTTTTAAACGATGATCTTTGTCCTGATGATGACTGTGTGGAGCTCTCTTTGGACGATACTTCCCCTGAAGAGTTGGATCAGTTGTGGGACGATGCAGATGATGAGTTTGAAGTGTGCGCTTCCAAAAAGGCTATTGATAAAAAGAAGTGCATAATCGGGGCAATTATCGGTGCTGTTGTTATTGCCGCTATCGGCTATGTAATATACAGGATCGTTAAATCCTCCCGTAAAAACTAAACATTTGTTACTATAAGGCCTTGCGGTGTATCGCAAGGCTTTGTTTTTTATAAAGTTGTTACAGCCACTTATGAATTTAGGTGTCTACTATCATTGATTGTCGGCATCCAATTCTCGGGGCAAGAAGTGTGCAAATTCATAATTAGTATACAAAATGATAGTCCTACACTCTAAATGTGCGTTAGCGTTGACAATTATTTGCTTGAGTGGTATGATATTATCCAGTGTATTATGTGCTTTGATTAACCTATCGTGCTTTTTGAACGTGATATTTACCATCTTATATTTAAGAAAAGAGTGGTGCAATTTTCCCGAGGTTGATCGAGTCAAGATATAGATAAATTCGCAAAGGGAGACTTGTCTGCGATAGAAAAGGAGGTGCCGAAAAATGTCATTAGCTTATGGAATTACAGCTCTTGTCTCGCTGTGTATGGTTGGCGTTTGCGTTGTTGCTGATAAAAAGCGTGATATATGGCTGCTGTTGGTTTTCATTTCGGTATCTGTATGCAACCTTGGTTACTTTATGATTTCTGTATCGCCAAATCTTGGCTCGGCACTTAACTCAAACAGAATTTCATATCTTGGCAGCGTGTTTTTGCCATTTTTTATGCTTATGATGGTGCTTCGCTTTTGCGGGATAAAACGCTCAAAGCCGCTGATGATAACCCTTGTTACCATTGGGATTGTGATGCTTGGCATTACCACCAGCCCAGGCGTTCTGCCAATCTATTACAGCACGGTGGATGTTGAGTTTGCTGACGGAGCGACTAAGCTTGTACGTGAATACGGACCTTTACACGCATTATACTATGTCTATCTTATCGGGTATATGCTCTCGATGATAGGTATTACCTTTTATGCCATTGCTAAAAAGAAGATAAAATCCCGTTTGCACACTACGCTTCTTCTGTGTACCGTGTTCAGTAGCATCACAATCTGGCTTATAGAGCAGTTTTTGCCACGTGGATTTGAGTTTCTTTCTATTTCCTACATATTGGACGAGTGTTTGATTCTGGCAATTTACCGCTCCTTGCAAAAGCAAGGGCTTATGAGTAGTGAAGGCAAACCCCGGTCCTATACTATAAATGTGTTGCTGGGGATCTTTTTGCTTTTGTTTGCAAACTTTGTTCGTGTAGTTACCATGGATACAACACCGGTGATGTATGTGATATCACACATAGTTGTAGTGATGATCTATCTCGGAATTCTCGTGTTTTGGGGGATATCAGTATATGACCGTATAGTGAATAAGACTATTCGTCGTCACCTGATTATTCTCGTGGCTTTGATGATGTTCTGGATGCTAATGCGAACTCTGCGTCTTACGGTTTTTTACCGGGTTTTTCCGATTGGGCAGTGGTGCTGGTATGCCTACTACATTTCGATGATACTCATTCCGCAGATTTGTTTGTTTGCGGCAAAATATATAGGAAAGCCCGAAAATTATCGTATGTCAAAGAAGTGGAGCTGGATGTATATTCCTTCCATCATATTGATCGTTGGTATCCTTACCAACGATCTGCATCAGCTTGCGTTCCGATTCCATCTTGGTTATGAAATCGGCTGGGATGATTATCAGCGTACCTATCTGTATTATGCTGCTGTGGTTTGGATATTCTCATGTATAGCTTTTATGATCTGGGAACTCATAAAGAAATGTCGTATTCCCGGAACACACAAAACAATTTGGCTGCCTATCGCTATGCTTGGTGTCGGTGTGGTATATTCCGTTTTATATGCATTAAACAGTGCTCTGTTTGGCTTTATCGAAATGACCGCTGCACTTTGCTTTACGGTGGTCGCCATTTGGGAAAGCAGCATCAAAACAGGTTTGGTTCAGTCTAATACTCATTATGATGAACTTCTGAAGTATTCCGCCCTTGGTGTTGTTGTTGTGGATAATAATTACACTGTGCACTACCGTTCCGACGATGCAATGCCCCTTACTGTAGAGCAAATGAAGGAAACCGAAAACGGTTCTGTGATGTTAGACGGGGGATCCGCTTCTCTGGCTCCGAAATCCGTGGCGGCCATACGCTATGGCAGGAGGATCTGTCCGAGCTGCTTTATATCCTCGAAGAGCTAAAAGAGCTTAGAACCGAACTGGAAGGCTCTAATGCCATATTTATTCAGAACTATCGTATGGACAAGCAGATCCGCACCCTTGCGGAGAAGAATCGCCTGCACGACGAGCTTTACAAGCAAACAGCCCATCAGATCGACCTCCTCAATGACTGGTTGAAAAAGCTTACCGCAACCGACGACGCGAAAGAAAAAAGAGAATTGCTTCGCCGTATAGTTGTGGTTGGCGCTTATCTAAAACGCCGTAACAATCTGATCCTTGTAAACGAACAGGATGGCAACATAAAAGAAGGGGAGCTGAGTCTTAGCATCAATGAGATGATGAATAATCTGCAATTAGCAGGTATCAACTGCGCTGCATCGGTGCAGTTTGAAAAAGATCTTCCTGCGGATATAGCTATGCAGCTGTTTGATTTTTATGAATATGTAGTAGAGAACGCCTTTGACGGACTAAGCTTCTTGCTTGCACGTTTCTTCTACCGTGATAACAGTTTTTATGCGTGTATCGACGCTGTATGCAGTTTGGATCTTGCATTACTTCAAACCGATGCGATTTCAGTCAGCGTGTCTGAAGAAAACTGTTACACCCTCTTGTTAAAGCTCAGAGGAGGTGACGGTATATGATGACCGGTTTTTATCAGATAAGCTCGTTTTGGCAGATTTTTTTGCTTGTTATAAGTCAGTTTGCTGTAATTTCATTAGCCGCAGGGCTTGTTTTGCTGTTTAAGCGCAAGAGCAAAAAATCAAAACAGATTAGCGTAGGAATTGTATTTTCGTTGAATGTATTTCTCTATGTTTTAATGCAGCTTGACAGCCGAATTACAGGAACAGAACAGGGCTTGCAAATGCCTGTTCCATATCTGTGGCTTGTGATCATCACCTTGCTGTCCATAGCATTCGGTGCTTGGTGTGTGCTTAGTGAAACCAAAAATCGCAAAACAATCAGCCCTGCATCTATCAAGGAAGCCTTTGATAATCTGCCTACCGGTGTATGCTTCTTTAATGAGGTTGGCTTACCGGTGCTTTGCAATCACGCAATGTATCGATTCGGATTTGCCGTATTTGGGAAAGACATACAGTTTATAACCGACCTTGAAAGCTGTCTTGCGGATGATTTTGTCCCTGTTTCCGAAGTGAGGAAGGAAGGGAAGGTGTTTGTCTTACCCAACGTAATCGCATGGCGACTGGAAAAACGAACGTTTACCTACGAAGGCGGCAGTATCTACACTCAGTTCATCGCAACAGACGTTACCAAGCTGCACGAGAATCAGGTTGAGCTGCAGCAGAAAACGAGCAGCTTCGTCGTGTGCAGGCAGACTTGCGAAAGCTATCGGCAAACGTGGTTGCCGTTACTCGAGAAGAGGAATTACTAAATACAAAAATGCGTGTCCACGATGAAATGGGTCGATGCTTGATGGCAGCACGCAAATATCTGCGGGAGGACTGTTCTGAAAGTATCCCCGATAGCGTAGCAAAATCTTGGCAGAAAGCCGTGTCTATGATCAAGTATACCAACGACACGCCCGATGAAGATATGCTGTCTCAGATACGAAAGACCTGTGAATATATGGGTGTTGCCTTTGTTCAGGAAGGTGAGCTTCCAAGGGATGAAAATGTTGCCTATATTCTTACCTGCGCGGTGCGTGAATGCTTGACTAACGCTGTGCGTTATGCAGGTGCAACCAAGCTGTATGCAAGCTTTACCGAAACCGAATGTGAAGTTTCTGTTGTTGTCACAAACAACGGAAAAACTCCCGAAGGAGAGATAGTTGAAGGCGGCGGACTTTCGACCTTGCGACGCAGAATAGAGCGCACAGGCGGTACGATGCTTATTCAATCGCTGCCGTTATTTAAGCTTACCGTTACCGTACCTATGGGGAAGGATGGTGTATAATGATACGAGTTTTGATAGTTGAAGATCAAAAAATGGCGCAGGAGAATATGGAGGCCATTATAAAATCAGCAGAAAATTATACGCTTGTAGGTATTATACCTAACGCTGCAGATGCAGAGCTGTTCTGTATGCGTAGCTCTGTAGACCTTGTTTTAATGGACGTTTGTACTGCCCGTGATGAAAACGGCATCGAAGCCTGCGGGGTAATAAAAAAGAAGTTCCCCGGTATAAAGATAATCATCGTTACGTCTATGGCAGAACACACCTTTATCGAAAAAGCGAGAGAGGCAAGAGCTGACAGCTTTTGGTACAAGGATGCCGGTAACGGAGAGCTGCTATCGGTTATGGATCGTACTATGGCGGGAGAGCGCATCTTTCCGGATAAAACGCCTGAGGTGAAGTTAGGCTTTACCACCAGCTACGAGCTGACACAATCGGAGCTTGACGTGCTTCGTGCGCTTATGCAAAGCACAAGTGACGAGGATGCAGCGGCGATGCTCGGCTGTACCAAAGCTAATATTCGTTGGCATCTGGGTAAGGTGCTGGACAAAACAGGCTATCGTACAAGAATGGAGCTGCTGATTGCAGTAGCGCAGAAGAACCTTATCATCGTTACGCCTGACAAAGCATTGGCTGAAGAAGATAACTAAAGCCCTTATAGTTTCAAAAACCTCTCGGATATTTCGAGAGGTTTTTTGTGGTGAGATTTAAAATAATAAAAATACTATTACTTGTACTAGTGACTTATTACTATAAATAAGTACAATTATATATGGGTAGTGCTAACAATAATTTGTGGAGGTAATTATGAAAAAAACAAAAATTTTAGCAATTTTATTAGTTTTGATTCTTGCTTTGTCAACAGTTCCTTTTTCTGTTTCTGCGGGTGGCGACGGTCAATATGAAATGTGGGGCTTTGATGGCTCTGATGATAGCGAGTGGACATTTATCGATGGTGACGGCGACGGTCACAGCTTTATTGTTCAGGGATTTGAAACAAACTATTTTGCAATGCTTAGTTATTCCTACGATTATGCCGAAGGCGAGCCTTTGTATCCAGATAACTATGCGATAAGCCCTGTTGTACAGCTTGAAGCGGGCGTTGATGAGCTTTATTTGCACTGGGCACCCTTTGGATTAGATTCATCGTGGAGTCACGAGCATTATTCCGTATATGTTTATACCGGCTCGGAAACACTTGATGCTGATAATATCGAGGGGCTTCTTCCCACGGCGTCTTTTACCGAAACCTTACCCAGAGGAAACGGCATTTTCTATGAAAGATGTATTGACATTACCCAATATGCCGGTCAAAAGGTACGCTTTGTATTCAGACATCACGATGTGTCTGATGTGTTCTGCCTCGGCATAGACTCTATTTCTATCAATACGACTAAACTTGTGTCTCACATACATCAGTGGTCTGATTTTTATATTGCAAACGAAACCCACCATTGGCATAGATGCGAAGTAAACGGTTGTCCTGTATGCACCGTCGATGAGAACGATGGTTATGGCGAACATAGCATGATTTTCGATTATGACAATTCTCACCATTGGGAAATGTGCAGTGTTTGCGAATACAGTGATGAAGATACTATTGAAGCTCACAACTTTACCGAAAGCTATGACGAAGTTACCATAACCTACACCTGCGAGGATTGCGGAACCCATTTTTCCTGCGAAAGAAGCGCGCTTATAGAGCTTCCCATAGAAATAGACGGTTCTGAATTGGTTGGCATAAAGGCTCCTACCGGTATCACTGCCGAGGTGGACGAGGAAAGGTATTCTATCTCTGCCGATTCCTATAAATGGTATGATTGCTATTGGAATCCTGCAACTGAGTTTGTTGACGGAGAGACTTATTACTTCAGTTTTACAGTTGCTCCAAAAACCGGTTATTGCTTTCCGTATATCGTGTCTGAAGAGTCTCTTGTTGTAACGGCGGTGGAGTGGGAATACGTAAACGTTTTTTTTGATTTGAATGGCGCACTTTGCTTTAACGGCGGAATAACCTACAATTCAGAAACCGGCATACCTGAAGAGGGCAGTAACCTTGGCGACGTAGACGGTGACGGGTATATTGATAACCTAGATGCGGCTATGATACTAAAGTACGATGCAGGCATCGAAGGCTTGACTGATGGTGAACTTGCAGATGCAGACGTAAATGGTGACGGCTATGTCGATAACCTTGACGCCGCAATGATACTTAAATATGATGCCGGTATTATAGATAGCTTTCAATGATAATAAATAGGAGAAACAATATGAAGAAACAAGTTTTAAGCTTTTTGCTTGCATTTGTTATGATTGTAGGGTTACTTCCTGCAGGTATGATAACTGCAAGCGCAGCAGACCCCGAGGTTTCAAAAATAATAGCTACAGGTACCGGCTATAAGTACGACAGTACCGAGGGTGCTTACGTTCCTACTTTCAGCACGCTTGCGGCATATGATACAACCGGCACTAAGGTTAACCTTAGTAATTTTGTTACTACCTCGGCATTCTACAAAAGCGGATCCTTTAGTTCTGCCAACGAACTTACTACAGCACCTGTTGTTGGCGCTACTTATTACTTTGCCATTTATGTGGATATGTATATAAACGAAAACCTAAGCTATGGTTACGAATCGGTTTCTGCAATCAAAAACAACTCTAAGGTAACCATCCACGGCTTCGAGGTTGAATTTTATAGCTTTATGGAACGTGAAATGGGTTCCTATTTCGAGGTTAAATATTCCGCAACCTGCGTTTCACCCGACCTTTACGTTGGCGGTGTTGGTATGTATGACGGGGAGTATCTTGCAGTAGGAGCTACAGCTACTACCACTAAGATACCCGCTACTACAGGTTATGCATACTACAACGATGGAAAGCTTGTGCTTTACAACTATAGGTATTCAGGTCACGGCTACGTATATGACACCGTAGATAACGAAGGCGCAGTAATTTATTCTACTAAAACCATCGAAATCGGTATTACCGGCACAAACACCTTGACCTCTGAAAAAACACTGGACGAAGCTATTCGTTCCGAGGGAAACATCGTTCTTTCCGGCAACGGTACTCTTAATATTAACGGCAAGTATTATGGCATAAACTCAATGGGCAACATAACCATAACCGGCGGTAACTATAATATTTATGCAGAGCGCTATGCTGTTTTCGCCCATAAAAACTTGATCGTAACCAGCGGTAACATAGATGCAAAAGCTACCTCCGATTATTACGAATCTAATGCACACGCTTTGCGTTATTATGAAAGTTTTTCTGTGTCGGGTACATTGGATATAAGAGCATCTACCGAGCCTAACGGCACCCTTGGCGAGTATGACATAGCTAAACACGAAGACTATGACTGGATAAAGATAACCCTACCCGAAATTTATGTTGCAGGCATAGGCTTACATAACGACTACTATCTGGGCGTTGGTTCTACCGTTCCTACCAAGATTATGCCTTCAGGTGGCTACGCTCATTACAGTGGCGGCGTTCTTACGCTTAAGGATTATTCCTATTCCGGTAAGGGTTATACCTTTAACAGCGAGAATAATTACAGCGCTACAGTTTACTTTGAAAACGCTCTTAAAATCGTCCTTGAAGGTACAAACAGCCTAAAACAAACCGCTTCCGGCAGTATAAACGACGATACCTCTTGCATATACACCGGCGGCGGACTTGATATTGAAGGTGAGGGCACTCTTACCGTTAACGGTCCTATCGGTGTATTGGTTGCAAAAGAAGATTTAGTTGTTAACACAGGCGCTACCATAGCAGGCATCGGCGGCTACGATGTGGTTACTTTGGACGGTGATATCAAGCTTTGCGGCGGCACCTTTAACTGCACCATGTTTTCCTTTAACAACATAATCGTTGAATGCGGTACAATTTATGTTGCAAACATAAGAACTCCTATACAGGCGTTTAATAACATAACAATTAAAGGCGGTAACGTAACCGCAATAAGCACCGCTTCTGCTACGTTTGACGGCACTTCTCAGGCAATAAAGGCAGGTAGTAGCACTTATCCTAACGGCAAGGTTACAATAGCTTCCGACCTTAAGGTGCTGGCTTCAACCGAACCCAACGGTACCTTTGGTGAATATGCAGAAGCAAACCTTAAAACCTACGACCATATTATGGTAGTTTCATCAGATATATACGTTGGCGGCGTTGGTATGATCGACGGTGACTATCTGCAGACAGGTGCCACCGAAACCACGCGTACACAGCCCACGGGCGACGGCGGCTACGCTTATTACAGCGGCGGAGTTCTTACCCTTAACGGTTACGCCTTTGAGGGTGAAGGCTACGTATACGACACAGATGCTATGTATACTGCAGGTATTTATTCCGAGTCTGCGCTTAAGATAGTTCTTACAGACAAAAACTTTATAACAGACACGGGCGTTGCCTCCACGGTTATTTACGTAGGTGATACTCTTACCATAGATGGCACAGGCAGCCTAATGGGTGTTGCTAAAAATTACGGCATCCTTGCTTATAACAACTTTGTTGTAAACGGCGGTACAATTACTCTTACCAATGATAATTACATAGGTATCTACGTAAAGAACGATGCAAGCATCAATAATGCAGATTTAACGGTTAACGCAGGCGGCAAAGGCATCTATGCAGATTACGGTAGCATTACTGTGGATGCAAACCTTACCATTACCTCCGGCGACAATGCGATCGATTCCGATACAGGTTTGGTTATCATCTCCGGCGGTACAATTAACGTTACCACGGGTAACTATGGTATACACAGTTACGATACTATTGCTTTGAAAAATGCTACTGTTTCTATAACCTCCCAGGGGAACGGTATATATGTATATCGGGGCAGCATTGAAATCAACGACAGCACCCTAAACATCGAATCCAGAACCAGCACGGGCATCTACGTTTATGATATTGAAGCTACCGTTTCGATGAACAACTGTGAGGTCACCGTTGTTTCGGAAATGTCGGCAGGTATTGATATCAGCGGTGCTCTGATCATTAAGGATTCAAAGCTTGACGTGACCACGGGCAAAATGGGCGTTTACGCGGCAGAAGGCATCATAGTGGAGAATTCTACCGTTGAAGTTGACGCAGTAGGAAACGGTATCACCGCAGACAAGAGCATTACCATAAACAGCGGCAAGGTAACGGTTGTTGCAGGCTTTTACGGCATTCGCTCTAACAATAAGGATATTGTTATATTCGGCGGTGAGGTAAGTGCAAAATCTACCGATACCGAAAACGATGCATCCTACACCGCTATTGCCGGTTACGAGGGCGTCTATATAGCCCCCCCTCTCATAGCAAAGGCTTCCGAAACTCCCGACGGTGTTCTTGGCGAATGTAAAGTTCCCGTTGATCATTACGACTATGTTTATATCACAGCGCTTACTTATACCGATATTACCGAAATAAACGCAGGACTTGTTCAGGAGCCTGAAACGAATATGACCGTACCGACGGCTATACCATAACCTCCAACCCTGAAAGCGCAACCACCGTCGATTATGCATCTATTTACGTTTGCGATACCGATAGTGACAACTTTGCAGATTGGACCAAGGTAAGCAATGGCAGCAAGTATGAAGCGGGTAAATACTATATGGTAGTTGTTCCCGTTACTGCTCATACCGACGGTTACTATCAGTTTGGCGAAGGTCTTGTAAAGACCATTGAAGGTCTTGCACACGACTCTCGTTTTGACTCTCGATTTGAAAACTCTGAAAAGAAACAGCACATAGTACACGTTTACGGTCCTCTTGAAGAAGGTGCAGATGTCTACGTAGGCGGCGTTGGTATGTTTGACGGCGATTACCTTGCAGAAGGTGCTACCGCTACCACCCGGACTAAACCTGCGGACAACTATGCATATTACAAGGACGGAGTACTCACGTTGCACAACTATGATTATGAAGGTGCAGGCTACTATGGTGCAATATTTACCTTTGATGAATTAACAATTGTTCTTGAGGGCAAAAACACCCTTAACTACAACTCTACCGAAGATGGCGCTTGCGTTCTTGTTGATAATAACCTTACCATAAAGGGTAACGGCAGTCTTGAAAACATTGTATCCGATAATGGTTTCGCTATGCTTATTATTTATACTCTTACCGTTGCGGATGCCACGGTAACCGCTGATAGTGGAGTATGGGCTGATAACATAGTAATAAACAGCGGCAAGGTTAGCGTACCGCAGTTGTATGCGTTTGAAGATATTACTGTTAACGGCGGCACAGTTGTTTTGCATAACGATCACGGTGACAGCCTTAACGCTGATAACCTTACCGTAAACGGCGGCAGCATCAACTCTGTATCCAGCCAGTATCCTTTGCGTATATCCAATGATTTTACCTTAACGGGTGGTTACGTTTGCGCAAAATCTACCGCAGGCAACGGTTCCTTCTGGGCTTTCAACGTATATGGTAACATTTCTATAGCTGAAGGATACACCATCAAAGCTGCTCTTGACCAAAACGGTAATTTGGGTGAGTATGATCCTTCTTACCGCACCCAGTACGATCTTATCGAGATCAAATCCGATGCGCCTCAGACCTTTACGGTAACCTTTATAGGTAAAAACGGCGATGTCCTTAAGAGTGAAACCGTTGAGTTCGGCTCTTCTGCAACGGCTCCCGAAGCTCCCGCTGTAGCAGGATACACCTTTACAGGCTGGGACAAGAGCTTTGATAACGTAACAGGCGACCTTAGCGTTAATGCGGTTTACGAAAAAGTCGTACTACTTGGCGACGTGAACGGTGACGGTTATGTGGATAACCTTGATGCAGCGATGATACTTAAATATGATGCAGGCATTTTGGATAGCATTAACGAAGCAACAGCAGACGTAAACGGTGATGGATATACCGATAACCTTGATGCTGCAAAGATACTCAAGTACGATGCAGGTATTATAGATAGCCTGTAAAAACATATAAAGGAGAATAAAAATGAAGCAATCTTTCAAAAAAACAACAAGCATAGTTTTGACGCTTGTGATGGTTTTATCTCTCGTATCGGCTATTCCTTTTGCAACGGTTAGTGCATATGTGGCCGGCGGTATTTCCGGAACAACAGGCAGAGGTCAAACGGAAAGCGACCCCGTAGTTGTAAACACCTTCGCAGAGCTTGATGCAGCTTTAAGACACGCTGAAATCAAGTATATTAAGGCAATCAGCCCTAACACTCTTTCTGCAATATCCGTTTCTTCCACCGCGAGCAATCGCAACGTTATGACCCTTAATAACACTGACAAGCATCTTACGGTTGAAGGCACATGGGATTTCACCAACAACGGCACCTGCGATCATCTTATCAGCGTAAGTGGTGCTACTTTAGAACTGGCAGGCTCCGGTACGATCAGATACAGCCACAACAAAATGGGCGGTTCAGGTGCAGTTATCAAGGTTCATTCTTCCGGTACGTTAAAAGTGGTTTCCGACAGCATAACACTGGAAGGTTATGGCGCCTCTGACTTATACGACGCGTGGGGAGATCCTGTTTACGAAAAGGAAAACCAGTCCCGTGCAATATATGTTGATGGCGGTAAGTTGGAAATTAACGGCGGTACATATAAAGGTTCATGCTATGCCTTCTATCCCGGTGATGATTATTATGTCGAGTCTGTATATATCACCAATAACGCTACTGCAACCATAAACGGCGGTGCTTACAGCACACAAAAGTATGATTCGGGCATGATTTATAATGGTGGATTACGCATTATAAATTCGCCCAACGCATTCATCAAAGGCGGCATGTTTGACGGTATAAGGGTAGAATCTGCCGATGGAACAGATTCTATATACAACCACCTCTACAGAGGTACCCGTATGATTAACCTTACCAAGAATAATGTATTTAATACCCGTACCAAACAGGTTTTGGACGACGTAGAGGCTATTAATTTTATACCTTATCAGTTCAGCACCTTTATCCTTAACGGCAATGCATCCTCCGGCAACGGTAGCTTTACTGCTAAAATCGGTGAGAGTGTTTCCTTCTCCTTCAACGTTACTCCTCTTTCAAACGATCTTTTAGGTAAAGGTATAACTTCTCAAAAATCTTACGCTATAAAAGATACCAGTCAAGGCACCGCAGCCGTAGCCGGCAGTAATGAAGCAAACCCCAACAAGATGCTTGCGGGTAGCTATAATTTCAAAGCAGAGGGAACCGTTACTATTAACTGTTATAACAATTTCTACTATAACGGCGAGTCTATTTTCTCTTGGATGAAGGAGTTGGTGTACAGCGTTCAGCTCGCTACCTACACAGTAAGCGGCACCATAAGCGGTGTTGATAGCTCTACGACCTCCACCATTGAACTTTTGAAGTACGTGGGTCCCGGATATGAACCCTATGCTTACAAGTACGTTACCGGCAACGGCACATATTCCTTCACGAATCTTCCCGTGGGCACTTATAAAATCGCGGCAACTGCCGAGGGCTACGTTCCAACCTCTGCACAGTATAGGATCGAAAGTGACTTAACCCATAACTTTGCTATGAGGAAACACGCCTTCACCACCCAGCCTATGGGCGGCGGCGTGGCAAAGGGCGAAAAGCTTACCGTGAGCTGGGCGCTGAATTTTACCCCCGTGAAGCTCCAGGCGGTAGTCAACCTGGGCACAGCTCAGCGTCCCAATAACGTGTTTATTGACCTGGACCCCGCTAAGAATACCGCAGAACTGTCGGCGCGGACCAATGCCTATGTCCTGATTGCTTTCCACGGCACGAGAGATAGCGACTTCGTCCGCAGTAAGGTGTTTTATGTGACCGAGGTTGAGCCCGCCTTTACCACCCAGCCTGTGGGCGGCGAAGTGGCAAAGGGAGGAAAGCTGACGGTAAATTGGGAAACCAACTACACACCGAAAAAACTGCAAGTGCTGAAGTATAGTCAGGGATACTGCATAGGTTCGCAAAATTTGGACGTTAATGCAACCACCGCGAATGTGAGCGCAGGCGGTGATTACTACATCATCCGCGCCTATTACAGCGACACCGAATATGTTGACTCCGACAAGTTCTATGTGACCGAGGGGGCGCTGACTCAAAAGGGCGACGTGAACGGTGACGGTTATGGGGATAACCTTGATGCAGCGATGATACTTAAATACGATGCAGGCATTTTGGATAGCATTAACGAAGCAACAGCAGACGTAAACGGTGATGGATATACCGATAATCTTGATGCTGCTATGATTCTCAAGTACGATGCAGGGATAATCGACGAGCTTTAATTTCAAATATTCATTCAAACAGCCTCTTGCAAAAAACAAGGGGCTGTTTTATATAAAAATAACTAAATACTATTACTTGTACTAGTGACTTTCTTTCCAAAACATATAAAATATATAATGTAATAGGATAATGTATAAACTTATAGGAAAGAAGGTGGTGCTATGAGGCGAATAGTGATAAATATGCAAAACGCCCTGTTCTGCAACGCCATTGCCGACACCCTTCGCAGATCGGGTAACGAGTTGGAACCATATACCGTTGATTCTCCCGACAAGGTCGTGGATGAATGCAAATGGATAGCCCCCTATGCTTTGCTTATGGAGGTTACGGGCTACACTCCGTGGAAATTGTGCGAACGTATGAAGATTCGTGATGTGATAAAGGAAAAGCATCCGGAGTGTAAAATCGTTCTGATAGTTGACGAAAATGCAGAAAAGGTGGTTGCAGGTCAGGTTAAGCAGGCAAAGAAGGACGGCCTCATAGATCAGTTTATTTATGGCTCAATATCTGCAACATATCTTGCGGACATAGTGGATAGTCTTTGATAAGGTGGTGAGTCGGGATTATGACTTCACAACCCAAAACAGTTATCCGCTTGTTTGACAAGTACAGCATCCTTGTTCCTCCAAAGCACAAATGGCATCAGGATGGTGTAGCAGGCAGCCGCTGTTTATTCATTGCCGACAGCAAGGAAACCTTTAATGTTTCTTTCGAGGAAGGGATGCAGATGATGGATATGGTTGCTGATAACGAAAACTGTGTGCCCACCGTTAGCTACCATTGCCGCAAGGAAGGCAAATACATTCATCTTAAAAGAAACAAAAACGGGAAAATTACCTGTGCATTCTTTCATATAGAATTGACTGACAAATACGGTAATGTGTTATGTCTTCCGGGGCAAATCGTGGCTTCCGCAGATTACAAATGGTCAGATGGTATCGAACCGGTGCTGTTAAACCTGCTTGAAGGCATAAGTATAGTTGAATGATATACAAGTTCAACGGTATAATGTGATTACACACAAATGTATATATAGAATAATATTTTATGGAGGTATTATAATTATGGGCATTTTTGACAAACTCAAGGCAAATGCAGGCACCGCAATCAACAATGCAGTTTCTAATCTTGGCAACAAGAGCGAGACGTTTACATTTAATGCGCTTCCTGAAAGTCTTGCAGATATGCAAGCACTCCCCGAAGCAAAGCTGGACACTCCTTTTAAGACAGCCGCTTTAACTCTTTGTGCGGTTTGTGCTTATGCGGCAGATAAGCAGGTAGGTACCGAAATGCTTAACTGGCTTCGTGGTCCCCGTCCTCTCAGCGGTATGGATATTTCTTTCTTGAATGACCGCTTCCGTGATGGTAAAACCTACGTTCCTTTTTCCTACTTTGAAGGTGCAACCCCTGACAACAACTATACTCCTGCAGAGCCCTTTAAGGTAACTATCAGCACTAACCCCTATTCCGATGCAAATCCCGGTTATATGAAGCTGTTTATAAAGAGCGGCGGCGCTGATACAGCACGTGAGGTTGTTCTTCGTCAGAGAGGCAGCGATGGTGTATGGTTCCTTTGGGATCAGATGCTTCTTGTTGATATTCGCACACCTAAGGCAGCAGACCCTTGGGCGTAATTATTTAAGTTAAGGAGGATATTACAATGACAGGTAAATGGAAAATTAAGACTATAGCTACCTTCGATCCCGAGGTGGGATTTAAGAAGCTTACCCTTGACGAGGTTCTTGCTATGCCAGAAGGCGAAGAAAAGGCAGAGCTTATGCAGATGGCAAATGTTGTGTTTATCATAACTGAAGATAAGTTTTCCGTAACGGCTCCCATTCCTGCTGATCAGATAGAAGAAGCAAAGGCATCGGGCATGATGGTTACAGACGATGGACTGGGCATTATGGAAGAATATCAGGTTAAGGTTGAAGACGGCGTTTATTATTATCTCACCAATACAACAGGCGAGATAATGGGCGAATCTATCGACCCTTGGCAGAAAATGGAGCTTGACGAAAACGGCAACTTTGTTTTCAATCCTATGATGGTTTTTGAAAAAATATAGTTTTTGATACATAAAATCAATTATGAACAACAACAAACTAAGCGCTTTTAGTGCTTTTGACAAAAGCTATGACGTTGGCGAGTTCAGTGTTACCGTTCCCGCTGGCTGGATGCTTATACCCGTTATGGATGTTTTCGGTAAAGTCCCTAACGCGCCCAAAACAAACAGCGTTAAGCTTTGCAAAGGTGCAGTAAGCCCTTTTGATATTATGATCAAGCCAAGTATGGAAATAATATTTTACGGCGATACAAAGGGTATTATGCCTCCCAAATCCATATATAAGGATGCGGTGGAGCTTGATAGCTTCATGACCGGTGAACACGTTTGGGGCGGTTTTTCCGCTTCTGCGTTAATGGGGAAGAGGCTGGTGCTTTTGTGGGAGGACACGGGCGTTTTACAATACCAGGTCAATATGTGGGTATAAGGGGAAGATAGCTCTATCAGTCTCCACGATGCCGACGTTATAAAAATACTTGAAAGCATTACCCCTAAAACCCTAATTTAACAGAAAAATAACAACAGCCTTACCTTGTTGCGTAAGGTAAGGCTGTTTAGTTTCACTTGTTTGTCCGTGAATGTGTTATTGTTGAGCCGGTTTCAACTATGATACATTCACAGGCAAAATCCGCAGCCGACAAAAACTTTTGCGTTGATAATCGGAGGATTAAAATGAGAATGTCAAAAAGGGCAGGAAACTTTTTTCTTGCGCTTTTGTTCAATATGTTATTGAATTTTGAGTGGAGCATTCCTGCATGGATATTGCTGGCACTGCATTTTATTTTGGGTTGGCGATTATTGTGGTTTTGGATAGCACTTGGCCTTTGGATATTGAACATAGTGTTATGGATGGAGTTTTTAGGCTTTGCAAGTGATTGCAGTAACGAAAAGCCGTACAGAGAAAACAAAAATCCTTATTCCGCCTCTAAAGACAAGTACTCGTTTACAAAGGATAATTCAAATGAAAAACATTAATAAAATGGTGGTGATTATTATGTGCATTGCAACGATACTGTCGTTGTTCGGCTGCAAGAAACATATGGTAGATGGGCCGGGTATGGAGATGCCTACAGAGTGGATAATGTTGGAGCTTTCCCGTTCGGACAGCTACGCTCAGCACAATTTTAATTTTACCGTAAAAGAGCTTGACCGTTCTTATTTCGTAACGGGCGAGTGCAGGGATGAGTACGGTGAGTATGAGCTGACCGAGCCTGTTAAGCTGGCGAAGAAGGATTACAACTATATAAAAGAGCTTAAGCTTGATAGTTTTGTGGATATTCCGTCTGAAAGCGAAAGCAATAACAGCGAAAGCGATGTTTCATTTGACGAGCTTATTGTTCTGGATGCGCCAAGCATAAGCATAGTTCTTACCTATTATAATGGTGATACCAAAGAGATAGGCGATGTGAACAGCGTTTCTATAACACTGTATAAAAAGCTTTTACCTTATTTCCGTAAAAATGCAAATTAAAAACACATATCTGTAGATGAAAGGAGCTTTGTTTTATGGGATTTTTGGGAGATTTATTCAGTAAGAAAGCGTGCGCCTTTTGTGGCGACGAAAATAGAGTTTTTGGCAACAGAAAGCTGAAAGACGGCAATATGTGCACCGACTGTGTGGCAAAACTTTCCCCGTGGTTTTCCGACAGAAAGGAATCTACCGTTGAGGAAATAGGCGCCCAGCTTAAATACCGTGAAGAAAACGCAAAAGCACTTGAAGACTTTTGGCCTAATCCTGCAATAGGTAAAGAGCATTTCTTCTATGCAGAAATGAGAGGCGATGTTCCTATGCGTTTTGCTGTATCTCACGATATTAACTATAGAAAAGACAATGCAGATATTATAAAATTTGAAGATGTTGTTTCCTGTACCCTCGACATTGATGACAGATACGAAGAGCTTAAGTATACCAACGATAAAGGTGAGCGTGTGGGCTATAACCCACCCAGATATAAGTATAGCTACGATTTTTACGTTGATATGGGCATTAAAAATAACCCTTATTTTGATGAGATAAGGTTTAAGCTGAACCATTTTCCTGTTGAGGTTACAACCGAAGCCGATACCAGAGGCTTCCGTATGGCCTCTCACAGTAATTTTGATCCATCTTTTAACCCCGAATGGCGTGAGTACAAGGCTATGTATGACGAGATAGAGGCCCTTGTAAGTCAAAGCCGTATGCCTCCGAAAGCAACTTCTTCAAATACAGACAGTGGATTTTCTCCTGAGTATAAGGAGTTTTTTGCATTGTTTGGGCAGGCTACTACCGAACAGCAAAAGGCTGACCTTGCTATGTACAAGTCCCTTACCGACTCTGCAAAGGTTTGGCCCGACGGTCCACAAAAGGACCAACTAATGCAGATGGCAAACACTTATCTTGAAAAGGCAAAGGCTTCAATAACTTCAAGCGCTCCTACGCAAAGTGAACCGATGCAAGCGTCCGCTTCTGCAACGCCCTCTGTTTGCCCTGCCTGCAACGCACCTGTAAGCGGCAAGTTCTGTGAATTTTGCGGAGAAAAGCTTGGCTGATGGGTATATTCGGTTTTTTTAGAAAAAAAGAGGCGGGCTTGTACGACGGTGCTGATATGTATTGCAAGCCTCCACAACCCAAAACGCCCGTTTCTCAAAATGATGAAGGCAAGTGCAAGGAATGTGGAGTGCCTTTTGATAACGCAAAAAATCCACCTAATTTTTGCCCAAATTGCGGGCAAGCGGTAAATAAAAACTAATTTTTTCATAGGAGAGATAGCGTTGCCAAAAACGCAATACAAATGTCCGTACTGATACTGATCAAATTTAAAATGCGTTAAGGAGAAAACAATGAAAAAAGTAATTGCTTTAATTCTTTCCGTGCTTATGTTTATAAGTGCGTTCAGCTTTACTGCTTTCGCTTTAGAAAGCGATGTAAGCAATACCTGGGGCAGCCTTAACTGGACTCTTACTACCGACGGTACTCTTACCATCAGCGGCTCAGGTGAAATGCTGGACTTTGTAAGCGAAAACACTTCTGATGCTTGGCGTGCTTATATGAATGACATCACCAAGGTAGTGATAGGTGAAAACGTCACCTCTGTGTGTGATTATGCGTTTAGAAACTGTGGTTATATTACCGAGGCGTCTTTGCCTTCCACTATCACTGAAATAGGCAAGAATGCATTTTCGGCCTGTACCAGGCTTGAAAAGGTCAACTTGCCCGAGGGGCTTCTTACTATCGGCGACAGTGCCTTTACACAATGTATGGTCCTTAAGGATGTTGCCATCCCCTCCACCCTCACCTCCCTTGGCTATTGTCCCTACAACGGCTGTTATCAGCTTGAAAACCTTAGCGTTGCGGCCGGCAATACCGTATACCACAGTGAAGGCGGCTGTATTATAGAGACCGCCGCCAAAAAGGTCGTTCTCGGCTCTGAAAACTCAACCATCCCTGCAGACGGCTCTGTTACCGTTATTGGTGACTCTGCCTTTTATACAAGAAAGGGTCTGACCTCCATAGTCATCCCCGAAGGTGTTACCGATATCGAGGCCTATGCTTTTAGTTTTTGCGATGCGCTTGAAACCGTAAGCCTGCCTGCTACTCTTGAAGAAATAGGCTACAGTGCCTTTTCCTCTACCGCTATAAAGGAGATAGTTATCCCTGCAAGCGTTACGACCCTTGACACTTCGATCTTTAGTGACTGTGAAAAGCTTGTCAAAGTAACCTTAAACGAGGCGATAACTGAAATACCCCAGGAGATGTTTGACGGATGTCAGGCTCTTACAGATATCAACTTCCCTGCATCTCTTGAGAAGATTGGCGCAGAAGCGTTTAGTGAGTGCTATGCACTTGACAGCGTTACCTTTGCCGAGGGCTTTAAGGAAATAGGCACCGATGCGTTTTCAAACTCCGGCGTTAAAAGCGTTAACCTGCCTGCAAGCTTTACTACTCTCGGCAACGGTGCCTTTAGGGGCTGTGGGCTCACAGGCATCACCGTTGCAGAAGGCAACACTACATACGAAAGCAAGAATAACTGCTTTATAAACAAAACCGACAAAAGCATTGCAATGGCGTTTGAGGGTGCAGCTATCCCCACTGACGGCAGTGTTGAAAAAATAGGTGACGGTGCTTTTGCCGGTGCAGGCTATTTGACCGACCTTGTTATCCCCACAGGCATCGTTGCCATCGGTACCTATGCTTTTCATGGCAGCAGCATAACAAGCGTTAGCATCCCATCCTCCGTTACTTTCATCGGTAACGATGCTTTTAACAGCTGCGAAAATCTAGTTGAGGTAACCTTCCCCGGTACAGTTGAGACGATGGGTGGCAGTATGTTCTATGCCTGTCAGAACCTTTCTAAGCTCACCATAGAAGAGGGCGTAAAAACAATAGGCAGAAACATAATTGTAGATTGTAAGTCTTTGACCTCTGTACATATTCCCGCCTCGGTTGAGTCGATCGATCCTTACGCCTTCGACAGCGCATATGCTCTTGCTTACCTCACCGTTGCAGAGGATAACAGTGTATATTACAGCGTTAACAACTGTATAATAAAAGAAGACGAAAAGAAGCTTGTTTTCGGCGCTAAAAACAGTATTATCCCCGGTGACGGCTCCGTTACCACTATTGGTGACTCCGCCTTCTACGGCAGAAATCCTATAGATTCGATCGTGATCCCCGTCGCTATAACAAACATCGAGAATTATGGCTTGAACTTTCACGACGACAACGGTATCGGTACCGTTTACTACGAGGGCACCGAGGAGCAGTGGAACGCTATAACCATCGGCGAAAATAACAGCGATATTTTAGAAGCAACAAAGGTTTATAATGCAGTTACCGCAACCTTTATTATGCCCGACGGTGCAATTATCGGCATAGTTCCCGCAATCGACGGCACCGTTACCGCACCCGAAGCACCTACCGTTGAAGGTAAAGAGTTCAGCGGTTGGGACAAGGCGCTTACAGGTATTACACAGCCCGTTATAGTTACCGCAAAGTACCAAACAGCTACTAACACCGTAACCTTCGTTGGCAAAGACGGTGAAACGCTTAAGACTGAAGAAGTTGAGCTTGGTAAAGGTGCAACCGCACCTGAAGCACCTTCCGTTGAAGGCTACACCTTTACAGGCTGGGACAAGTCCTTTAACAACGTAACCGAAGATATAACCGTAACAGCTGTATACGAAATCAACAAGTACACCGTAACCTTCGTTGGTAAGGACGGCGAAACTCTTAAGACCGAAACCGTAGAACACGGCAACGATGCAACTGCACCCGAAGCACCTGCTATCGAAGGCTACGAGTTTATCGGCTGGGACGTAGAGTTTACAGATGTTAACGGAAAACTTGTTGTTTCTGCTAAGTACAACCCCCTTGTAACCCTTGGCGACGTTAATAATGACGGCTATGTTGATAACCTTGATGCCGCAACGTTACTTAAGCATGATGCAGGTATACTTGATAGTTTAAATTAAAAAAATATAATTTCAGGAGGTTAGATTATGAAAAGATCTACAAAAAAACTACTTGGCGTTTTTATGGCACTTTTAATGGTGTTACCCGTGCTCGCCGTTGGTGTTCAACATTCCGCTCCCGTATCGGCTGCCAACACTTTCCTTGGCAATTTGCACATCGAAACCTCTCGCCCTACGGTAGGCGCAAATCCAGATACTGCTTTTGTTGATTACAACCATCGCAACGAGATTACAGTAGAAACCTACTGGTGGCGTGATGATATCACGGGCACTACTATGACAAGCTCCTCTACCTTTGAGGCGGGCAAAACCTACCGTATTTACGTAAAAATTAAAACTCAAACAGGTTATCAGTTTGACAAAAATACTGTTGTTTACATAGCCGGTAAAAAGGCAGAGCTTACCTACAGAGATGCTTATAACATAACTGCAACAGTAACCTGGAAGCTTGAAACCTTTACTATGGATATTTACAGCTTTTCCATTCCCAAAATCGGTAATAAATTAGCCGATACCCCCGTTGAATACAAATACGATACCGATCTTACCGTAACTAATGCTACTGCAAGCTGGGGTTCAAATTCCATGTATAAGGATGCTTTTACAAGCGGTCAGTCTTATTACGCAACCTTTGCGTTTACCTTTGAGGAAGAGCTTGCTGATGAAAAACATATAAGTGTAACTGTGAATGAAACGATCGGTAATAATATAGTTGTTTATACCGGTTCCGATGAACATACCGTGTATATCGTTTATGAGTTTACTTATAGGTACATAGATATTATTGATTTCCTCATCCCCAATGCAGGCGACAAGGCAGCGATTTATAAAAACACCTATGATTATGAAAGTAATGTTGGTATTAAAACCGCAGACCTTAAATGGTTTTATGGCAGCAGTGAAGTAACAACCTTTGAGGCTGGTAAGACCTACCGTGCTGAGATTATATTTACAACCGATTATAGCTTTGACATCCGCAATTCCAATCTTGTAAATGTAACCGTAAACGGTAAAGATGATAATGTTAATATCATGGCTATTGAAAATTTTGTTGCAGTAAGCTATGATGTAACAATCGGCTCCGGCGCTGACCTTGGTGACGTAAACGAGGACGGCTACGTTGATAACCTTGATGCTGCTATGATCCTCAAGTACGATGCAGGCATTATCGATCTTGATGCCTCCAAGCTTGCACTTGCAGACGTAAACAAGGACGGCTGTGCTGATAACCTTGATGCAGCTATGATTCTTAAGTATGATGCCGGCGTTATTAACGGCTTCTGATATCCCAATATTATAACAAGGACGAGTTTGGTGCTTGTCTGCGCCAAACTCATTTAAAATTAGTTCAATAGACACAAAAATCCCCACCGAGCAAAATCGGTGGGGATGATTTGTTTTGCTTCGACTATATGTGTGAAATACTTATTGAGGCATTTTGTTGGTTATTTGCTCTTTTTCATTGACAAATTGTGTTAATGGTAGTACAATAGCATTATTATTCGAATGAAAATGTCGTATAGGCTTTTTATCTGAGAGGAAGATTTTATGTTTAAGAACACAAAGCTTTCGTATCACGAAGATACAGGCTTTTCCAAATACTATTACTACAAGCTTACTTTTCTTTTGGGGCTTGTTCTTTCTGCTTTAATATTCTTGCCGTTTGTTATTAAAGACAGCGGGTATTTTATTTACTATGGGGACTATAACGTTCAACAAATACCGTTCCATCGCCACGGTGTTGAAATGTTTAGAAACGGCAATTTCGGCTGGGATTGGTGCACGGATCTTGGCTCAAACTTTGTTGGTGACTATTCGTTTTATATGACCACAAGCCCGTTCTTTTGGATAATGTGCTTGTTCCCGTCCTCTTGGGCGCCTTATATGATGGCACCAATGTATACTTTAAAGTTTGCCGTTGCTGCCCTGTGCGCGTATGCCTATCTAAAACGCTTTGTTAAAAAGCCTATTATTGCTGTTGCGGGCGCGTTGATGTATGCTTTCAGCGGTTTTCAGATATACAACGTGTTTTTTAATCATTTTCATGATTCCGTTGCATTTTTCCCGCTTCTTCTTTTGGGCATAGAAGAGCTTATACAGAACAACCGCCGCGGCTGGTTTGCTTTTGCGGTGTTTATATGCGGCTCTGTAAACTACTTTTTCTTTATCGGGGAAGTTGTATTTTGCGTAATGTACTTCTTCTTCCGCTGTTCTTCTCTCTCGTTTAAGCTTACCTTTAAAAAATTTATGCTTTTAGTATTCGAAGCTATAACGGGCGTTTTGATGTCCTTGGTATTTTTGCTTCCTTCAATACTTTCGATATTAAGCAATAACAGGTTGGATAGAGAATTTAAGTCGATAAAATCTGCGTTTTTGTGGACAACGAAGGGTGAGCTTTATACTAAACGATATGGTCACATTTTCCAAAGCTTATTCTTCCCGCCCGATATTCCTTCCAGACCGGAGTTTTTTGGTGGCAAGGATTTAGAAGATACGCTTCAAACGCACACAACGCGTTGGGCTTCCAATGCGGCTTGGGTACCGTTGTTTGGTATGACAGGTGCAATCACCTATATTTGGAATAGGCGCAATAGCTGGCTTTCGCGCTTTATCATCTTTTTGGTATTCTGCGCGCTTGTACCCGTGCTAAATTCTCTATTCTTCGCAGGCAACTCCTCTTACTACGCAAGATGGATGTTTATGCTTGTAATGATGCTTGTTCTTGCAACGATTGTTTCTCTTGATAAGTGCAACATTCGTTGGAATGCGGGCATTGTTACAACCGCAATTTTCAGCTTTATGATTCTTGTTCCTTCGTTTATAAGCTGGAAAGAGGTTAATTCCGTTTGGTCTACCTCGCGTTCTTCTTACCCGATAAGAATACTGATTTCTGCCGTAATATGTTTTGGGTGTATTGCTTTAGCTTATGTGCTTGTAAAATACTTCCGAGGCAAAAAGATATTTGAAAAGGTGCTGCTGTACAGCATGTGTATCGTCATTGTTGTTTACGGTATGGTTCACATTTTCACAGGAAAACAGCATTGCGGCGATGCTTCCGTAAAGTATTTGCTTGATTATTGCGTTGAATCAACGGTAAATATGAAAGAATCTAATAGCGAGCCTGACAGTACCGATATCAAAAACGCACCACTTAGCAATGTTTACGAGCAGTTTTATCGCATGGACTTGTATAATAAAGACGGTAGCACGCGCTCTCATATCGATAATTACGGCATTTACTGGAATCTTCCATCTATACAATGCTTTAACTCAACGGTTCCGTCTGCAATTTTGGATTTCTATCCGAAGGTTAACGTTACGCGTAACGTTGCATCGCGCCCTGCTAACACCTTGTACGGCTTGCGCGGTTTCCTTTCGGTAAAATACTGCTTTGTAGAGAAGCGCCACGTTAGCAAGTTTTCGATGCAGGGCTTTACTGAAGAGCCTGTTTCTCAACAAAACCTTATGAGTGATGGCACCTATGGCTTCAACGTTTATGAAAACGAGAACTATTTGCCTATGGGCTTCACTTACGAAGCGTTTATGAAGGAAAGCGAGTTTGAGAAGATAGGGAAGGCAGACAGGCATATTTATCTGTGTAGCTACCTTGTTGTGCCTGACGATATGGCGGAATACTATTCAACCATTCTGCCCGAGGCTACACGTTCAGATGTTAAGAAGCCGGAATTTCAGGTTTATGCCGATTCTGTTAAAGATAGGCTAAACGGCAACGTGTGCGAAAGCTTTGAGTGGGGCTCCTACGGCTTTAACGCTACTATCGACAGCGACAAGAAGCAAATAGTTTTCTTCTCCGTACCCTATGATATAAGCGAGCTTGCTGGTATCCCGATGGGCGGCTGGAGCGCTAAGGTAAACGGCGAAGAGGTTGATATAAACAAGGTGTTCTATGGCTTTATGGCTGTTGAAATTCCTGCCGGAGAGAATATTTCAATTGAATTTGAATATCAAACTCCCGGTAGAATAATTGGGCTTATTGCTACTATTATAGGCTTTGTTTTGTTCCTTGGCTATATATTGTTCTTCCGTTTAAGAAAGGTACCTAACGGCAACTACAATTTCTTTAACGATGAATATTATGATGACCTTGGATATCCCGATTATGCTGAGGACAAAAACGTTGTTGCTACTGCTAAGGATATATTTAAAAATATCAAGAACAAGAATAGCGACAATGCTGATAATGACAGTAAAACAAGTGACGACGGCAATGCCTAAAATACAGTGAGTTAGTTAATGCGGCTATACGTTTTATATGTATAGCCGTTTTGTTTTATTTTTATTAATAATTTATTAAATAAAGGTTTATTGCATTTTGCAACTTTATGTTTATACTATAATGGGTTTTGTCATGGAACGTAATATAAACCCATAATTTCCGCTTCCGTCCAAGTGTGCTTGGATTTCCCATATAAACAATATTTATTAAGAGAGGTTTTTATGGAACTACTGTTAATTGTTGTAGTGTTTGCTGCTGTTCTTGCTTTGTCCTATGCGGCATTCAGCTTCTTCAAGGTTAAGAAGATGGATGAAGGTACAGACAGGATGAAGGAGATAGCAAGCGCTATCCGTATCGGTGCTAATGCATTTATTAATTACGAGCTAAAGATTATAGCTATCGTTGCCGTTGTTGTTGCCGCTTTGCTTGCTATTTTTATTTCTTGGCAGGCAGGTATCACCTTCCTTATCGGTGCTACAATGAGTGAGTGTGCAGGCTTTATCGGCATGAAGATAGCAACCTACGCTAATGTTCGTGTTGCTAACAAAGCTCGCCTTACTAAAAGCTTGGGCGAAACCCTTAAGGTTGCTTTCCGCGGCGGCTCCGTTATGGGCCTTTGCGTTGGCGGCTTTGCGCTACTTGGTATAGTTATTGTTTATTTGGTGTTTGGTCTTGGTTTGGGTCAGCTTACAGCTATAACCTCTAATGGTCATTATGAAGCACAGAATAGCATATTAAGCATGATTTTTAGCGGTTACAATATGCCCACCACGTTTACCATGACATTGTCCGGCTATGCTCTTGGTTGCTCTGTTATCGCAATGTTCAACCGCGTTGGCGGCGGTATTTATACTAAAGCTGCTGATATGGGTGCAGACCTTGTTGGTAAAACCGAGGCTCACATCCCTGAAGATGACCCCCGTAACCCCGCTACTATTGCTGACAACGTTGGTGATAATGTTGGTGACGTTGCAGGCTTGGGCTCTGACTTGCTTGAAAGCTACGTTAGCTCTATCCTTGCATCCGTTATACTTGCAATTGAATTGTTCTCTAAGAACGCTTTTAACAAAGAGTTTTTGTTTAATAACGTAAGCCTTATAGAAAAGCTTGCGTATTTCCCCATTATATTTGCGGGTGTTGGTCTTATCGCTTGCGTGTTGGGCGTTGCTTCCTTGCTTATTAAGAAAAAGCTTTCAGAAAATCCTCACAAAGAGCTTAATCTTGCTACATGGATTTCTGCAGGCGTTGCAATAATCGGTGCTTTTGGTCTTAGCTATTTCATTTTTGGTGATATCGGATCCGATCATGAAGCATTTAAACAAATTGAGTTTTCTATTGGTTGGATTTCTCCCGCTGTTGCCGCTGTATGCGGTATAGTAGCAGGCATCCTCGTTGGTATTATCGCTGAACGTTACACCAGCAGTGATTATAAGCACACAAGGCGCGTTTCTTCTGCTTCTATTGAAGGTCCTGCGCTCAACATTACACAAGGTCTTGCGTTGGGTATGCGTTCCTGTATCGCTCCTTGCGTTGTTTTAGGTATAGCAATTTACGCTTCTTACTGCGTGTGTGGCATGTATGGTATTGCTCTTGCAGCTTTGGGTATGCTTTCATTTGTTGCTACAACCGTTTCTGTTGACACTTACGGTCCTATCTCTGATAACGCCGGCGGTATAGCTGAAATGAGTAGCCTTGATAAGGACGTTAGAACTATTACGGATAAGCTTGACTCTGTTGGTAACACAACTGCTGCTATCGGTAAGGGCTTCGCTATTGGCTCTGCCGCACTTGCTGCACTTTCCATGATGTCTTCTTATTTGTTTGCCGCTAACCCCGGCACCTACGAATCCTTTGAGTCTAAGGTTGTTGATGCAATCTCCCTTAACATAATTGATCCCCTCACGCTTGCAGGTGCAATTGTTGGTGCGGCGCTTCCTTTCCTTTTCTCCGGTATGCTAATCGATGCCGTTGCAAAGGCTGCAAGAAAGATGGTTGAAGAAGTTAGACGCCAGTTTAGAGAGATTAAGGGCTTGCTTCAGGGCGAAGTTCTTCCTGACTATAAGACTTGTATTGAAATTTCTTCCAAGGGCTCCATAAAGGAAATGCGCGTTCCTGCTCTTATGGCTATCGCTATTCCCGTTATTTGCGGTTTCTTGTTTGGTGTTAATTTCGTTGCCGGCTTGCTTATAGGTTCAACGCTTTCTGCTATCATGCTTGCGATATTCACAGGTAATGCGGGTGGTGCGTGGGATAACGCGAAGAAGTATATCGAAGAAGGCGGCATTAAGGGTTACGGTAAAGGCTCCTCTGCACACGATGCTGCTGTTGTTGGCGATACCGTTGGTGACCCTCTTAAGGACACCGTTGGTCCCTGCCTTGATATATTCATTAAGATAATGTCCACTATCGCGCTTGTAACAGTTGTTGTATTCTACAAATACAACCTCCTTGACTACGTTATGAAGTGGCTCGGCTAATATAATTTTTATATCGCTTTTAACTGCCTTGTTGTTCAGACAAGGCAGTTTTTATATTGACAAAAATAGTGAAATATATTATACTTCATTTGATTGAAATGGGGTGTTGATATGTGTAATGAAAATACATTTGATTTTAGCGTTGTTGTTAATGAAGCTAATACCGCCAAAGCCGTTGGCAGTGGCAGCTTGGAGGTTTTTGCAACGCCATCGCTTGCGGCTTTAGCAGAAAAAACAGCTTGTATGCTGCTTGAAGGTACGCTTGAAGAAGGCACAACAACGGTGGGCACAGTTCTAAATATTAAGCATATTGCTCCTACGCCCATCGGTGCAACGGTTAGCTGTACCTGTAGGCTTACCGAAAAGGACGGGCGCAAAATTTGCTTTGAAATGGAGCTTTTTGATGCCCAAGGTAAGGTTGGGGAAGTGTATCACGAAAGATTTGTTGTATATAGCGAATCGTTTATGAAAAAGGTTTTATTAAGAGGAGAGCAGTAATATGAGCGCTGAAGGATTTGATAACAAAAATGCTTTTTCCGAGGGTGATACCCAAACCTTTAACAAAGCTTCTGATGACAATAAAGCTTTATACGATTTTGCCGGTGGGGAAGAAGTGGCGTTTGAATTTAAGCGCACCGCTTCTGCGGCCTTTGCTAAAGCGCAAAAGCGTATGAAATGGTGGTCTGTTTCCAACACAAGACTAATTGTATACGGTGCGTTTTTCTTGGCATTAACAGTTTTTTCTGTTTATTATTTTGCTGTTAGCGAGTATGTAATTGCCGCGTTTGCAGCACTTGTTGCAACTTTTATGCTTTATATCGTTCTTTTTGGCTACAAGCTGTTTGCTTTTGGTATTGAGGAGGACGATAACGATACAGGCGCTGACATATCCTGTAAAATTTGCAACCAAAGCATTTATTTAATGGTTGGAAACGGATACGAATGCATTCCCTTAAGCGGCGTATCGGCTATCCGTTCCAACAAAAAGTATTTTCTAATAACGTTTAAAAATTCTAAGCTTTGTCCCGGCGGCGTTATATTTGAATTAAACGGTGCCAATTTTGAAGGTATAAGAAGGCACATTAAAGGATAAAAGCTTTTTACCGGAGTTTTATATGAAAGAATCAAAAACTCAAGAAAAGCAGTTTTTACAAAAGATTTATAATTGTATAAAAATGTTTTTCTGCAACAGCATAAAGCCGCGTGCAATAAGGCTTTACAATAACAGCTTTTTGTTTTGCTTGGTTTCTGCGGTGATTATCAATGTAATAATTGAATTTTTAGGCCGTAAATCGGTTTTAAAGCTGTTTAGCTATGTTTTCACAAGCTTTCCAATGTTTGTATTTTCTACGGCTATTATTATGATATCTCTGTGTATACCTATGTTTTTTAAGCGTAGGCTGTGCATTCATTACTTTATCAGCTGTGTTTGGTTAGGGCTTGGCATTGCTAACTCTGTGTTTCTTTCTTACCGTTCAACACCTTTGGTAGCGATAGATTTTATGATTTTGAGGGAAAGCCTTGCCGTAACGTCTGTATACTTATCGTTTATACCTTTGGTTGTTGTTCCTATAGCACTTGGGTTGGCGATAGCGTTGTTGGTATATATTTTTAAGCACGTTAAGGATGAAAAGGTTAATTATAAAGCTTCTGCAATAACAGCGTTGTGCAATGTATCTTTTGTTTTGGCTTTTGGTTTCGTATGTTATTTAACCGGGGCTGTTTCGCGTGAAATGCGCCTTCCCGATGTTTACGATAAATGCGGATATGCGTATTGTTTAACGTATAGCATTATAGATTACGGTGTGGACGAACCTGAAACATATAATAAAGAGTATATTTCTAACATAAAAGAGGTTATTAACTCCGTTGAAAGTACCGCGCCGGAGGAAAAGCCTAATATTGTGTTTTTACAGCTTGAATCTTTTATGGATACAAGCAGAATTAAAGACATTCAGTTTTCTGAAAATCCGCACCCGTTTTTTTCTGAGCTTAAGAAGCAATATCCATCCGGCAGCTTGGAAGTAAACGCTTTGGGGGCATGTACCGCAAACGTTGAATTTGAGGTATTAACAGGCACTTATATCAAAGACTATGGGTTTGATGAATATCCGTATAAAACATTTTTAAATAAAACCGCAATCGAATCCATTGCGTATGATTTAAAGGAGCTTGGCTACTCAACAACCGCAATGCACAATCACGATGGTGCTTTTTACAGCCGTAACACGGCTTATGCTAATCTCGGCTTTGATTGTTTTATCCCGCGTGAGTGTATGACGGGGCTTGAATATACTCCAACGGGATGGGCAAAGGATGCGGTTTTGTGTGATTATATTATTAAGGCTCTTGAAAATTCCGAAAACGAGGATTTTATCTTTGCCGTTAGCGTACAATGCCACAGCAAGTATCCGAAAACTTTAATCGAGGGCTACAATTATGAAATCGGCGTAACGGGCTCTGATGATGAAGAATACAGCAATATGCTTGCTTATTACGCTCAAATCGTGCGTGAGGAAGATGCTTTTTTACAAAAGCTTATAAAGCTTTTAAGTGATTACGATGAAAAGACCATCGTTGTAATGTACGGTGACCATCTGCCCACTTTTATTAAGAGAGGCGAGCAGTTGGTAGACGCCAACGGTGTATCGGCGGAGGAGGGGAAATACCTATCCGAGTACGTGCTGTGGAGCAATTACGAGCTTGATGCCGCTGATGCGGATTTAACCGCGTGCTCGCTTTCTTCAACCGTTTTGCATTACGCAGGTATCCACACGGGGAACGTTATGAAGCTGTATCAAGCAGACATAACTGAAAGCCAATTGAAGAATTACAGGCACGCTATAACCTACGATACCATAGAGGGGAATCATTATCTAAATGACGGAGCATCTCCATATAAAACCACAAATCTTCAGTTAGGGCTACAGCCGATAAACGTTGTTGATTACGAAATAAGAGAAGATGCACTATATGTGTACGGTAAAGGCTTTACAGAAGATGCGAAGGTATTTATTAATGGAGTGGGCTATTCCTCTGCTTTTGTAAACGAGAACATTCTTCGCGTTACAGAGCACGTGAAGCTATCTAACGGCGATAAAATAAAAGCGGCGATAGTAACCTTTGATCTGGTTGTACTAACCGAAAGCAAGGAGTATACAGTAAGCAATTTGCAAGGTGCTGTTGTTGCCAATAAAGGTAAAATCAGTTTTATGAAGGTGTTTAAATATACATCAGTTGTTGTTTGCCTTGCATTAGTGGCTTTTTTCGTGGTGTTTGCAATAAGAAAACGCCGAAAAAAGATTAAACGGGATAGTCTTATTACCACAACTGAATGAATATGTAATTAAAAAATTTACATAAATATTCTTCAAACTATTGACAAAATCCGAAAAAAAAAGTATATTCATTTTATTGTAATAAAAAACAAAGGAGAATAAGAGATTGAACAATGTTCTTTTGCGTCTGAAAGACATATCTGTTAAGTTTGACGACGATCAGATTTTAGACAATGTGTCGCTTGAAATTTGTGACAAGGAATTTGTTACGCTTTTGGGTCCTTCTGGATGCGGAAAAACTACTACTCTTCGTATAATTGCGGGTTTTATCTCGCCGGATAAGGGAGAGGTGTATTTTGACAACGCACTGATTAACAGCCTACCGCCTCATAAACGTCCGGTGAATACTATTTTTCAAAAGTATGCTTTATTCCCCAACCTAAACGTTTATGAAAACGTAGCTTTTGGCTTGAGGGTAAAGAAAACGCCTGAGCAAGAGATTAAGAAAACCGTTCACGATATGCTTTCTATGGTTAATCTCTTGGGTTTTGAAAAGCGTGATATTTCCACACTTTCCGGTGGTCAGCAGCAGCGTGTTGCAATAGCACGTGCATTGGCTGTAAACCCGCGCGTTTTGCTTCTTGATGAGCCGCTTGGTGCTTTGGACCTTAAGCTTCGTAAGGATATGCAGGTTGAGCTTAAGAGTATACAAAAGCGTATGGGCATAACGTTTATTTACGTTACGCACGATCAAGAAGAGGCGCTTTCTATGTCTGACCGTGTTGTTGTTATGAACGCTGGCGTTATTCAGCAGATTGGTACACCCGAAGATATATATAACGAGCCCGTTAATGCCTTTGTTGCGGATTTCATTGGCGAAAGTAACATTGTAGACGGTGTTATGCTTGAAGACTACAAGGCATCTTTCTCCGGCCACGTGTTTGACTGCTTGGATAAAGGCTATAAAAGCGGGGAAGCAGTGGACGTTGTTGTTCGCCCTGAGGACGTTGATGTTGTTGCGCCCGAAAAAGGTATGCTTCGCGGTATAGTTACCTCCGTTACCTTTAAAGGCGTTCACTTTGAGATAATTGTTGATATCGGTGGCTTTAAATGGATGATTCAAACAACGGATTATCAGCCCGTTGGTGCCGATATAGGCTTGTATATCGAACCTGATGCGATACACATTATGAAAAAGTCCGAGTATTCCGGTATATACGGCGATTATAGTTCTTACAGCGAGGATTTTGATAATCTTTCCAATGCTGATGAGGAACTTGAACATGAGTAGGCGCGGGAGCAGACACATTCTGCAAAAACTGATCTCTGCCCCTTATATACTGTGGGCAATAATTTTCGTAGTATTTCCGTTGTTTATGGTGATATATTATACCTTTACCGATGCTAACGGAAAGTTCACTATGGACAATATATCAATGCTTGGCACACAGGAAAACATTTCCGTTATGACAATATCGTTAGCAATTGCGTTAATTGCTACGGTTGTTTGCCTTGTTGTTGGTTATCCTTTGGCTTACATAATTTCAAAAATGTCCAGCGGTGGGCAAACCGCTATGATGCTTTTGATGATGCTTCCTATGTGGATGAACTTTGTTATCAGAACTAACGCGATATATATTTTAACCGAGGCTATGGGGTTTAGCGAAACTTATGCCGCTGCAATCGTTGGTATGGTATATAACTTCTTGCCTTATATGGTTTTGCCGATATATTCAGTTATTTCAAAGCTTGATAACAGCTTGTTCGAGGCAGCGCATGACCTTGGTTGCACAAAATTTTCCGTGCTTAGCAAGGTATTGTTGCCCTTGAGTATGCCGGGTATTGTTTCGGGCATAACGATGGTGTTTGTTCCTTCTGTCAGCACCTTCTATATCTCTCAAAAGCTTGGCGGCGGTATGTTTGCAACCGTTGGCGATAAGATTGAGGGGTTGTTTATGCTTACAAACAACTATAATCTTGGCTCCGCATTCTCTATAATTCTGCTTATTCTTATTATCATCTCTATGGCAATTATGAGTAAGTTCACCTCTGATGACGATGATGGAGGTATGCTTATATGATAAAGAATAAAAAAGGTACCTTTCTAAAAGTTGTATATATCGCTTTCGTTATATTGTTTTTGTATTCCCCGATAGCGCTGTTGATATATCGTTCGTTCGACTTTGGCGGCGAGAATATTTTTGCCGCTTATAAGGACTTTTTTATCAATAACGCCGCTAAAGAGGCGCTGAAGAATTCTGTAATAATTGCAGTTCTATCCGCTTGTATCTCTACAGTTATCGGTACGGCGGCAGCGGTTGGTATTTCTAAATACCAAAACAAAAAGATTAAATCCGCCGTTATGATGGTTACAAATATACCCATGACAAGCCCTGATATCGTTACTGCTGTATCCTTGGTGCTTTTGTTTGGGGTGCTGTTTGCAATAATCGGCGTTAAGGATTTTTTAGGCTTTTATACGCTTTTGATATCCCACATAACATTTGAGATACCTTATGTTATATTATCGGTTCTTCCCAAGATAAAGCAAATGGACGTTTATTTGCCTCAAGCCGCAATGGATTTGGGATGCACACCTTTAAAAGCGTTTTTTAAGGTTGAGTTACCCGCTATAAGAACAGGTGTATTTACGGGCTTCTTTATGGCGTTTACGCTTTCTATTGACGATTTTGTTATCAGCCGCTTTACTGCGGGCTCTTATAACACGTTGCCGCTGTTTATATACAGCGCCGCAAGAAAAGGCGTTCCCGATTACATTTATGCACTTTCCACCATCATTTTTGTTGTTGTATTGTTAGTTTTGATAATCAAAAACTTCATCGGCAGCAAGGATATGTATGCAAAGATGCGTAGCACGAAAAAATAACGAAGGAGATTTTAAGTAAGTTGAAAAGAGCATTTTCTGCTATAATGATTGTCTTTCTTATAATGGGTACTTTGTGCTTGTCTTCGTGCAAGGAGGAAAGCAGCACAACCTTGCGTGTATTCAATTGGGGTGAGTATATTTCCGACGGCGAGGATGATACGCTTGACGTTATCGCACAGTTTGAAGAGGAAACGGGCATTGATGTTGAGTATATAACCTACGCAAACAACGAAGAGCTGTATGCCATGCTTTCAAACGGTGGTATAACCTATGACGTTGTTTTTCCGTCCGATTATATGTTTGAAAGGCTTTACAAAGAGGGATATCTTCAAAAGTTGAATTATGATAATATTCCAAATTATAAGAATATAGCTGACATTTATAAGGGCATTTTCCCCTTTGACCCGAACGATGAATATTCTATTCCTTATACCGTAGGGATGGTAGGCGTTATTTATAATTCCGAGATGGTAAGCAATCCAACGGATAATTGGGATTTACTGTGGAGCGATGAATACGCAGGCGAAATTTTGATGTTCGATAACCCCAGAGATGCATTTGCTATCTCTCAGTTTAAGCTTGGCATTGACATTAATTCGCCTAACGTTTCGGATTGGAACGCTGCAGCCGATGAGCTTAAAAATCAAAAAAAGGTTTTAAAGCGCTATGTTAATGATGAAATTTTTGACATAATGCAGGATGGCAATGCGGCTGTTGCAACATATTACGCCGGCGACTTTTTAACGATGAAGGACGAAAATGATGCGCTGGAGTTTTATTATCCGAGAAATGAGCAAGGGGAGCTTATAACCAATCAGTTTATTGATGTTATGTGCATAACAAAGGATTGCCAAAAGGTTGAGCAAGCTGAAATGTTTATCAACTTTTTGCTTCGCGATGATATTGCTCTTGCAAATGCTGAGTATATTTGTTATGCAAGCCCTAACAAAGCCGTTGTTGAAAACGAAGATTACAGCTATAACAAAGAAAACGATGAATATGCGTATAATATTCTGTACCCGCCGGAGCTTGATGGCACAAAGAGCTTTAATCCCAAATTGATGTTCCGCCACCAAGATACCGAGATCATCAACGCTATGAACTTTGAGTGGTCGTCTTTAAAAGCAGACGGTGGTGATACCACAGGTTTGTATATTGCCTGCGGCGTTATTATCGCTGTGCTTATTGCCATGATGGTAATAAAGATATATACAAAGAAAAAAAGAAAAATTGATGATTCGTATTACAATCTAAAGTAAAATTAAGAAGCACAGCGATGTGCTTCTTAATTTTTGTAGGGGTCTTTATGAGATGCCAGACTTATTTGGAATTTACTGCTGTGAAATTGTACAAATTACGCGAAGCTTTTTCTACTTTCTTGACAATTGACACGGATTGAATTTTGAGTATACTATATAGTAATAACGAAAAATGGTACAAGATGTGTAATTTTTTGATGATTTTGGAGGTTGTTATGAAGAAGCTTTTAATATGCGTTGCGATTATATGCGTAGTTTTAAACTTTTATGGGTGCAATAATCAGTTGATTAACGAGGGTAACGATAGCCAGAAATCTCAAGATATAGAAAACACCTCTTTCGAAGACAGTACTTCTTTTCAAGAGGTTTCTGAAACGCCTAACAATATCATTACAAATTTAACGGATTTTATGTTGGACCCATACGGATACGCTGATGCTGAGTATATCGATTTTATAAAAAACAATCCCGTGGATAAGCTGATTGATTTAGATGCAGATTATCAGGAATTGAGCGAGGAGATAAAGAACGGCACAAGGATATGGAAAGAAGAAATTGACTATGCAATAACCGAGCTTTTTAAGGATATGCAGGACGAAAATCTGCAAAACAAGCTTTTGGAAAACCAAAAAACTTGGGATGCATTTGCTAAAGATGAGTTTGCTTTTGATGAAGAGCTTATTTATTCCAACCAACTTGGCGGATATGAGGTTGATTTAGGCTTATCTACTAAATATATGCTCCTTTGCAGAAACAGAGCACTACACATAAAATACCTCCATTTCATGCTTGAGTGTGGCATATCAGACAGAGACAAAACTGATTATTTGTCTTTGAAATTCAAAAATGCATAATTTTATGATATTTTTCAACATTTGTTATTAAGCACACTTTGTTGGCTGTAAATTTGCACAAATTACTCGCCTTTTTTTCTACTTTCTTGACAATTGACACGAACTAAATATTGGATATATAATGTTGTTGTAAAAGGTTGGCTATTATATTTTGAAAGGAGACATATTATGTCCAAAAGAATTACAAGTTTAGTTCTTTCTTTATGCTTTATACTGTCTTTAGCAATCATTATTCCAAATGATGCATTGTTTACAGACGTTGAGGCTGCGCTTAATTACAACGGTGGTACCAGAAACAGTGCTACGTTCATTATCGACCCCGGCCACGGCGGTGCTGACCCGGGTGCAGTTAACGGTTCCAGACATGAAGCTGACGACGTTTTGAGGCTTTCGATAGCAGTTGCAAAGCTTATTGACCAGTCCGGCTCCTCTTGTGCACTTACAAGAGTAACTGATATCACTCAATCTATGGATTCTAAGGTTTATATAGCAAACAGCGGTAGCTTTACATACTTCCTTTCTATACACAGAAACGCAGGCGGCGGCAAGGGCGTTGAAACTTATTATCACTCCAGCCTGTCTGCCTCTTCTACCAGTGCAAAGCTTGCTACCCACATTCAAAACAATGTTATTGCCATTGGCTGTTGGGTAAACCGCGGTGTTAAAAGTGCGAATTTCAAAGTTATCAGAGAAACGGTAATGTCCGGCGCTTTGATCGAGGTTGGCTTTATGGATTCTCCCGGTAATCAAGACTCTATAATTTTTGACCAGTATTTTGACGCCAACGCAAAAGCTATAGCAAACGGTATGCTTGCAATGGTTGGCAAATCCGTAACTCCTGATAAAACCGTTGTTGCTCCTACTATTTCCACTGAAAGCGTTGTTGCACACAATCAAGCGCTTACGGTTAATTGGGGCGCAGTTACACACGCTCTTTCTTACAAATACAAGGTTGAAAGCTTTGAAGGCGAAATGAGCAGCACACCTGCAAAAATTATCGTTGCTGAAACTTCTACTACAGGCACAAGCTTTACGATTCCTGCACAGGCTACAGGCAAATACTACAAGATAACAGTTACATCTGTGGGCGAAAAGAATACTGCCGAAGCTACTGCAATAGTTATGGTTGGCCCGTGGGTTGCGTATCCGCAAAATAAGCAGTATATTCCGATTACTTCAATAAACGGTTCTGTTGTTGATTATAAGAGTTCTATTATTACAAAAGGCTTTACAACAAGTATGACGTTGCAGTATTGGCGTGCAGCTATGTTAGCGCCTAATCCTGATGGTAGCTATACGGTTTCTACTATTTTTGAAGAGGGCGTTGCTAAAACAATAAACATCAGCGGCAATAATATTATGTTTATAATTCACAGCGCAACTGAGGGATATGAATACGCAAAGAAGATTGCTGTTGGTGATAGAATTGACTTGTGCGGTATTTATATTGATAAGAACACTATTCGCGGAACAGGTTATATACTTGTAAATGGCGGTACTCCCGATGATATAACTACCACCAAGCCCGAGCTTGAAAAGCTTAAAGACACCAACACTTTCCGCGGTATGAAGAAAAACACAACTGTTTCTTCTGCGTTGGCAATGTTTGATCAAGATAAAGACTTCCTTCGTATATACAAGGCAGACGGCACAGAATTAGCAGATACTGACCTTGTATCCACAGGATGCACAGTAAACGTTGTTGTAAACGGCAACGTAAGCATTAGCTACGATCTTGTTGTTAGTGGTGACATTAATGGTGACGGTAGTGTTTCCGCTGCTGACTATGTAGTTCAGAAGAAGGTTATTAAGGGCGACACTATTCTTGAAGGTGCATTCGCCATCGCAGTTGACTTCAACTGTGACGATGTAAACTCCAGCCTTGACTATATTGCATTGTGTGCTGCTCTTTCCAACTAATAAACAAGCATAATTTAATATAAAATTACTGATTAGTGGCTGCCTATTAGGTAGCCACTTTTTTGCGTTAAGATGTAGTTAATAAAGGTAAATGGTGTTGACTTATTCTCTTAAATGATATATAATATTTTAGGTTTTTATTGGAAATATTATGTTTAGATAGAGGTATTTATGGTTTTTTCTGATTTGTTTTTTATATTTGTTTTTTTAGCTTTGTGCTTTGTGTGCTATTTTGCCATACCAAAGCTGTGGGTGAAAAACGCGGTTTTGATTGTATTTTCTATTCTTTTTTACGCTTGGGGAGAGCCTGCTTATGTTTTGTTGCTTCTTCTTTCAACGGCGGTTAACTATATTGCAGGCTTGATAATTGATAAAAAGCGCAATACTGGCGTTGCCAAGCTATCTATAGTGCTGGCGATTGTTTTTAATATAGGGCTTCTTTTTGTATTTAAGTATACTGATTTCTTTGTTGAAAATATAAATGCCTTATTTAATGCGTCTATCCCTTTGCCAAACATAAGGTTACCTATAGGCATAAGCTTTTTTACTTTCCAGATAATGTCTTATGTTATAGATTGTTATTGGGAAAAGGTGGATGTGCAAAAGAGCTTTTTTAAGTTGCTTTTATATATTTCATTGTTCCCTCAGCTTGTTGCAGGCCCTATCGTTAGGTATTCCACGATAGAGAAAGAAATTTCTAACCGTAAAACGACGATTAAGGACGTTAGCGAGGGCGCAACACGGTTTATTGTTGGATTAGCAAAAAAGGTTGTTATAGCAAACAACTTGTTTACTGTTGTAACTAATCTTTTAGGGGATTACGCAACGATAGAACACCTGCCAAAAGACGTGTTGGCAAGCCAAAGCTATGTCGGTACGGTTGTTGGCGTTATATGCTATGCGCTTTACGTGTACTTTGACTTTTCAGGCTATTCCGATATGGCTATCGGCATTGGTAGGATTTTTGGCTTTCATTTTGACGAAAACTTTAAGCATCCGTTCGTTAGTAAAAACATATCAGAGTTTTGGCAGCGCTGGCACATATCACTTGGCTCGTTCTTCCGTGACTATTTGCTTTATGTACCCATCTTTGGCAAACGCAGGAAGTATTTAAGCCTGTTTTTGGTATGGTTTTGCACAGGCTTTTGGCACGGCGCATCTTGGAATTTTATAATTTGGGGCTTATACTTTGGCGTTTTTATTCTTATAGAAATGCTTATCGGCAAGAAGAGGATGAAAAAAATCCCAAGCGTACTATCTCATATCTATTCGCTGATTGTTGTGGTTATAGGCTTTGCCATATTCTATTTTGAAGACTTAAAGGATTTGCTTAGCTTCTTTAAGAATATAATCTTTGTTAGTGGTAATGATTTTATTGACCCAATGGCAAAATCAACAATTATTAATTATATTTTCTTGATAGTTGTTTCTGCTGTTATTAGCTTTCCGATACTGCCTAAGGTTAAAAAGTGGTTTTACGAAACAAAACAGAAAGAAGCTGTTGCCGTTTGCTTAACATGTGTTTCAAACGTTGTGCTTTTGCTTTTGTGCATAGTTATGCTAACGGATTCATCCAACAACCCATTTTTGTATTTTAGGTTTTAAGGAGGGAAACGATGAAAAAATTTTATTTAATAAACATACTTTGCGTTGTGCTTTTGTTTGCGTTGTTTATAGGTTTTATGTCATTCTTCCCCAGAACCTATGGTGTTGCAGAGGGGGAGAACAGAATGATAACTTATTTTCCTCGCTTTAGCACGGAAGCATACTTGGAAGGTAAGTATACCGAGCAGATTTCGGATTGGTATACAGATTCTATTCCGTATCGTTCCAAGTTTAGAGAGTTAGTTTCTGAAATTAAAACCTTCTTTGGCATACAAACCGATTTGCAGGGTGCTAACGTGCAAGAGGGCGCTCAAGACTCTCGCCCTGAAAGCGAAGAAGAGTTTTCTTTTGAAGATTATCCCGGATAAAAAATGATTAAATGAAAGGAATACGGTAACCCGTAAAAATTGAAATGAAGAAATTTTTAGCAACAGTTTTAATAATAACATTGGTATTCAGCGTTCTCACAGCTTGTACAAACATTCAATACGATGATCAATCCTCTTTCGTACCCGATTACGCTTCTGACGATAAGGACGATTCATCTACAACGCCTTCCGTTTCTACTGATGATGTTTCTGTAGAGGAAAGCTCTTTAAGCTCTACGCCTGACGAAAGCTCTAAGTTTGATGATGTAGCAGATAAGGGCGAAGCGTTTAATAACTATAATAATATTTTGTTGCTTGGCGACCGTTGTATGGACGTTTTTGGTGGCACTTATGAAAGCTTTAATTATTACAGCCAGGTTATTTCACAGTATAAAAAGGATTTGGGCGCAGACGTTGACGTGTATTCTATGGTTGTTCCCACTTCCAACTCCATTTACCTTAGAAATTACGTTAGAGACGGCGTTGATTTTTATGAAAAGTATGGCGGCAACCAAGAGGACAAGCTTGACTATCTTGATGAAAAGTTTGAAGGTACGGGCGTTACCTCTGTAAACGTTTACGATGCGCTTTATAAGCATTGGAACGAGCAGATTTATTTCCGCACGGACTTCCATTGGACACAGCTTGGCGCGTACTATGCGGCAGAAGAGTTTTCTAAGATATCGGGCTTGCCTTTTAAAACGCTTGATAGTGGTTCTTATACAAAACAGGGTAAGTATAATGAAGATGGCTCTCCTCAAGGCTTCTACGGTTATTATTACAGCAAATTAGGCTCTCCTAAAGTGTTAAAGGACAACCCTGATGAATTCTTCTGGTTTGAGTACAACGAACCCTATAACGTAGAATATTACGACGTGGAAACAGGTAAAAATCTTATGGCAGAAAGACCTACCTGCTATTTAACCGTAAACCATGCGGCTTCCTGGTATATGACCTTCTTGGGGGGCGATAATAGACTTGCTAAGATTACCACAGGCACCAAGAATGGTAGAACCGCCGTTGTTTATAAGGACAGCTTTGGTAACTGCTTTGCCCCGCTTCTTGTTTCTATGTACGAAACTATTTATGTTGTTGATTTTAGATTCTACACAGGAAACTCTATTAGCTTCTGTAAAGAGGTTGGTGCAACCGATGTTATTTTTGCACTTAGTTCATCCTCCGCTTGCGGCCACGCTAAAAAAATAAATTCTATGAGGACGAGGCAATGAAACGGTTTAAATCCAATATTGCCTTGATGCTTACGCTTTGCGTGCTGTTTTCTGCTTGTTCAAGTATTAATTCTCCGGTAGATGAAAGCTTGGAAGAAAGCTCTACTGATGTGTCTACGGAAGATATCACCATAAACAATGGTTTTTCCACAGAAGATGTAGAGGTAAGCAATGAACAGTCTTCTGAGGATTCTATAGACAGCTCTATTGACGATTCGCTTGAAATATCTACCGATCCTGTTAGTGATACCAGCACGGAAAACGGAAACGGCGGCGTTAGCGTACCCTCTGACCAAGTTTTTATCTCCAACGGTATTCTTATTTCGGGTACTCGTGGTATGGAGCAGTATTTTGGCGGTATGCAAAGCGGTGCTAATTGTTGCAGAATGGTTGGCGACTTTAAAAATGACTTAGGCGACAGTGCCGAGGTATATATGGTTGTTGCCCCTCATGCAAGCTGTTACTATGCGCCGGAAAAGTATGCAAACCTTATAGAGCGCGGCAAGCTGAATTATGATAATTTAAAAGCAAATACCGCTGCTAACGTTCATTTAGTTGACACTTACAATGCGCTTTGGAAGCACGTGGACGAGCCTATCTATCCTCGCACGGAATTTCATTGGGGTGCCTTGGCGGCATACTATGCGGCTGAAGAGTTCGCAAAGGTTGCAAACGTTAGCTTCCCATCGCTTGATAGCTACCAAAAGATAGTAAAACCGGGGTTTGTAGGCTCGGCATACACGTTTTCGAAAGCGGCTGTTATTAAAAACAACCCCGAGGATTTTTTGATATTCATGCCACAAACTGAGTATACGGCTTATTATTATAATCAAGGAAACTACGATTTATCAAAGCCTAATTTTGTAAAAAACAGTATAGTTTTTGATACAAAAAGCTATGCCGGTGCTTTTATTTGCGGAGATACGTACCACGTTAAGGTGGAAACAAAGAACAACACGGGCAGAAAGCTTGTTATTTTTAAAGACAGTTACGGCAACGCGTTTGCACCGTTTACGCTTGCTTCGTTTGACGAGATTTATATTGTTGATATGCGTTACTACAACAAAAACGGTGTTAAGTTTTGCAAGGATGTTGGTGCAACCGATGTTGTGTTTGCTATGTCCGCATTTACAGCAACGGGCGTTGTTTATAAGCATATCGAAAGGCTACGAACCGCAGCTTAAAACATTAGAGGTGTAGAGTTATGTCATTATTGTCTTATCCGTTTGATGCGGCAGAAATTTTAAAGCTTAAACGAAAAATTAAAAAGGCTTTGCTTGCCGATGGATCCACTCGAATTAAAAAGCGTATAGCCGTTTTAGGTGGGTCCACAACTAATGATATAGTTGACATTACAGAGCTGTTTTTGCTTGATAACGGCATAGAGCCTGTTTTTTACCAATCGGAATATGCACAGTATTGGCAGGATGCAATGTTTGATAACGCCGAGCTTGTAAGCTTTTCTCCGGATATAATATATATCCATACCACCACTCGTAATCTTGAGAGATTTTTACCAAAGATTATCGATAGCGCGGATAGAGTTGATGCTTGCTTTGCTTCTGCTAAGGAACATTTCCGCGGAATGTGGCAAAAGCTTGAGGACACTTATCATTGCACTATAATACAAAATAATTTCGAGCTACCGGTATACCGAATACTTGGTAACCGTGATATTGCTGATATACACGGGGAAAGCTATTTTGTTCAGCAAATGAATTTGTTCGTTTCTGAATACGCAATGCAGCACAAATCATTTTTTATTAATGACGTAAATTACGTTTCTGCTTGCTTTGGGCTTGATAAATGGCATGATTTGTCCTGCTGGTATATGTATAAATACGCCATGGCTTTGAACGCGATACCGTATTTGTCGCATAATCTTGCAAACATAATCAAATCCATCTACGGAAAGAACAAAAAAGCTCTTGCGTTGGATTTAGATAACACCTTGTGGGGTGGTATTGTTGGTGATGACGGTGTTGACGGTTTGGAGCTTGGAAGCGAAACGCCAACCGCGCAGGCTTATCAAGAGTTTCAGCAGTATATTAAGAAATACAAAGATATAGGCGTTATGCTAACAGTTTGCTCTAAAAACGACTATAAAAACGCTATTGCAGGCTTAAATCACCCCGATAGCGTTTTGAAGCCTGATGACTTTTTGGTGATTAAGGCTAACTGGGAGCCAAAGAACTATAACATAGCCGCAACAGCAAAGGAACTTAACATAATGTCTGATGCAATTGTGTTTGCGGACGATAATCCTGTTGAGCGCGAGATAGTTGGTAAATCGCTTCCTGTTTCTGTTCCGCCAATGGAAAGTGTTGATAAGTATATTCAGGTTATTGACAGAAGCGGCTTCTTTGAGGTTACGGCACTATCTGAGGACGACCTAAAGCGCAACGAGATGTATAAGGCGAACGCAATGCGCGAACAGGAGATGCTTACTTTTGCTGATTATGGAGACTATCTTAACAGCCTTCAAATGAAAGCGGAGATATGTGCTTTTGCGCCTGTGTATATTCAGCGAATAGCACAATTAACCAACAAAAGTAATCAGTTCAATGTAACCACTCGCAGATATACTGCCGAAGAGATTACAAACGTTGCCGAAAGCGACGAATACATTGATTTATATGGAAAGCTAACGGATAAGTTTGGCGATAACGGAGTTGTGTCCGTTGTTATCGGCAAAATTGAAGAACGATGCTTGCATATAGACCTTTGGATAATGTCCTGCCGCGTTTTAAAGCGTGATATGGAGTTTGCGATGCTTGATACGCTTGTTGAAAAGTGTTTAGAGCGTGGCATTGATACTATCAAAGGGTACTATTATCCTACTGCAAAGAACGGAATGGTTAAAGAGCTATACGGCACTTTTGGCTTTGACAAGGTGCATGAAGACGCAGACGGCAATACCGTTTGGGAGCTTAAGCTTGATGATTACAAGAAGAAAAACAGATATATTAGTGTAAATTAGGAGAAGGTTATGAAAGAAACAGAAATTTTTGCAAAGCTTGAAGAAATATTTGAAGATGTTTTTGATGAAAAAATAACCCTTACCGCAGATACTACTGCTAATGACGTTGATGATTGGGACAGCCTTTCTCATATAACGCTTATGGCTGCTGTCGAAGACGAATTTGGTATAAAGTTCACCATGAAAGAGGTTTCTTCCATGAAGAACGTTGGAGAAATGGTTGACATAATCAAACAACGTGCTTAATTAACGGAGGAAGAAATGATATATTTTAAAAGGCTTGTTGCACTATTCCTTTGCTATGCAGTATGCTTTTCGTTTGCATCCTGTGCGTCAAACGGCGGTAATTTAACAGATACTACAAGCGAAAGCGTTAGTTCCTATGACAGCTTTGAAAGCTCTAAGGCGGAAGAAGAAAGTATTGAAATATCTGTTTACGATTTAACATCGGATGATGAAGCTTCTGAAGAAATTAGTGAAGAAATCAGCGCCGAGGAATCCTCTGAGGACATAGTTATAGACAGATTTTCAGTTTTAAGCCCGCAGGTTGATTTTAACAAGGTTTGGGAAAACGCAGGGATGGAGCTTTATAATACCGAGTTTCGTATGAGCGAAGAGCTTTGCAATAAGTTTGCATCGCGTTTTGCTTCTTTTGCCAACGCACAGTCTGTTGCTTTGATTGAGCTTGAAACAAATATGGCGTTTTGCTTTTCTAAGGATACAAAAATCGGTACTGCAAGCGCTATAAAAGCACCATTGGCGTTGTTTGTTAGTAAATGCATTGACGATGGGCTTATATCTTGGGATGACGTTAAGACCTATCAGTGGTGGCATTATCAGGCAAACAGCACCGGCTGGGTGCAAAAATCTCCGTATGGTACTGCTTTTTCCATAAAAACTCTTATGGATTATATGATAAGAATCAGCGACAACCAGGCGTACCTTATGCTAAAGGAGCTTGTTGGTGCCGAGGAGTTTGAGCAGATGATGGCTGGGCTTGGCTCTTCCCGCATTATCCCAAAGGGAGGCAATTGGGGCGATATAACCGCGTGGGAAATGGCATCCGCTTGGCGTGAAATATATTATTACAGCAAGTATAACGAAAACGGCGCAGAGCTGTTGGATAGATTTATGCACGCACAGTATAATTATATTTGGCAGGCAATCCCACAATATGAATGTGCCCATAAATCCGGCTGGAGCGGCAAAGCATTTAATGATGCAGGTATCGTATATGCAGATGGGCGTGAATACGTTATCGTTGTGCTGATGGGAAGAAGCGGCATCGAGGATCAAAGAAGCCATTATCAATTTAATTACGTAACTTGGCTTTTGGCTGATTTAATGGTTGAATATAATGCATATTTGGATGGTGCTTCTGATACCGAGAACAGTGAAGAAAGTGTTGGCTGATGAAAAAATTTATATCTTGGAACGTAAACGGGCTTCGTGCTTGTGTTAATAAAGGCTTTTTTGATTTTTTTACTGAAGTCGATGCGGATATTTTTTGTATACAAGAAACAAAAATGCAAAAAGAACAGGCTGATTTCAGCTTTAACGGTTATCATCAGTTTTGGAATAGTGCCGATAAAAAGGGATATTCCGGCACTTTAATTTTATCAAAGGATGAGCCAAATAACGTAATTTACGGTATTGACGGAGCTTATAACGATGAAGGCAGAGTAATAACGCTTGAATACGATGGGTTTTATATCGTAACAAGTTATTCGCCAAACGCACAGCCTGAGCTTAAAAGGATTGATTACCGTATGCAATTTGAGGACGATTTGCGTATGTACCTCTCCAACCTTGCGCGTACAAAGCCTGTTATACTGTGCGGAGATTTAAACGTGGCGCATAACGAGATAGACCTTAAGAACCCAAAAAGCAATGTTGGTAACCCCGGCTTTTCATACGAAGAAAGAAGCTGTTTTTCCGCCTTGCTTAACGCGGGCTTTGTTGATTCGTTTAGGCAGCTTTACCCCGAAATGCGTGATGCGTATACTTGGTGGTCCTACCGTGCTAATGCACGCGCTAATAACACAGGTTGGCGTATAGACTACTTTGTAGTTTCAGAAAACGCAAAGGACAAGATTAAAGACAGCTTGATTTTTCCCGATGTATTTGGAAGCGACCATTGTCCTGTAGGCTTACTTATGGAGCTTTAAGAGGCTTAGCTTTGATGCTGCTGCTACATACACCTGTATAGTTAATGACCCGATTGGAGTTAAACCATGATATCAAAATTTAAAAACTTTTACCTTGAAAATATGAAGCTGATACATAAGTTTTTGCTTAATCAGTTTGCCATATCCTTGTTTGGGTTTATGGTTATTATTTCAACCTCGGTTATAAGCCAAACAGCTATGATTATTGCAACCGTTTGCTCTGCATTATTCTTTTGCGCTTTACTGTATGATTCCGCATGGGATGAGGGTGCGCGCGACCGTAATAGGATAACCAACGGCAGATTGCAAAAACGTCCTTTGCACGGTGCGAAGGTTGGCATTTTCGCTTATATACCATCGTTGTTGTTTATCGTTCCTGCGGCTGTATTAACTATCGTCTCTCTTTTTGGTGTTAAAGCTGTGGACGGTGTTTTGACCGTGTTTTCTACTATATCTTTATTTGTTTGCCACGGTATGTATTTGGGCTTTTCGTGGCTTTTGGCGGGCGTTTTCCCAAAGGCATATCCTTTGTTTTTCCTTGTGTATCTTATACCTGCAGTTGTTGCGTACTGTATCGGTTACTATCTTGGCACCGAGGATAAGCAGATTAAAACGCTGTTTGGTATGAAGCCTTCTACAGGTGCGCCTTCTAAACCTAAGCAGAAATAGCATTATTTTAATACCGCCGTCATAAACTTTTATAAAAAATGACGGCGGTGTGTTTTATGAAATACAAAAGCATAGCATTAACATCGGTAATACTTATAGTTATTTTAATAATTGTTGTTGGATTTTTTTGTTTCGCTTCGTTATCGTCATCGTTCGGTTATAGCAAAACCGGGCATAAGGATAAAGCTATACAATCAAACACTGTGCAACCTATAACCGTTATTATTGATGCGGGTCACGGCGGGATAGACCCCGGTGCGGTTGAGAATGGTCTTGTGGAGAAAGAGCTTAACCTTAAAGTTGCAAACAAGCTTAGGGAGTTTTTATTGCTATCTGATGTTGAAGTGTTGATGACGCGCACGGAGGACGTTTTGCTTGGCGAGGGCGAAACCGTTAGAAAACACAAGGTTGCAGACCTAAAAGCGCGGCTTGATGTACTGAATGAAACGGAAAACTGCGTGTTTGTAAGCATACATATGAACAAATTTACAGCTCCTTCAGCGCATGGACTGCAAACCTTTTACGCTTCCGCGTCGGCAGATGCTAATGTGCTTGCAACGCATATTCAAGACTATGCAAAAATGCTTGATCCAACTAATAATAGGCAAATAAAGCCGGACGGAAAAACCATATATATTTTAGAAAACACTAAAAAGCCCGCTGTGCTTGTTGAATGTGGATTTTTATCTAATCCCAATGATAGTAAGCTTTTATCTGCGGACGAGTATCAAAACGAGATAGCGTTTGCCGTTTATTGCGGGATAATGAAATATATTCAGGAGAGATAATATGAAAACCCAGTATATATGCAGTAATTGCGAGTATACAACGTCAAAATGGATGGGTAAATGCCCGCTTTGCGGTGAGTGGAACACCCTTGAAGAAAGAGCTGTTGAGGTTGAGGAAAAGAAAAAAAGCCCCGTGCGAAAGGCAAACGCTTCCGAGGGGCTTAATATGCGTTCAAGAGCAACGAAGGTTAAGGATATAAAGTACTCTGATTGCTTTAGGTTTTCTACCGGTATAGGCGAATTTGACCGTGTGCTTGGCGGCGGCATTGTTGAGGGTAGCGTTGTATTGCTATCCGGCGAGCCGGGGATAGGGAAGTCCACCCTGCTTTTGCAAATATGCAATTCTGTGGGTGAGACAGCAGGTATACTTTATGTTTCTGGCGAGGAGAGCGCGCCGCAAATAAAGCTACGCGCAGAACGCCTTGGTGTTATATCCGATAATTTATCAATACTATGCGAAACGAATATAAACAATATTTCCGCTGAAATTGAAAGCTTAAAGCCGAAGGTTGTTATTATAGATTCTATCCAAACTATGTATGACGATAATCTTTCTTCTATGCCCGGAACTGTTACACAGGTTAAGCAAAGTGCTATGTGTATGATTAGTATAGCAAAAACACTTGGTATAGCCGTTATAATAGTTGGGCACGTTAATAAGGACGGTGCTATTGCGGGGCCTAAGGTTCTTGAGCATATGGTGGACTCTGTATTGTATTTCGAAGGCAATAAGCAGCATTTGTATCGAATAATCAGGGCAGCTAAAAACCGCTTTGGCTCTACCAATGAGATAGGCGTTTTTGAAATGTGCGACAACGGCTTATCTGAGGTACCAAACCCATCGGAAATGCTTTTATCTCAGCGCCCGCACGGTGTTTCAGGCTCCTGCGCTGTTTGTGTTATGGAAGGTACGCGCCCAATCATTGCGGAAATTCAAGCGTTAGTAAACAGCTCGCCAACGCCATCGCCGCGTAGAATGACATCGGGCATCGACTATAACCGTTCAGCACTACTGCTGGCAGTTTTAGAAAAACGTTTGGGCTTAAAGTTTTCGTCGCTTGAGGTATATTTAAACGTAACGGGGGGCTTACAGCTATATGAAACCGCCAGCGATATGCCAACCGCTCTTGCGCTTATTTCTTCGTTAAAGGACGTTCCGATACCCGAAGATTTGATCGTTTTCGGTGAAATTGGGCTTGCAGGCGAATGCAGATCTGTTGTAGGCATGGAACTAAGGATTAACGAAGCAATACGTTTAGGGTTTAAGACTATCGCTGTGCCTTCGCGTTCTGCACGTGAGCTTAAAAAGCAATATAGCAACGTTGAGATAGTTCCGATAAGAAGCGTTTATGATTTAAAGGGCTTGCTTGGGATATGAAAGCCGTAATTTGTTCCAAAATACTGCCGAATAATATCAAAAACAGCCTTTTAAACGAAGGTTTTACGCTGATTAAAGGTGGTTTTTCTACTGTTATAGATAACGAAACAAGGTATCATCCTGATATGCTGTATTTCAAGCTGCCGTCCGGTAAGCTTCTTGTTTCGGATAAAATAAACAATGTTCACAATTTAGACACATTTGCGGCGGTAGAGAAAACCAGAACGTTGCAAGGAGCAGTATACCCGAAGGACTGCGTTTTGAACTGCATTATGGCAGAAAAGCACCTTATATGCGGCGGGTATGTGGCAGATGAGATAATAGAAGAATGTAATAGACATTCTATAGACATAATAAAGGTAAAACAAGGCTACGCCGCGTGCAGTACCGTTAAAGTTACGCCGCAAGCCTTTATAACGGCTGATACAGGCATAGCCAAGGCTTTGATAAATAAACAGTATGATGTGTTGTTAGTAACAAATAATGGCATAGAGCTAAAAGGATATAACAACGGATTTATTGGCGGCTGTGCGTTAACAAATGATGATGCAATATATTTTACAGGCGATATAAGCAAGCATACAGATTGTAATAAAATAATAAGCTTTTGCAAAAAGTATAATAAAAAAGTAAAATGCTTAACAAATGATAATTTATATGATTATGGCGGATTTATAGTGCTGTAAACGCCAAAAAAGCCATATTTCAAGCGTTAAAGCCACGTTTATGCGTGGCTTAAAATATTTCTGTTTATACCCTATTCTATTATACAAAATTGTCATTTTGTATAATAGAATATATTTTTGTAAGGGAAAGGTTAAAGCATAAATTTAACCTTTCCCTTAGGTTCTTAATCGAAAAAGTCTTGAACAGAAACCTTTTCATAGTTCGGAAGTTGCAATGCGTTATCAGGTACTTCGCTGCTAATTTCTTCAACAAACATATATAAAGTTGAATCTTCCGATTTTACATATAATGAAATGATTTCAACTTCGCCGTTTTCGTTAAATATAAAGGTATAATAGTTGTTAGACTTATCAAAGTATCTTTCATAAATTAAATCGCGTTCTTCGTAAACGCAGTTTCCGCTTTGATAATACTGATAATTAGGCTTTGGAAATTCTGCTTTAAAATTAGCTTCCTCATATTCAGAGTATATTATCTTTTCTATATCGTAATGCACCTCAAACTTGGTGTTATCTTTTAGCAATTGAGAATACTTTTTATTGTCCGAATATTGAAAATGATATATTATATCCCCATCTTTTCTGTATTCCGTAGCTGTTGTTTTGTAAATGCCTTCAACGTCCTCGTAGGTATAATACTTATAGGTGTAATTATCGGATTGTAATATATCGATATATTTCTTTCCGTACTCTCCGTTGGTTTCAAGCTGTGTTCCGCTATCGAATGCGATATCAAGTGTAAACGGATCCGTTTCTTCTTCAGGAATCTGCGGTTCTTCTATTGGCTTTCCCAGCATTTCACGCCATGTATTTGAAAAAGCATGCGTAAATAACGGATTTGATATATATGAATATACGAATATATCCTCTTGTGATGTTAAATCATAGCATTCGTTTGGTTTTTCTATAACAATTTGCTTATCATTTTCAGTTGAAGTGATATTAACGGATAAATCGAAGCTAACAAATATATTTGTTAGTGATGCATTAAACGTTTGTTGTTTGCCATCAGCATCTTTGCAGGAGTAGCTAAAGTCAATCGGCAGGCTAACCTCGCCAACCTCGGTTACAAAGTTGATATTCGCTTTGCCTTTGGTGCTTTGGGAAGTGCCGCTGTTTTCGGCGGTAATATAAACCTCGTCACCAATTATAACTTGAGCTTTTGTTGTAAAGCCGCCGTCTTTTTTGCTTTCCTTATCTACCGAAGCGGTAAACACGGTAATTGTATAGTCCCCATTGTAGGCCTTTAGCGAAATCTCTACATAAGAATGACTGCCATCGTTTACAAATGCAATATCAAGCAAGTAGTAGTGATTATAGTTATCGTGTAGCTTAAAGCTTTCGCGGCATAAAACGCTATCATCATAGTATCTCTTCCATGTTAAATGCAGTTTTTCCTCTTGTATTGTGTAAACATGCTCTTGTATCGGAAAATAAACAGCATTCAATGCAAGATTAGGTGTGTTAATAAGTAGTGAGGTTATTTTGTTAGCTAATCTTGCGGTAACATCGCTGTTAAAGCAAAATTCTACTGTATTGGCTGAAATATTGGTGCCGTGTAATTTGTACGCTTCGTTACCTGTGATGAGCTTAGCATTGTTAAGTTCTTCCTTAAAATAAGCGACTGCTGTTTTTACAAATCCTTCGCCTTCGCCTTTGTAGTAGAATGGCATATCTTTGCTATCAAATTTTATAAGCATATCATTATTAAGCGTTGCAAAATCCATAGCTGTTTTTTGCGAAAATGCATCTAAAGCGATATTAGCAGAAAAATCATATTCAGGCGTTATCAGTGTAGAAATATCAACACTTCCCTTCCCATCACCAACAAGCTCGCCTTTATACTTATAGTTTTCAAGCGTTGCGTTTAGATTTACACCCGTTGTTTTATCGTTGTTGAAAAGATTAATAAAAGTGCTATCGCCGCCTAAAGCGCTTCCTAAGGTGTTAAAAACGTTGCTGTAAAAATCATCGCTTTGGGTGAAATGCTCGGTACTGCCTTCAAATTTAGAACAAGCAGAAAAACAAATACAGCTATTAATAACAACAGCAGTTAAAAGAATAATATACAAAGCTTTTTTCACATTATCCCTCCTTTGCGCGCGTACTGGAGCGCACGGTTCTAAGCTTTGAAACAATATAACATAAAAGCATAATTATAAGATTAGAGAAAATTACACCGGAGCTTAAAGGCATTTTATCATAAACCAATGAAAAAGTAAAGCCAATTATAAAAGCTGAAACGGATATTATTACTGAATAAATCACGCAGGAGCGAAAGTTTTTTGCAAGCCGGTAAGACGAAACAACAGGAAACACGGTTAAGCTTGCAATCAATAAAGTTCCTATAAGCTTCATACCTATAACTATCGTAACCGCCGTTAGCGTTGCGATAATAAGGTTGTAAACGCTTGCTTTTCCGCCAGTTGCTTTGCAAAAGCCTTCATCAAAGGTAACGGCAAAAATCTTGTTGTAAAACAGAATGTAGACAATGATAACAACTATACACATTATAATACTTAAAACAAAATTATCATCGTTGATGGCAAAAATACTGCCGAACATATAGCTGTTAAAATCGGTATTTGTTCCGCCGGAAAACGCTGATGCAAATATACCCAAAGCCATAAAGCCGCCTGAAACAATTGCAACCGCGGCATCTCCGTTTATCTTACTGCTTTGCTTGATTTGCAGTAGTAAAAACGCTACCACTACAACAATCAGCATTGATAGCTCTAAGCTTGCAAAGTTGAAGGTTGAAGCAACGGCTAAGGTGCCGAAGCTAACGTGAGATAAGCCGTCCCCTAACATTGAAAACTTTTTAAGCACAAGCTCTACTCCAAGTATAGCGGTACATACAGAAATAAGCAAACCGATAATTAAAGCGTTTCGTATATAATCAGTTGAAAAAATTATTGTTATGTTTTCTATGTTCATTACTCTTTTTTTGTTTCCTTTGAATAGCGTTTGTATAAATCTGTATTAACGTATTCCTCGGCTTTGCCAAAGAAATAGCTACCTGTTCCGAGGTGTAATACTTTATTGCAAAACTCAACGGCACGCTTTACGTCGTGCGATACCATAACAACAGCCATGCCGTGGTGTGCATTGAGGTGCTTTATCAGCTTATAAAAATTATCGCTGGAGCTTGCATCAAGCCCTGTTACAGGCTCATCCAACAGCACAAGCTTTTCCGCCGCACAGATAGCGCGGGCTAATAAAACGCGCTGTTGCTGACCACCTGACAGCTCCAAATAAGACCTATGCCTTAGATCGTTAATAGATAGCAGCTTAATGCTATCGTTAGCCTTGCACTTTTGCGTTTTTGTGTAGAAAGGGCGTAAGAACGACTTCCCCACAAAGCCTGACATTATAATCTCTTGCACCGAGGCAGGAAAATTGCTTTCCACTTTAAGCTTTTGAGGCAAATACCCAATATCGCTTTTGGTAATGCCGTTAAGCTCTATATCACCGCCGGTTATCGGTACCAAACCAAGAATTGCGTTTGTTAGAGTTGTTTTTCCTGTACCGTTTTCGCCAACCACACATATAAAATCGTTTTCTTCAACAGTGAAGGAAACATTGTTTATAATTTGTCTGCCTTCTATGCTGATACATAAATTCTTACACTCAAGCAGTTTATTCATCACATAAAGCCTTTCTTAAATTATCAGCATTGGCGTTCATAATGGACAAGTAGGTTACGTTGTTATTAAAATCGTCCTTGCTAACGTTATGCGCGCTGTGCAATAACAACGGTGTAGCGCCTGTTGCAGAAACTATTGTTTCAAGTATCGGGTTTTGTGATAGCTCTTGATAAAACACATATTTTGCATTGTTTTCCTTCATAGTGGCTATAAAATTGTTTACAGATGCAACGCTTTCTATATGCACATCAGAGCAACTGTTAAACGGTGCATGATACGAAAAGCCGTATTCTTCAACAAAGTGCTTGAAAGCGAAAGTACCGCTAAAATAAAGCGTTTTTTCGGTAGCGTTGTCGGAAATGCTTCTGAATTCACTATCAAGCTTTACAAGCTCTGCATCGTATTTAAGATAGTTTTCCCTATAATAATCGGCATTCTCAGGGTCTATAGCACAAATAGAATCAAAAATCATATTAAGCATCTTGCGTGCGATAATGGGGCTTGTCCAAATATGTGGGTCTTGATGGTTGTGTCCATCCTCGTCGTGATCAACGGCTTCTGAATGCACCGAGCAAGATAAATCTAAAATTTTAACGTTATCATCAATTGAAGGCAGGATACCGTCCACCCATATTTCCATTTGCGGACCTGTGTATATGAAAAGCTTACTTTTGTTGATCGTTTGCATATTAGAAGGCGTAATTTCGAAATTGTGGCTGTCTGCCCCCGGAGTTAATAAAAGCACAGCACTTCCCTTTTCCCCAAGAATTGCGCGTGCAAAATCGTATTGAGGAAAAAGCGTTGTAACAACTGTAAACTCTTTGTTATCAGAACTGCCGTTATTGCATGCGGCAAAAGACATCAACACGGCTAACGCAATAATTGCGGCTGTGATACGTTTCATTTCTCAAGGCACCTCCTGCATGTTCCGTACAGAACTGTTAAAGAACGGTCAATTTTTAAAGCGTGGTCGTCATTTAAATGCGCCTGTAGCTCGTTCAGCACTTCGCATTGCAAATGCTGAACGGTTTTGCAAGCTGTGCACACAAAATGATAGGTGCAAGAATCGTGTTCTTTACAACAAAATTGATAGCACGCACTTTGCCCCTTGCCGAAATTATATTTGAGCAAAACGCCGTCCTCCGTAAGCTTTTCTACCGAGCGGTAAACCGTAGCCCGAGAAACACCGTTGCTTTTTAATGCGTCGCAAACCTCGTCTGCCGTGAAATGGCTGCTTGGATTGTTTTTAAAATGCCGGTATATTAAAGCCTGCTGTTTTGTATTATACCTTTGTTTGTCGTTGTTCAAGCTAATCGCCTCGCAATTTGATATTAAGTCTTAATTTCAATTAATTATACTATATTACTTTTATAAAGTCAAGCAAAAAGAAAGGCTTTACGTTAGTATTATCTAATTTTTACAAGCAGTAAATTACCTTGTTTGATAGATACTTTCGCTGTTCGTCCTTGCAACACCTCGTTACTCACACCGTATTGATACTTACATGTGATTTCAGCATTATTAAGAGGATACTTTGCGTTTTCAATCGTTATCCCTTTTGCTGTTCCGGATACGTTCAATAGCGAGAAGTATGCATAGAAATCATCAATATAGGCAGGCTCGCTTGAGATTATCTCCATTTCCGAATAATCGTCAATAATCGTGCCTTTTTTGCCGAGAGAATCAAGGTAAAGTAGAATGGACACGTTGCAAAGTGTATGGTCGAGCCTTTCACCGATAACACCAACTAAAAGGAACTCGTTATACCCTCTTTTAATAGCTTCTTTAACAGCATAGAACGTATCTGTATCATCCTTTTCACAAGGTAAAACTATTGTTTCTACATCAAGATGTGGATTATCGTGAGAGTCAAAATCTCCCACGATAAGTCCCGGTGTTACCTGTAATGCTCCCAAGTGCTTCAATCCGCTGTCGCAGAAAATGATGAAATCATCTTGGCGCAGTTTATTTCGGATTAATTCATAATTGTTTACATCGGCACCGCCGACAATTACACAGCGTTTCATAATCTCTCCTTATAAGATGTCAATATACTCTCCATTCAAAGCTTTGTTCATACTTCTTACTGCGCAAAACTTGCCGCACATAGAGCAGGTATCATCATGTTCGGGTTTGCGCTCGTTACGGATGTGCTTTGCAGTTTCGGGATCTAGTGCGCACGCCCACTGTTCTTCCCAATCCAACTTACAACGGGCATCTCCCATACGGTCATCGATATCTCTTGCGTGTGGGATCTTCTTTGCGATATCTGCGGCATGAGCTGCGATCTTTGATGCGATAATGCCTTGCTTTACATCATCCACATTAGGAAGAGCCAGATGCTCTGCAGGTGTCACATAGCACAGAAAAGCGGCACCGCTTGCTGCGGCAATCGCACCACCGATAGCCGAGGTGATGTGGTCATAGCCTGGTGCAATATCAGTAACGATGGGGCCGAGTACATAGAAAGGCGCACCCATGCAGATAGTTTGCTGTATCTTCATATTGGCTTCGATTTGATCCATCGGCATATGTCCGGGGCCTTCCACTATAACCTGAACGTCCTTCTCCCAAGCACGTTTTGTAAGCTCACCGAGACGTACAAGCTCCTCGATCTGATACACGTCACTACCATCTGCAAGGCAACCGGGACGGCAGGCATCGCCGAGAGAGATGGTCACATCGTACTCACGGCAGATGTCCAGGATCTCGTCGTAGTACTCGTAGAAGGGATTTTCTTCTCCTGTCATACACATCCACGCGAACACAAGAGAACCGCCACGGGAAACGATGTTCATCTTTCTCTTATGCTTGCGAATCTGTTCAATTGTCTTGCGGGCGATGCCGCAATGCAGTGTTACAAAGTCTACGCCATCCTCTGCATGAAGTCTAACTACGTCGATAAAATCCTTTGCAGTTAGTGTTGCAAGGTCTCTTTTATAATGGATAACGCTGTCATATACGGGAACTGTACCGATCATTGCGGGACATTTGTTTGTAAGCTTTTTGCGGAAAGGTTGGGTGTTACCGTGGGAGGAAAGATCCATAATTGCCTCAGCACCCATATTCACTGCTGCCATGACCTTTTCCATCTCTATATCATAGTCCTTACAGTCGCGCGAAACACCGAGATTTACGTTAATCTTGGTGCGTAGCATAGATCCGATGCCGTTGGGATCGATACAAGTATGTAATTTGTTTGCACAGATAACTACCTGCCCCTTGGCAATAAGCTCTCTAATCTCTTCTTCGGTTCTGTATTCCTTGGCTGCAACAGCCTTCATTTCGGGAGTGATTATGCCATGTTTTGCGGCATTCATTTGTGTAGTATAATTTCTCATTGTTTTTTTGTTCCTTTCAAACAGATTCCTTTTGTTCAGCAAACGTTGATGTTAAGCCAAAATTGTGCATCATAGGACCTGAGCCTTTCCCCAAATCAAGCTGTGCCGACAACGCTTCGGAGATATAATCCTTTGCCCGTTGCACAGACTTGGCAAGGGTTAACCCCTTGGCAAGATTGGACGCAATAGCGCTTGACAGCGTACAGCCTGTGCCGTGGGTGTTGGGATTATTGATACGCTTGCCTTCAAACCATACCGCTTCGCCTTTTACATAAAGCAAATCATTGGCATCGTTTATACTGTGTCCACCTTTAATAAGAACTGCACAGCCATATGTATCGCCAATGAATTTTGCCGCAGAGAGCATATCTTCTTTGCTTTCTATGCTCTTCCCCGAAAGCACCTGTGCTTCCGGAATATTCGGCGTAACGAGGGTTGCGATAGGTAGAAGCTTTTCTACTAAGGTTTGTACTGCATCGGTCTTCAGTAAAGAAGAACCGCTGGTTGCCACCATAACGGGATCTACCACCACGTTTTTTGCCTTGTGGTAGCAGAGCCTGTCTGCAATCACGCAAATCAGTTCCGCAGAAGCTACCATACCGATTTTTACGGCATCGGGATAAATATCCTCGAACACCGCATCTAATTGCTTACTCAGGAAATCCGGTGTTGACTCCTGAATTGCTCTTACGCCGGTTGTGTTCTGTGCCGTCAGCGCTGTGATCGCACTCATAGCATAAACACCATTCATCGTCATTGTTTTCAAATCTGCTTGAATCCCGGCGCCTCCACTACAGTCGCTTCCTGCAATGGTCAATGCTGTTTTCATTTTCATAAAAATACTCCTTTCGCTCTCAGCATCGTTTTGTATAGCGGCATAAGGTGGTGCCCCCAATCTGCCGCTTGAAGCCTGCGGTTATAATCCGTAAGCAAACTTCCAAAAATGTTCTGTTTGTGAAAAGCTTTCTATAAAACAATCCGAAACAGAACGTAATTCCAATTGCTTCTTTTCGTGGGAATCGTATACCGCAACCGTTATAAACCCATCAGCCTTTGCTGTTTTGGCAGCGTGATAAGCATCCTCAAAAACAACCGTATTTGCTCTTGTTGTCCCAAGGTAATCCATTGCCTTTTGAAAGATAATGGGCTCGTCCTTGCCGTGCCCCACATCGGTACAGGTAAAGATTTCAAAAAAGAAAGATTCCATACCGCACCGTTTCAATGCCGCTTCCACTTGATAACGATCGGTAGCGGTAGCAATGCACATCTTTATTCCTTGCGCTTTCATCTGTTCAAGGAATGTAATTACGCCTTCCTTGGGCTGTACCGTATGAAAATAAAAATCTTCAACGGTGTGGTTAATGCCGTTCATAATTTCTTCTACAGTTAGCGAAACTATATACTTTTTATGAATGTAGGTTGCGGATTGCAGAAGGCTCATTGGCTTCAATACCTTATGCAAATCCTCCATTGGTTCTATTCCTATGGAACGCAAATACATTTCTCCTGCGGTATCCCAAATGGACATAGAATCAAACAGCGTTCCATCCAAATCAAAGATTGCGCCTTTTAGCATAAGCCAAGCTCCTGCGCTTTTGCTTTCAATTCTTCTGCCGCTATTTTTGGATCCTTTGCTTTCATAATGGCAGACACTACACAAATTCCGGCAATGGGGATACCTGCAAGAATGTCAATATTATCCTTGTTCAGACCGCCAATGGCGTTTACGGGTATCGGTACAGCTTTGCATATATCACGAAGCATATCGGTTGAGGTTAAAACAGTTTTTACTTTGGTTGTGGTGGGATAGATTGCACCCACACCAAGATAGTCAGCACTCTGCTCATAGGCTTCTTTTGCCCAAGCAACCGTTTTTGCTGTTGCGCCTACGATTTTATTGCTGCCCATCAGTTTTCTTGCAGTTGCAACAGGCATATCCTCTGCTCCCACGTGAACGCCTTCTGCGTCCATAGCAAGAGCAACGTCCACACGGTCATCAATAATCAACGGCACGTTGTAGCGCTTTGTGATGGTGTGTACCTTCTCCGCAAGCTGGATATATTCACGTGTGCTCTTGTTCTTCTCACGAAGCTGAAGAAGGGTTGCTCCTCCTTTTAATGCTTCTTCAACACGATAGAGGAATTCTTCCTCGGGGTAGTTCGTGCTGTCGGTTATAAAATATAAACTTGGATCAAACTTTTTCATTCTCTTACCTCACACATACAAATAGTCGTTCAGGACTGGTTGCAATCCTTCGTCTGCAATGTCCTTATACATCTTGTCAAGGCTACGGTTATCGTCAATTTCAAACTGTTCGTCTCCCTGTACGTTATCCGTCTCTTTGCCCGTATATTTGTTTTCGTGATCCCCAATGCCTGTGGAAACACCTGCCGAGACTTTAGTTGCGGCTATCTTTACAATTCCATTACGGAACTCGGCACTTTCACGGGAAGATACCGTAATACCAACATAAGGCAAAAAAATACGGTAAGCGCAAAGTACCTGACAAAGCTGCTTTTCGTGAACGTCCAGGGGGTTAATTTTATCGTTATTGATAATAGGTCTAAGCCTTGGACAAGAGAGCGACATTTCGGCGTGGGGATATTTTCTCTGCAAATAGTAAACATGCAAAGCACTTGCTAAAGCATCCTTACGGAAGTCCGATAGACCAAGCAGAGCAGAAAACGCAACGCCGCGCATACCGCCACGAAGCGCACGCTCTTGTGCACCAAAGCGGTACGGCCAAACACGCTTGTGACCGAGCAAGTGAAGCTGTTCGTACTTATCGGTATCGTAGGTTTCTTGGAACACCGTTACATAGTCCGCACCGCATTCGTGGTGATATTTGTATTCATCGGTATTAACGGGGTAGATTTCAAGACCGACCATACGGAAATATTTTCTTGCCAGCTTGCAGGCTTCACCGATATATTCCACGTTGCTCTGACCTCTGCTCTCTCCGCTAAGAATCAGAATTTCTTCCATACCACTGTCGGCAATAACTTTCATCTCTTTTTCAATCTGTTCCATACTAAGCTTCATACGCTTAATGTGGTTATAGCAGTTAAAACCGCAGTACACACAGTA
>JAZNUB010000065.1:0-30570 GCA_045592105.1 Eubacteriales bacterium | reverse complement strand
CGATACAGCTTGAACGTAAGCGGCGCGGCGGCAACGCTTACGGCTAATACAACGGCAGGTGTTGAAGCCGTTGTAGACGGTAACACTCTTACCGTGCGTATAGCTAAAGAAAAGATATCAAAAGACGTTCGTATTGATTGGGGCGTAGACCTATCGTACACGAACGGGAAAACCTACACAATGCTTTTCGGCTTGCCGATAGATAAGAACGGCAACGTGCTTGACACCCCGCAAAACATAATGCTGTACGATGCAGAGCCGTTTACGGCACCAAAAAACATCGAGGGTAGGTATAACCCTTGGGAAGAAAAAGCAACCGTAACTGTGCAGAAAACGGACGAGAACGACAAGGCATTGCCGGGTATGAAGTTTGAGCTGTATAAGTGCAATGGTGCCACGATAGCTCTCTTTGACGATGAACAAACAGACCAATTTGGAAAATTGCAATGGAAAGACCTTGACCTTGGCGACTACTTCCTTGTTGAAAACTGTGAGGGCACGGGCTACGAGCCGCACAAGCCGGAGCAATGGAAGATAGACGGCGCGACAAGCGCGGTATATACAACCATAAGCGGCAAAAGCGGTTGGAAGATATCACTTGCTCCCGGTGACGTTGGAGCAACCGTAAGCGCAGTAAACAAAGAAACGTTGAAGGACTTAAACATTGTCAAAACGGACACGGAAGGCAACAGCATGCCCGGCTTTAAGTTTACCGTTTACCCTGTCAACGCTGACGGTATGCTTGGCACGGGTATCGCTAAAGAAACGCGTGGGGACGGGTACGTTTTCTTTACCAACCTTAAGTTGGGCGACTACTTCGTTGTAGAGAACTATGAGGATACGGACTACGAGCCGGACAAGCCTGAGAATTGGTACGTTGTTGCCGATGAAGCGGTATACACCACCATCGGCGGCAAGCAAGGCTGGAGGATAACGTTGTCAAAAAACAATGCAAGCATTGAAGCCGTAAACAAGCGGAGCGAAACCTCGCTGCTTGTTGAAAAATTCACCACGGACGATAGCGACCCGCAGGGCTTTAAATTCACGCTTTACCCCGTAAACGCTGACGGTACGCTTGGCGCAAAGAAGCAGGGCACAACCAACGCATCGGGCCAGTTGTTCTTCTCGCCGCTTGAGCTTGGCACCTACTTTTTGGTAGAGAACTGTGAAGGCACGGGCTACGCTCCGCATAAGCCGGAGCAATGGCAGATAGGCGGCGTATTAAGCAAAGAGTATACCACAATAAACGGTATGCAGGGTTGGAAGCTACAGCTTGGCAAGGCAAAAGCTTGGGTGTACGCGGAGAACTATGAGATACCAACCCTAAGCCTTAACAAGACCGACCGTGACGGCAAGCCGATAAAGGGTATGGAGTTTTCAATATACACTCTTAGCGGCGATATTCCGCTGTATATCGACTCTTTTAAAACCGATGAAAACGGGCATATAAACTTTGAGATAAAGGAAACAGGCAGCTATTTTATCATCGAGGAGCGAAACGGCAAATGGGAAGCCTTTAAGCCTAACGAGTGGCGCGTAGTTGGCGCAAGCTCGGCAGAATATACCGCTATCAGAAGTATGAAAGGTTGGCTTCTTTATCTCGATGAAGGAGATAATGCAAGCATCGAAGCCGTAAACGATTATGCCGTTAGCCTTACTTTGAAGAAGCAAAGCACGGCGGGAAAAACGCTTGAAGGCGCAACGTTTGCGCTTGAGGTGTCCTTCGATAACGGCGAAACGTTTAGCCTTGTAGAAAGCAAAACAACGCCCGAAAGCGGCGTTATCACCTTTGAAAACCTTGATAGGTACGCGGTGTATCGGGTTACCGAAACGAAAGCGCCCACGGGCTACGCCCTTCTTGGTGATGCCGTATTCGTTGGGCGCATAGCGCAAGAAGATATAACGTTAACCGTTGGTGACAGCCTTATTTTAATGATGCCAACAACGGGTGGAAACGGGATGTGGTTAGCAGCGTTGGCTTCTGCCTTATTTGCCATTAGTGCCGGATGGCTTATAAGCGCGGGAAGGAAACGTAAGCTTTCACATAGATAAAAAAACATTTTAGAAAGGAAAAACACACTATGAAAAAAATCGTTACTTTTCTTGTAATAGCCGTACTGCTTGTTTCGGCTATGGGCAACACACTTTTAGCATCGGCGGCAGACGTTGCGAACGCTACCATCGATGCAACACGCACAGGCTCTATCACGCTGTATAAGTATGATATCACCTCCGCAGAGCGCGACAACGCTTGGGATAAAGGCAGCTACGTTTCAACGGGCGTTGCGGATCCTAACGGTGTTGCGGCCCTCGCACCCTACGCGCTGCAGGGCGTTGAGTTTACCTACGTTAAGGTGGCTGACCTTATTACCGAGCAGGAGAACGGCGTTATCGAGCCTAAGTACGTTGGGCTTGATGCAGATATCCTCGCCGTGCTGAGCTTAAGCGCGGCAAGCTCATATAAGGTTGATAGCGTTTATTCGGCACTTTCTACTGCGCTTTCCGCTGACGTGAAGGCTACCAAAAACGCGCTTGAAGCTTACGCTGCAGCGCACGGCACGGCTATGGCTGAAACCGATGCTACGGGCAAATCCTCCGTATCAGACCTGCCTTTGGGCTTGTACTTATTGGTTGAAACGAAGGTGCCTGAAAACGTTGTTGCAACAACTGCTCCTTTCTTTATCTCCCTGCCTATGACAACTATAGACGGCGCGGCTTGGAACTATGACGTTTGCGTTTACCCGAAGAATGAAACGGGTATGCCCACGCTTGAAAAGACTGTTCGTGAAGCGGCAGACAGCACGGGGAAAACTGAGGACTACGCGCATACCGCAACCGCCTCCGTTGGTGACGTTTTGGAGTACCGCATAAGCTCCAAGCTCCCCGCTATATCCTCCGCCGCAACCTATCTTAGCACGTACAACTTTGTTGATACCCTATCCGCAGGGCTTAGCTACAACAAGGACGTTGAGCTTAGCATCTACAACGGCGACACGTTGCTTGATGTTGATACCTCTGCAATGTATACCACAACCTATGACGGCAACAAAATGACTATCGCTATCACCGCAGCGGGTCTTGAGGCTATCAACGCATATTTCGGCGGCTGCACCCTCGTTATAACCTACAGCGCGGCGCTTAACAGCGCGGCTGTGCTTGGCGATAACGGCAACGATAACGAGGTAACGCTTACTTGGAAGCGTTCTAACACCACGTATTTTGATACGCTTACCGACTGCTGCCACGTATATAGTTACGGTTTTAAGCTTACCAAGCTGTTCAGCGACGGTAAGGGCGATTTTGCCAACGTTGAAATGATAGCGAAGAATGCAAGCGATGATTACTATATCGTTGCGGAACTCTCTGCCGGTATATGGAACGTAACCGGCTTTGATGCAAACGAAGCAAATGCTACACACCTTATACCCAACGAAGAAGGCTTTATCATTTTAAGAGGTATTGAGAACGATACCTACGTTATCACCGAGGTTAAGACCGATGATGGCTATAACCTTCTTAAGGGTGATGTAAAGGTGGTTATAACCACGTCTAAAGGCGAAAACGTTTGCGACGTATGCACCGCAAATCTTCTCACCGCAACAGCAACCGTTAATGACGAAGATATCAAGCTCATAGCCGATGGCGAAGCTGAAGGTGCGCTTGTTCCTTTCAAGGTAACCAATACCAAGGGGGGAGGTATCCCCACAACGGGCGATAACGGTGCGTTCCTGCTTTGCTTCTGCGGCGTTATCGGCGCGGCGGTTGCTGTTCTGCTGCTTGTAAGCGCCCGCAGAAAAAGCAAGAACTAACCGAAAGGAAGGAGAGCTGCCGTTGTGAAAAAACGTGTGGTAACGATTGTAGCGATAGTGCTGCTCGTCTGCTCGGTATCAGCGGCAGCTTATCCGTTGGTAAGCGATTACCTTAACAAGAAGCAGAACAGCTCCGTTATTGTAGATACCGATGAACGGGTTGAAAACACCAACGCCGCAGAGCTTGAAGCGGCGCGTGAAGCGGCAACGGCGTACAATAAAACGCTGTTGCCCGGCTCACAAACTGTATCAACTAAGGAGGAATACTACGCCACGCTAAACGTTGGCGCGGGCGGCATAATGGGTGTACTTAATATTCCCTGCATAGACGTTAAGCTGCCTATATACCACGGCACGGAAAACAGCGCGCTTGAGCGCGGCGTGGGGCATTTGTACGGCTCCTCGCTTCCCGTTGGCGGCATCGGTACCCACTCCGCGCTATCGGGGCACAGCGGGATGGCAGAGCAACGTATGCTTACCGACTTGGATAAGCTTGCTTTAGGTGACGTGTTCAGCGTAAACGTGCTTGGTGAACAGCTTTATTACAGGGTAGACCAAATAAAGACCGTGCTGCCGCACGTTGTAGACGATTTGGCGATAGTGCCGGGCAAGGATTATATAACCCTTATCACCTGCACGCCTTACGCGGTGAACAGCCACAGGCTGCTCGTTCGCGGCGAACGCTTTTACCCCTCGGTAGAGGAAGAAGAACAAATAATCGCCACAACCGAAAAAAAGCCCTCCACTTGGAGGTATCAGTACCTTAAAGGGATACTAATAGGGCTTGGTGGTGCGTTGGTGATATGCACTATATATATATTAATCAAAGCAAGGAGAAAAAAGAAATGATACCTACGTATTTTTTAGCCTTAACCTACACCGAGATTGACATTTCGGCTATAGTCAAGGTCATAATTAACAGTTTCTGCGCAATAATGGTGCTTATAACTCTTATAATTGGTGGTTGGGAAACTTATCAGGGTCTTACGGATGACTCGCCAAGCAAGCGTAAGCACGGTATAACCGTACTTATTGTTGGCTTTTCAGTCCCTGCCTTAGTATTCACCATAGCGAACATGCTGCTTTAGGGGGCAAATATGAAGCGCGTACTATCGGCGATAGCCGCCGCGCTGATACTCCTCATAAGCGCCGGTGCGGTTAGCGCCGGCGCCGCAGAGGGGGACGGCTTAACGTTTGAGATAACGTATACCTGCAGCTTAGATACCGCATCTATCCCATACGATAGCGTTAAGGAGGCTGTGCCTAACTTAATGCCGCTATCGGAGCTATACAAAAACAGCAAGGTAAGGGTTACGGCAAACGGCGAGGAAACGGAGCATCCGCTAACGTATAAGGACGGTAAGGGCTATGCAAATATAACTCTTACCTATCACGCGAACACAAGCACGGACACGGTAAGCATAACGCTTGTATCCCCCGTTGAGAGAGGTATCGTTATATTTTCAGAGGACACGCAAAGCGTTACGTATACCAAGGGGAATACAACGGTAAGCGTTAACCAAGCCTTAAATTGGTCTGACGGTATGATATCCGTCTACAAGAGCGCAGACACTACCAACCGCTTAGAGGAGCTATACGATAAGATTACAGGCATAGGAGAAAGCGACAAGGGGCAAAAGCTTGTAGACAAGGCTAAGAGTATAGCGCAAAAGCTTAGCAAATTTTCCATCACGCTCGGTATGCTGTTTGGGGATGATTTGTTTGACACGTACCGCGTGAACGATATCATCCGTGGGATATACGATATCGTTTATCCGATAGCGTTTTTGGTGATGACACTTGTTTGGGTGATATCAGTAGGAAAATCGTATGTAAGCACCGATTTGTGGAACAAGGACGGTTTTATACGCCCCTTGCTGCGGATAGTGTGGGGCATGGTCATTATGACGTTATCAATGCCGCTGCTTGAGCTTATCTATAGCGTATTCCACGAGCTAAGCTCGACAGCCGCCGTGCGTATAAGTTTAGGCTCGATTGCGGACGGCAGCTTTTTAGTCAGCATAGAGCAGGAGTTAGAGGGCTGTTTGGATAAAAGCTGGCTGATAGGCCCCGTTAAGACGGGTTTAAATTTGGCAGGGGTTGCCGCTAAGTACGTAACGTCCTTTCTTATCGACATAATTTTTGGGATGATATTTTACGTTATGCTTGCCATCCGCTTTATTAAGCTTGCAGCTATGCAATGTATATCGCCGTTCTTCTTCGCCTGTTCCGGCAGCGAGAAGGCGGACAGATACCTGCACTCGTTCCTTAAGGAATATATAATTTACGCCGCACAGCTCTTTATAGGGTTGATTATATACGGCATACTCAGCGTGATGTATACGTCACTTCCGGCAGATGGGTTAAGCGGTGTACTAACGATATTGATATACATAGCAGGGATGATATGCGTTGTAGGTAGCGGCAAGTTTATGCGTAACCTGTTCAGCTAAGGGAGGAAACAATGAAAGTAAAGATAACAGGCAATATCACGAACTACGAGAGCAAGACGGTAGGCATATTTACAACGCGGCAAATAGTATTCACCGTTTGCGGCTTGGTTGCAGGCGTTGCATTATACGCCCTTATTGTAAATATATTACCAACTGTGTTTGCAACGGCGATAGCGGCGTTGGTATTCGTAGCTATCGCCGCATGCGGGATGTGTAAGCTCGGCGGTATGCCGCTGTCAAACGTACTGCTTCGCGCGTTTAAGCTTGCCGCCGGGCACGGGAAGCGAAGATACACGATAGACAACATCTATATGGAGGAAGAAGATGGGCAAGCGAGAAAAAGAAAATAACGTTGAATACAGAAACAAGCGCAAGCGCAGCGCACAAGGCACCTTGCCCTTTGCGGCGCTGTTAAAGGGCGGCGTGATACAGATGGATGATAACACGTATACCGTGCTTTGCCGCTTTGAAAACGCGCCGTACCTTTCTCAAACCGAGAGCGAACAGCGTGGGCTGTACGAGAGGTACATATCAATGCTAAACGGCCTATCGCCGCAAATAAAGTACCAAGAGGTTATATACAACCGTCCCGTTGATACGGAGCGTATAGCTTCATTAATGGTACCTGCGGCAGATACAAGCAACAGCTACAAGGCCGATTACGCGGCGGTGCAAAAGGGCTTTGTAGACCAAATAGCCGTAGACGTTACCGAAAAGGTGTATCTGTTAGCGTTAAGCTACACCGCCACAAGCAAGCTTGATAACCCTTTAAGCGTGCTGTCGAAAGCGGTATCAAGCCTTGCATTAAAGCTACAGGCTATGGGCAGCGGACTTACTCAGTTGCTTACGGAGCAGGTTATAGCTACGCTATATGACCTATACAACCCGTACTCAGCCGCGCCCTTAACAAGCTTTGACGGCAGGGCGAACGTGCGCGATATTATTGCACCGGGCGATATCGAGTTTAAATCGAAGCAGGTACGGCTTGGCAACGCCTTTGTTAAGACGTTCGTAGCGTGGAGCTACGGCGGTACGCTTGACGATGCCTTTATATCAGACCTAACGCAGAACAACTGCCGCGTAATAATAAGCAAGCACGTACAGCATCTTGCTAAGGACAAGGCTATAGAGCAGACCAAGAAGCGCCTTATATCACTTGAAAGCGATAGGCAAGACCGCTTAAAGAAAAATCGGCAAAGCGGCGAGAGCTATATACCGCTTGAGCTTGAAGCAAATATAGCCAACTGCAAGGAGCTTATAGAACGGCTTACGGGTAACGAGGACTTATACAAGGTAGCTGTGATAATAGGCGTTATGGGCAAGACCGAGGAGGAGCTGCAGGAAGCGTGTACGCTTATCACAAGCAAGGCTGCGGAGCATTACGTTACGATAAAGCCGCTGTTGCTTCAGCAGGAGGAAGCGTTAAACAGCCTTATGCCATACGGTAGCTGTGAGATAGCCGCAAGCACCTTACTGCTATCAAGCGAGGTAGGGATAATGATACCGTTCTCATACCCTACGTTCCTTGACGTTGGCGGTATCTACTACGGCAAGAACGTGCGGACAGGAGAGCCGGTTATCATAAACCGAAAGCTTGACAAGAACTCTAACGGCTTTATCTTCGGCAAAAGCGGCGGCGGCAAAAGCTTCTACGCCAAACTTGAGATAAGCGCGCTAATGAGTATGCCGTGGCTTAACGCCGATAACTGTATAGTGTTAGACCCGGACGGCGAATTTGTAACGCTTGCCGAAGCGTTCCCGGAGGAAAGCGAGATAATAAGGCTTTCATCGGCAAGCGCGGACGTAATAAACCCCTTTGACGTGTCGGATTTTCAGCTTGCAAGCGGTGGTGACGATGCTTTAAACGAGCAGGTACTATACGTACTTTCTTTTCTCTCTGCACTTAAGGGCAGCGATATGACACCGCTTGAAAAGACTATAGCGGACAGAGCCGCAACGCGTTGTTACCGCGCGTATATAGACGGCGGCAATAAGGATATGCCCACGCTTCTGTCCTTTGACAGAGAGCTTGAAGCTATGACCGAGCCGGAGGCGCACACGCTCCGCTTGTATATCGAAAGATACGTAAAGGGCAGCATCAAGCTGTTTGCGGGGCAAACCAACGTTGCGTTTAACAAGAAGCTTACCGTGTTCGACCTTACAAAGCTTGGCACGGAGCTTAAGGACGTGGGTATGCTTGCCTTGCTTTCTACCGTTTGGAACAGGATTTATGAGAACGAAAGCAAGGGGTGTTGGACGTGGATATACCTTGACGAGCTGCACCGTTATTACCGTGGGGAAAACAGCCTTGCGGCGGCGCAGATAGAACGGCTGTATGCAGAGATAAGAAAGCACGGCGGCATCGTTACCTCTATGACACAGCACCCTGCGGGCGTGCTTGCAAGCCCCGAAGCCTCCTCTATGCTTACAAACAGCCAATTCATAGTGCTGTTTGAGCAGGACGATACCAATATCGAGGCTATGACGGAGCGCCTTAAGCTTAACGAGGAGCAACGGCGTATGCTTGTAGCTTGTGACACGGGCGAAGCCGTGCTTAGAGCGCGTAACAGCACTATAGCAGTACAGCTTAAATATCCAAGAGAAAATAAGGTTTATGAAACCATAACAACGGACTTTAAGGACAAGATAGCGGCAGGTAACAGCTTATGAGGAAGGCAGATAACAACGTTACAGGCAACAGGAAAGGTCGAAAGCTTATTGTATTAGCCGTTGGGCTTATACTTCTTTTTCTTCTTGAATGTTTATTCCTGTGGAGCTTTTACTCGTTCAGCGTATCGGCTAACGGCAGCGGCAAATCGCTGTTTGTGCGGCTTGTATTATGGGTAACGTATATATCAACGCCGCTTGTCGGTGGCGCAGCGGCTTACGTGTTCAAGTACGTTTGGCTGTTCGTGCCGGTCAACGCGCTGATTGTCATTGCACTATGGTTAAATTCGCACGTGCACGGGAACTACAAGGATATAGAAGGCGGCAGCGCACATTGGGCATTTAAGGAGGAAAAAGCTCTCTTTTCGAGCAGAGAAAACAACCAACCGTTAGCTGAGGGCGTATATATGACTAAGGAAGCCGAGCTGCCGAACGGTAACGTTATCGTAGTAGCCAACCCCGGTGACGGCAAGAGCTTCCGCGTGCTAACGCCGGGCATTATCCAAGCGTGCCGCGATGGGTACGATAAGCCGTCTATGGTTATCACGGACACCAAGGGCGCGCTGTACCGTGATACCTGCAAGCTCGTTGAGAGAGCAGGGCTTGAGGTACGAACGCTTAACCTTACCAACCCTAAGTATTCCAACCTATACAACCCGCTTTGCAATATCCACGCAGAGCGATTAAATACCGAGCTGTCAAGCCTTGCACGTTGCTTTATCGCCAACACGCGAGACAGCGGGACCCAAACGGGCGATAAGTTTTGGGAAGACACCTTGTACTTTCTGCTAATAGCTGTTTGGGGCTATCAAACCACTTGTGCGACCAACCCCGTTACGGGGATGGAGGAAACAAAAGCTATGTACCGCACCTTAGAGCTTATACGCGGTATGCGGCTTGAGAGCGGCGGCAGCATCAGCGCCAACTGTGAGTTTGCGGCGATAGTAGAAGCCTTACGCGCAGAGGACCCGTTGCATATAGCGATAACAAACTTTGACAGCTTGATGGTAGCCGCGCCGGAGACTATACAATCGGTAGTTATAACCGCGATATCGCGGCTTGCCGTGTTTGCAGAGCCGGACATAGAGATGCTTACTATGGATGACGAGATGGACATAGACGGGCTTTGTGAAACGCCTACGGCGTTGTACCTTAACTTCGAGGTTGGCAGCGCATACAAGGTTATAGCGGCTATGTTCCTTGAGCAATGCTTCGCATCCATTTATTACATAGCTGATACTAAACACGGCGGCAGCTTGCCCGTCAAGTGCAAGATGTTCCTTGACGAGATAGCGAATATATGTAAGTTCCATTCCTTGCCGGAGCGCTTAAGCACGGCGCGAAGCTACAACGTTGATATAACGCTGTGCTTGCAAGCGCTTCAACAGCTTAAGCATCTGTACGAAGGCTCAGACCAAACGATAATCAACAACTGCGCCGTGTTTGCATACCTTGGCTGCGGCGAGCCGGACACCTTGGAGCGCGTATCCAAGCTGCTTGGCAAGACCACCATTGACGAGGTGAACGCGAGCAGGAATTACGGTGACCGTGGCGGCGGCAGCGAAGCAGACCGCCGCACGGGCAGAGAGCTTATGACACAGGACGAGCTGTTTACCTTGCCGAGAGATAAATGCATTTTAATCATAAGAGGACACAACCCTATTTATGCGAAGAAGTGCAAGACCGAAAAATGGGCCGAATACAAGCTGCTTGGCGGCAAGGGCAACCCCGATAACAACGTTGACGTAACGCTTAGGTACAGCACTGAATACAGCTTACACAGCGCAAGGTATCAAGAGCTTATGGAGATACGCAAAGAACGTTTGCGCCGCGCGATGGCGGCAGAAGGAGGTAACAACTAATGACGGATTTAGAGAACTACGCAAGCTTAGAGGAGCGCAGGAAGCAGCTAACAACTCTAACCTTGGCGCAAAAGGCAGAGCTTGTCGAGCTCAGAAAGAAAAAGAAATATAAGGAGGCAGAGGATTTGGAGAAGCAGTACGAGGATAATCTGTTTGCGCTTAAGAACGTTATGACCGAGCTGCCGTTAGCAAAGGCGGCGGCAGAAAAGGAACGTATGGCAAACAGGGATACCGTGGATTCCGTTGCTAACGCTCAGCTTGATAACGAGATAATACACATTGATGGTGAGTATGCGTTAGTGCTATGCACGGATAACACTTTAGCCTACACCGTACAGCCCGAAGGCACGGCAGAGATAGGCGACCCCGCTTTTGAAGCAGACCTCAAGGACTTTGCAAAGCTGTCGGAGGACGTGCAGGAAAGGCTTATTGCCGGCTACAGGAAGCAACGTGAAGCGAGGGGTGCGATATGAAGATAGTAAGGCTTACAGCTTTGCTGTTAGCGGCGCTTATGCTTTTGTGCGGGTGTAGGAAGGCATCGAACGATACCACCTCTACCGTACCGTCCGCTGACGGTATCAGCACAGCACCGCCTGTAGAAAGCACCGTGCCGGAGCAGAACGTTAGCAAGCCTGTAGAGGACGTTGGCGAAAACAACGGGGCAATCGTTGGCGATAACGTTTGCGTAACCACAGCTAACGTAAATCCGCCGAGGGTAGACCTATCGGATTACGTATACGATAACGCGCACTTTGAACTTAAGGAAATATATAACAGGCCAAATGAAATGACAATTAAGAAATACACGGGCAACGCTACCAAGCTGATTATCCCTGCCGAGATAGACGGTAAGCTTATACGGGTGATAGACAACAGCGTTTTCTACGGTCAAACAAAGCTTGAGGCGGTATATATAGAGGACGGTATCGAGGAGATTGGAAACAATGCGTTCAGTAAATGTATAGCTTTAAAGGAGCTGCGGTTTTCTAACACACTTAAGACGATAGGTATATGTGCTTTTAACGAGTGCATCAAACTAACTAATCTCTACATCCCCGACAGCGTGGAAGAAATCAATGGCCACGCCTTTGACGATTGTATGCGATTAACAAAGGTGCGCTTGCCCTCTACCCTTAAGACGCTGTACTCGTGCTTTGAGGGCTGCATCGGCTTGAGGGGTGAGGCGGTTATCCCCAAGACCGAAGGAAAAATCAACGCATTGTACTACGGCTGTCCGGGCATCACCGAGCTTACCGTTATGGAGGGCGGCACGGAGCTGTACGCTACCTTTTACGGAATGCAAGGGCTTGAGGAGGTACATATCCCCGAAAGCGTGCTTGAGATAACCGAGATAGACAAGCTGTTTAAGGACTCAACCCACCTAAAGACCATATACGTAGTTGATGGCAGCTACGCCGCATACAAGCTTGTAAATTCAAAATGGAACGTCTATTTAGCATCGGAGGTCAGGTAATGGAAAGAAAGGACAAAAACGAGCTAAAGGAGCAGCTTTCCAAGCAGGTAAAGGATATAGGGGAAGGCTTTAAGCGTTCGCCCGAACAGCTTGAGGAATACCTTGCGTTTGCGGCGCGCTTCCACCAATACAGCCATCATAATATTATGACTATATACGCGCAACGTCCGTTTGCATCGTTCGTAGCTTCCGCATCGGCGTGGCACGCGGGGCTTCCCGATAAGGACGGTAAGCCCTTGTCTGAGCAGCCTATATACGTTAAGAAGGGCGAAAAGGCTATATATATACTGTGCCCTTTTACCGTTAATTATTACAGCAAGGACGGCGTTACTTGGAACAACGTATATCAGCTTACAGACAAGGAGAAAAAAGACCTTAATGCAAACCCGCAGGATTGGCAGGTAAAGAAAGCCGTGCGCTTCAAGCTCGGCCCCGTATTCGACGTGGGGCAGGTGAACTGTCCGAAGGAGCTGTTGCCGAAAATCCTCGGTATAGGCGTTGCAGACGTTCCATCGGCGCAGCTGTACCGCGCTATGTGCGATTACAGCAAGGACACCTTGCACATCCCCGTTACGGAAAAGGACTTTGGCAGCGTTACCTTGCGCGGTAAGTATATGCCGTTCTCGCACTCTATAGAGATAAACAGCTACTTGGGCGATACGCAGAAGCTGTCAACGTTGATACACGAGCTTGGGCACTCGCAGCTTCACTCGCTGTCTCAATACACACCGGGCATAACCGTTGCTCAAACAGAGCTTGAAGCGGATATGTATAGCCTTATGCTTGAGAAGCTGTGCGGGGTAGAAACAACGGATGCGCGGAAGGCGCACCTGTCGCAGCACTACAACGAATACATAGAAATGCAGGAGAAGCTGCCGGCAGATAAGCGCGTAACTGTTGACAAGGTGTTTGATAATGTGTTTGAAAGGTATCAGCAGAGCTTGCCCGGCATTAAGGCGGCTATAGACAAGGCCGCCGTGAAAGCTAAGGAATTGCCCCAAGCGCAAACCCAAACGTTTAAACAAAGCTCTACGCTTAAAATTTCAAAAATCTAAGCACGGCGCAAAACAGCGCCGAAAGGATGCCTGTGGTTGCTTTTTGAAACGCTAAAATCAAAGGATTGTACCGCTTGATAATTTCAGAAAGCAACCACGGGAAAAAACGCACCGTTTTAACGCAAGCAACGCTAACGTCCATAAAAAAAGGTGACTGTAACAGTCACCCAAACAAATCGCTATGTGTGCCGGTTCTGATAAGCTGCAAAACCAAAGTGTCGTGCAGGATTTTATAAACCAAAAGCCAATCAGGCTCTATATGACATTCTCTAACGTCTTTATATCTTCTTGAGTTGGTAAGAGCGTGGTCGCGGTAAGCCTCCGGCAACGGCTCCTCGTTACACAGCAAGTCGATAAGCTTTTCAAGCTTCTTAGGGTCGAAGCCTCGTTTAACGGCGAGCTTATAGTCTTTTTTGAACTGTCCGGAGAAAACAGGCTTAAGCATTGAGAGCCTCCATCAATTCCGCAGTGCTGTCAAAGGGACCGTACATATCGTCGCCCTTTTCGGCGGCATCAATAGCTGCTATGGTTGTTGCGTTAAGCTCTTCTAAGCGGAGCTCAAAGGGTATGCCTTTTATCCGTACCACCTGCTTTAAAAAGACGTTTATTGCCGTTGACATATCCATCCCGAGCGACGAAAAGATTTTTTGCGCTTCAGCTTTAAGCTCCGGCTCCATTCGTATTGTCATATTCTTTTTAGTCATAATAAACACCCCTTAATAATATTAGCAATATTATTATACACCAAAAGCAAACAAAATGCAAGTGCAATGCAAATATAATTGTTAATTTTGTGTTGCGTTCACCGCAAAAAAGGACGGAGAAGCCATTATGTTAAACAAGCTTTACGAGCAACGTATATACAACAGCATAGCTCAAGCAAGGCTTGAGGACGTTATGGCGCTGTCCGAACGGTATGGTAAGCTCAACAAGCGCAAGCGCGAAACCTGCTTTTTCGTAACGCTTTTTGCGCGCCTTGCAGGGTACAGCAAGCCGGCGGCGTTAGAGCTTACCGAGCTTGTTAATCTGCGTTATCGAAAGCCCTTGCATCGGTGGCAGCTTATGTCGGCTATACGAAGCGCCGAAGCGTGCTTTGAAGAAAACGGGGTTATCTATTACTACAGTAACGCAAGGCTTGTCCGTGAGCTTGATATACGCGGTGAGAAGTATCTACAGCTTAAGGCGATAATGTCCGACAGGGAACGTAAGCGCCGCAAGGCGATAAAGGACAGGGCGAGCTATGCAAGACGGCGCGGCGGCCCTTCTAAAAAGGATAAGATTAAGAGCCGCCTATATGCTATGGCGCGAAAGCTTTTAAACGGCACGCTTGACAGGAAGGCTTTTCAGCGCGAAAACGGGATAGGAAGAAGCACATACTACGCCGATTTGTGTAAGGCAAAGGATATCGCGGCAAGGCTTTTGTTTCTTGCCCTTCGCCTTGCTTTGCACGCTGAGAAAACGTGTGTGCGCCGTGGTTTTAAACGTTTGCTTAAGCGTGTTTTTCGCGCTGTAAGCGCGGTCGGTTATATGCCGCTGTTGGCTTTAAGCTACAGGCTTAAGGCATGGGCGCGGCCACCAAACAGCCTACCTATGAATTGTTAAACAAAGCAGTCCAAAAAATTTCGCCGCTATATCCTTTCTTCCCGTAGAAAAAGAAATAGTCTATTATTAAGCCTAATATCTGTGCTTAGGAAAGCTATGCTTAGCTGATACGCGGCGCGTAACGAAGCGAAACGGCGGCGGGTGCATCTAATTTTTTTCTCTCTTTGAAGGCATTTTGTCAATCAAAAACGATGGTTGGTGATAGGAGCTTCCCCTGGGCGATACGGACGGTGAAGCTACAGGGAAAACACTATCAAAACTTATGTCAAAATCAAAATGTCAAAAACGTATATCAAAACACTTGGAGGTGTAAGCAATGGTACTTGGATACGCAAGAGTAAGCACGGACAAGCAGGAGCTGTCCCGTCAGATAGATATGCTGAACGGTCACGGTGTTGAGCGCATCTTCTCGGACACAATGACAGGCAGCAGGATAGACAGGCCGCAGCTCGGCGTGCTGATGCAGGCTGTACGTGCAGGTGACACGGTGGTGGTGGAGAGCTTGTCGCGGCTTGCACGTTCCACAAAGGGGCTGCTTGAGCTTATAGATTTTTTCGAAGCGGCGGACGTGAAGCTCGTATCCCTTAAGGAGCAGATAGACACCAAATCACCAACGGGCAAGCTGCTTACTACGGTGCTGTCGGCCATAAGCCAATTTGAGCGCGACATAATAGTTCAGCGCACCAAAGAGGGCTTGGCTTCTGCCCGTGTACGTGGGCGCAAGGGCGGCAGACCGCCCATCGAAAAAGCAAGGCTTGACAAGGCGGTGAAGCTGTACGCAAGCGGCGTGTACTCGGCAAAAGACACGGCGAAAATAACGGGCATATCTCAAGCCACGCTGTTCCGCGCGGTGAGAGCCGCAAAGCAGGGCGGCGGCGAAAAATGATTTCTTTTTCTCCGGGAATGGTACGATTTTTCGCAAAAAAACACGTTAGGCTTTTTGCTCCAAAGCCTTGACCGTGCCGTTTTTCGGTGCTATCGTGGTAATATAAAAAGAAGGCGCAAAAATGCTATTTTTAAAAATGGCGAGGAACGGGAGTGTATATACACTCCCCCTCGTTGAGGGTGCAAAAGCACCCCCAAACCCCCTATAAGAAAGGTAGGTATGTAGGTATGGTAAACAGAAAGAGAGACCATCAAATTTTAATATCAATGACTGAGAAGGAAAAGAAAAAATTTGATGAAGAATACAGCAAAACGAGGTGTAAAAGCCGCGCGGATTTTGTGATGGCTCTAATAGACGATAAGCCTATCATAGTCATCAAAGACATAATACCCGTATTGGCAGAGCTTCGATATCAAGGCAATAATCTCAACCAAATAGCTCATAAGCTAAACGCTACAGGTAGCATTAATTCGGCAGCTATGAGGGATTTAATAAAGCGTTGGGCAGAGGCGTATGACAAGCTGATATCAATAGCTTTGGAGGTAAATGAAGGTGCCGTTGCTAGAAGGGAAAAACAGTAGGGCAAAACCACACAAGGTTATAGAATATATTATGCTACCTACTAAGGCGGCGGTAAGCGAAACTTTGAATATGTCGCTACCTCAAGGGGCAGATGATAAAGCGATTGCTGATGCTTTTGAAAAAACAGCTAAAACGTTTAACAAGTGGAAAAGTTATAAAGAGCGCAAATATTATCACTACAAATTTTCGCCAAACAGACAGGACAACGTTTCTCCCGAAGCTTGCCAAGCTGCGGCTATGGAGCTTGCGAGAGAGCTGTTCCCCGGTCACGAGATGGTTATCGCAACGCACGTTGATACGCGCACGGTACACTCTCATATCATTATCAATTCTGTTAATTTTAAAACAGGATTAAGCCTCGATATTAAAAACCGTGAGTATGTTAGGCAAAAAGACTTTGCAAACGAAATCGGTCTTAAATACGGAATGACACCGCTTGATTGGCGAGATGCGGTTGCGGTAAAACGGCAAATGATGGCTGAAGGAAAGTTGCTTGACCGTACCGCCGCCGAAAAGCGCATCCTTATGCGCGGCGGCATCAGTTGGAAGGAGGAGCTGCGCGAGGTTATAGACCTTGCCAAGGAGAAGTGCGATAACATTATTGAGTTTGAGGACTTTTTAGCAGACTACGGCGTAACCCTGCCGAGGTGCAGCGACAATACTATATCCTATCTGCATCCTAAACGCCAAAAGCCCGCTCGCGGGTTTAAGCTTGGCGAAGGTTATACGGCAGAGGCTATAAACCGCTGCTTTGAGCAGAAGCGCGATACCGTGCGAGCAGAAAGCATAAACCCAACGCCGTACCTTAAGCGGCTGTTGGATACCAAGCACCTACTTATGATGTCAGACCGCGAGTGGGTGGATTACTGCAACGTGCTTTCCGAGCGCGTGGAGCTTAAGCTGTTCCTACAGAACGCCGCAGTAGACAGCACAGACGAGCTATCCTTCAGCGTAGTGCTTGAGAGGGACTACGGGGTTACGAAAACAACGCTTGCCGATGGCACGGTAGCGTATCACGTTAAGAGCAGCAACAAGATTATACCCGCTTCAGATTTGGGTATTGAATACATCAACAGGAAGGAGATATTAAATGGCATTAACAAACAAACGCACGGGGCTTACAGTAGCCGAGGAGAAGCAACAGACCTCCGAGCAGGAGCTGATTACCGAAGCTTTGGCTACGGAGACGGAGAACGCCGAGCTGTTGATGCTGAGGGCGTTAAACAAACAACTGTTAGTGAAGCTAACGGACTACAAGAGCATCACGGACAAGCTGTATCAGCATATACAGGAGCTGCAAGCTTCTCAAAAGAGCTTGAGCGAGGAAACGCTGCTTACGTTATCGGCTATGACGAGCACGGTGATAACACAGCTTCAAGAAGCGACATTGGAGCATTACGGGCAAATGATGGCAAGCTGCCGAATAATGGACAAAGCGGTGCAGCAGCTATCGGAGGACAGCATAAAGCAGCAAACACGGCTGACGGAGATAAGGGCAGAGATAAAGGCAGAAGCTGAGCTAACAAGAAAAACAGTTGCACGCCATACGCTCAGAAGCGCGGCAATATTAAGCGTTGCACTTGCGGCAACGGCTGTAGCCATTACCGCGCTGCTGTTCATAATTTGTTAAATTGTGCTACCGGTAGCACAATTTGAGAGGAGGTTAAAATATGAGGGGCAAGGACTTCGAAGAAAAGCTGCAAGCGGCACGTATTCGGCCCGACCTTATGACGGCGCTATCGCGCTTAGGCTATCGGCTAAAGCGCGTTGGGCACGGCAGTAAATACAACTGCACGGAGTACAGGCTAAGCGAGGAGAAGGGGCTAAGCGGAGATTTTTCATCATTAGTCTTTTGCGAGAACGCAGACGGCACGTGGCGCGTGCTTGACAACAAGCAACGTTACGGAAAGCTTGCTTACGATGCCATAGGCTGCTTAACCGATTTTTTCGGCCACAGCTTTGACGAGGCGGTTTACGCGCTTGCCGGTGAAGGGATAGCGGTATACAGGCAAGCGGTGCCGCAACTTCACGAAAAGCCAAAAGAGGTAGCACCTAAAGCGGACTTCGTACTGCCGGAACGGACGAAGGGCAAGTACACGAACCTTTTCGCCTACCTCAGCTCCCGCGGGATAAGCGGCGAGCTGATACAGCAGCTTGTTAAAAATGACCTGCTGTATCAAACGGAGGTGGAAACGAAAAGCGGCAAGCTTATGCCTACTATCGTGTTCCCCATCTACGATAAGAACGGCAAAGCCGTTGGCGCAGACAGCTGCGGAACGTACAACCTTGAGGGCTTTAGGTTTAAGCACGTTTACGGCGGCTCTGACCCGTCCTACGGTTGGCGATTTGCAAACAACGTTACCGAGGTAACGGAGCAAACACCGATATTTTATTGCGAAAGCCCCATTGATGCTATGAGCTTGTGTTTGCTTACAGGCTACGAGGGTGTATACGTATCAATGGCAGGGTGCAAGGACGTTACCCTTGACGGTATGCACAAGGCTTACGGCGGCATACCCGTTATATGTACCGACAATGACGATGCAGGAAACAAATTCCGTAGCAGGTACCCAAACGCATCAACGTTAAGGCCAACGCAGGGCAAGGATTGGAACGACGTTTTAAAATCTAAAAATATAGAGAGAGAGGTAAACAATTATGATGCCAATACACGTATCAGGAGAAGATAGCATTGATAACTCCTTGTATTTATCAACTGAAAGCGGAACGGGGCTGCATAAGCTTGTGCAGTTTATTCAGAAGCATTTGCCAAAGGCAGCCGCAGAGACAGCAAGCACGGTTTTAGAGGAGGCTTTAAGCCTATACCGTGGCGGTGCGTACAACAAAGCAATGGAAGCACAGCTTACGGAGCTTATGGAAGCGTTAAGCGGGCTTGATAACGTTAAGGGCCGTGCGTTTGAGTTTTACGGAAACAGGACGGATCTTTCGTTCTTTTGGAGAAAGGACGAAGCCGGCAACAGGCCCGTGCTAAGCAAGACGGAGATAGAAAGTATACCTAACGAGGAACTGCGCCGCAAGGTTGAGCAAACTATGACTAAATGCTACATAGACGGCGTTTTGGACTTGGATTTTCAAAAGGGCACGTACACTATAACCGATAGGGGTATAGAAAGCATCTATAAGGCAGACTTTATAGAAAACCGTATAGGGCGCGAGGTAAGGGGCTTAGAGCAAGCGGAGGAGCTACAGCAATCAGCAGCTCGTATGGCCGAACGCGGCTTTGCCGGCTGTAACCGCGTTACAATTGATATAGAATCCTTAGGCGCGGTGGAAACGGAAAACGGCCTGTTTAGCCGCGTGCCTAACACCAAAGGGCGCTCGTATATCGAACTGCAAAAAGGAAGCTATTTCCCTTTAAATGAAAAGACGGTTGAGGCGTACATCAACCCAACCGAAAGCTATATGCTGCTTGATAAAGCAGGTGCGCCGCAGGAGCTGATAAACGGTGCAGAGCTGTCAAGCTTCTATGAGATAAAAAAACAGGCAAGAACGGATATAGCCACTACGCCTAAGACCGAACTGCCGCAAGCCGTTCCGCAAAAACGTGCAGCCTATAAGGTGGGTGACGAGGTTTGGGCTACAAGCCAATACGAAGCAGGCGTAAGGCTTGCCCCGTACACGGTGGAATACGCTATACCCGACAGGGTTAGCGGTGATATCGTTTACAAGCTTGTGCCACAGCTTCCCGACAAGCCCGTTATATATCAAACGGAAAGCTGCGTTGGTGTTACGATGTTTCCGGACCAATCAACGGGGCAATTCTTGCTTGCCGATAAGGAATATGCAGCCGCGGCGCTTCAAATGAAAGAAAAGCTTGCCGCATCTACGCTCGGCGCAAACATGGCGATTGAACCGGGCAAGCAAATAACAAAGGCCGCAGCTCAAGCCGCATCCAAAGCGGCAAGCACGGCAGCCTCCTATTCCACACCTGTTACAGCCGCCGTAAACGCCGCCGCGCAGGTTGCAGAAAAAACTATTAAGAGCATAACAAGATAGCACAGCTCGTTCACAGTTTGTTCAATTGTGCTACCGGTAGCACAAATTCAAATCGGTAGCACAATTGTGCTCACGTGAGCACAAAAGCAAAAGCCTTGACAAAAAAGCCAAGGCGTATATAATGTTAAATAGGGTGTTACCTATACGGTAGGCGGTTTGCCTCGTTCCCCATCGGTCTGATGGCGGAAGGAGGTATGCTAATGGTTACATATACGGAGCTTTTTGCTTTTTGTATGCTCATCATAGCGCTTATAGGGCTTGTAAAAAGCCACTATGATAAAAAATGACCGCCACTGCTCGCAACAGTAGCGGTCGCCTACATATGTAGGTAAGTTACTAACGCGGGGCAAACCGTCTATCGGTAGCACCCTTTCTATATTTATTATATCCCCTTAATGCCGCGTTGTCAATAGCTTTTTACGCTTGCTTAATAATTGTGCTAACGTTAGCACAATTTATGAAAACCTATATTTCTTTCTCTCCTTGAAAATTTCAACGAAAATTTAACCAAATTTGAAAATTTCTCTTGACAGAGAAAAATATTGATGTTATTATAAAACCAATAAAACAACAAACCCCTTTCGGTTTTGGTCGAACCGAAAGGGGAATTAAAGTAAACAATGTCACGGATTGTTTGAACTTCTATTGTTGCAAACAGTAGCTGTTTGATTTGCTAATATTCTAACAGCTTTTGTGATAAAAGTCAAGCCATAATGCGAAATTGTTTACAGGGAATTCGTGTTGTGGCTTGATTTTTTTAGTTTAAGCCAAAATAATAATTGAATGACCGGAGATGGATACTGACTTCGCCATAACCCCGCGGTGATAAGGGTGAGCGAGGCAACGCCGCTTGAATGGGGCAGGAACAACATCGTACCCGGCAACTGCATCAGCTCTACTTTATCGGTAGAAATCACAGATGCAAAGGATATTGTATCGATATTATCGAGTGTCCATAACTCAAATCCGTTATGAACACTCGATATGGTGCGGATGACAGGACTTGAACCTGCAAGCCGAAGCACTGGTTTCTAAGACCAGCATGTCTGCCAATTCCATCACATCCGCATATATTACAGAGTTTGCAAGCGTGCTGCCGAGTCTCGCAGAAAGAACCCCAGTTAGCTTGACGCTTAATCAAACGAACCGGGGAGCAAAGAAAGGGAAAAATGAAAAACTTACAATCTCTTGTAGGAGAATATAGCATATATTTTGCGCTTTGTCAATAGTTTAAGCACAATTTTTTGCGGATTTATAAAAAAATATTCTTAAGATTTATTTTTTTCATTATTACGGCTTTTCAATATTTGCCAGAATATTTTTTTGCGTGGTTGAGCAAATTAAGGTCAAATGCAAAAAATGAAAGCGGGTTTATAATGAAAAACAGAATTAAAGCGGTTATTCTTGCGGCGGTTTTGGCAGTGTTATGCACCGCAAACAGCGCAAACAACGCGTTGCCTGACAGTATAAGCGTTTTTGCGTCTGAGGATATAGGTGTAGCGGTTAGCGCGCGGCTGGACACGCCGATTCTTTCCACAACGGTGAACGGCAACAGCGCAACGGTGCGGTTGCTTGGCGTGCTGCCCGTAAAAAACGTATCGCTTAACGTGCTGAAAACGGAGGGTATTTGCCCCGGCGGTATGGCGTTTGGCGTAAAGTTCTTCACGGAGGGCGTTTTGGTAGTGGGGCTATCCAGCGTTACGGGCTTTGGCTTTACGGTTAGTCCTGCAGCGGAAGCGGGCATACAAAAGGGCGATGTTTTGCTATCCATAAACGGAACGAAGCTTGAAAGCGCGGAGGATTTGAAGGAGCTTATAGAGGAAGCGGAGATGAACCCCGTTACGATAGAGCTTCAGCGTGGGGACGAAACGCTAAGCACTGTGCTGTACCCCGCCTTGAGCGCGGAGGACAACAGATACCGCGCGGGGCTGTGGGTGCGTGATTCCACGGCGGGGATAGGTACGGTTACCTATATCAACGCCGAGGACGGAAGCTTTGGCGGCCTTGGGCACGGTATATGTGACAGCGATACAGGCGCGCTAATGCCTTTGGGGCGCGGCGTTGTGGTGGACGTTGATATAAACGGTATAAAGAAGGGCGCGGTAGGAGTACCCGGCGAGCTTAGGGGGGCTTTTGATAACGTTCAGCACGGAACGATAGAAAAGAACACCGAAACGGGGGTTTACGGCACCTTTGACGTGATGCCCGAAAACCTTGCCGAGCCTATGCCGATAGGGCTTAAAGAGGAGCTAAAGACAGGGAAGGCGTTTATATATACCACTTTGCGCGGCAACACGCCCGAAAAGTTTGAAATAGAGATAGAGAAGATATACAAAGACAGCGGAAGCACCAAAAACTTTTTAATAAGAGTAACGGATAAGCACCTGCTTGAAGAAACGGGCGGAATAGTGCAGGGTATGAGCGGCAGCCCGATAATACAAAACGGCAAGATTGTTGGCGCGGTAACGCACGTTTTGATAAACGACCCAACGCGTGGCTACGGTATATTTATAGAGAATATGCTTAATACGGCGTTTGACGTGGGCAGCCTTCATCAGGCTTCGCCTATGCCTGTTGCGGCGTAACCGTTAGAAGCTACGCTTCTTTTTGAAATTAAAGCTTGTTGCGGATAAATGCGACATTGGGGTTTGATGAAACCAAAACGGGGCTGTAAAACCGGGTTTTTACAGCCCTATTAATCATTCACTAAGGTCGGTTACTGTGCCGATAAATACGGGGATATTGCTTTGGTTTTCTATTATCGCGTACATAAACGGACGGTTAAAATGCAGGTATGCGTAGGGTGCGGGGCTGGAGGGTGCGGGCTCGATAACCGTAGAAGAGCCTGCCTTTGTGCCGGATTCGTCCACCGTTATTTTTGCTGAGTGCAAAATATCTTCTATGTAGGCAGGGTCAAACATTCTGCTGAAGTCGGCATTTGTGCTAAACGCTTCGCCCATGCCCATGTCTGAAAGTGCGCCCTTAAGCGTTTCGGCGGAAATGTTGCATTCCACGCTAAACTTCGGTATCCACGAAAACACGGCGCCATCGGGAACAAATGCACCGTTAACGGCTGCCATAAAGCTCTCTCCCGTCATAGAGGAAACCATGCCGTCCAGCCCGTTTGTGTCGTTGGGAAGCATAGCCACAAAACTGTAGCCGCTTTTGTACGGCTTGACGATACCTGTAGCATAGTCGGTTTTTATGTACTTAAAGTCTTCCTCCTCGCGCTGAAGGCAATCGACCGAAACAACGCTGCCGTCTGCGTTGGTAAAATCTATCTTGGTTGTATAGAGGTATTCCCAAGCCCAAAAGCCCTTAAAATCCATGGCGTTTACTATGTACGCTAAGCCGTTGGGGTCTATTCTGTCAAGCATAGCGGGTATCTGCCCATCGGTTTTTTCTGATATCCAGCTGTTTATTTCGTCCTTTGTGAGGTCGGTGAAGTGAGCCATAAACACGTCTGCGCCGTAGTAATCAACGCAATCCTGCAGGAAGTATTTGTTTATGCCGTACTTGTCCGATGCCCATATGGCGTTGGATACATTAAGATAGCAGTCCTCGTTGTTGGGCAGGCTGTTTAAAAAGCTGTGCATATAAAGGTTAAACTTCTCTACCGTTATGCCGCCAAGAGCTTTTTGCATAGCGGCTTTGGTTGTGCCCTCTGCACCGTTGTATACCATGCCAAGTGCCGCCATCATAGAAAACGGAGACAAAACCACGTTGTTCTGGCTGTCTGCACAGCCTTTAAGCAACTCGGTTGCAAATTGCGCACAGGCTTGCGTGAAGGCCGTGTCAACTGCGGTGTCTTGTATATCGGTTACCGTAAGCGGTTTTGTAAGGTTTACCGATTTGCCTGTTGTTAAAACCGTAGGGCGTATCATCTCTATTCTCGAATTGTCGGACTGGGATACATCCTGCGAATAATCGGGTGGGTTGGGCACGGATATATCCTGCGAATAATCCGGCGGGCTTGGGTTGGACGTGTCTGCCGATATCGTTGAGCTTCCTGGGCTGCTTTCTCCTACAGACGAGTAGCCGCTTTCGGTATAGCTGCCGTTGTTTTCCGTTTGCTCTTTACTTGGGTCAACCACGATAACCTCATCGTAGCTGTGGCTTGCGGGTGGAAACGGCTTGTTAGCCGGTAAAACTATCGCCGCCACCCAAACGCCTATAATCAAAGCCGCGCAAATTGCTGTGGCTATTATGCTTTTACGCAACTTTGCCTGCTTTTGTATATGCAATCTTTTGCGTTTTATCAGTTCTTCTTTTACTTCTTCTTTGGTTCTTCTCATTGCCACCCCTCCTTTTCAAGGGTCGATTTAATAATTGCCTTCCCACGCAATAGAAGGTTGTCTACCTTCTTAACCGTACAGCCTAAAATCTTTGCGGTGTCTTTGTAGGAAAGCTGCTCGAAGTATACTAAATGCAAGGCTTTTTCCATATCAGCAGGAAGCTTGTGCAACGCTTTGTAAAGCGCTTTTGCGCGCTCTGTTTCAAGTACGACCTGCTCAAGGTCAAGCCTGTCTGCTGTGTCCTCTGCCATTACGGCGCTGTTGCTTCTGCTTCGCGCCTTCAACACGTTAACGGCGCGGTTATGCGCTATCGTGTACAGATAGGTCTTAAGCGAGGTTTTAAAATTGTAACGCTTTTTATGTATAATAAGCTGTAAAAGCGTGTCGATGGCTACGTCTTCTGCCGCCGCAATGTCGTTAAGATAACGGTCGGCAAATAAGGTAAGTCTGTCAAAATACATATTTTGGATATCGTCAAACGCGTTTTCATCTCCGTTGAGATAACGGCGGTAGCTACATTCGCCGTTGTCCATAGCTTCACCTCCTAAAATTCTTTACACCTATTATACAACCAAGAAGGGCGTTTTCCTACAAAAACTTTATGCTTGTTCTTTATATTTTGCAAAGAAAACTTTGCAAAAACCTCTTGACAAGTATACTTGGCAGTGGTATAATGCGCTCGTGCACAGAAAACTTGGCAAAAAGGAGACGCTTTTATGAATAAAAACGACATTTTGGAAAAAAGCCGTAACGAAAACAAAAACGGCGACGAAAGAGAAAAGGACGTTCGCTTGCGCTCGTACAGCATAAGTTCCAGCGTAGGTGCGATTATTTGTATGCTGTTGGTGCTTGTTGAAAGCTTTTTTGAAAGAAACACAACACCGCTTTGGATAATATATACAGGAATGATGTTTACAAAAGCCATCATCGACGCTATAAAGCTGAAAAAAAGAGCAGATATAGGGCTTTCTGTTATTTGGGGGCTTCTTTTGGTGTTGCACATCGGTTTATACATAGCGGATAACGTGGGATAAATATATGGAAGATTCTCTTGTATTAAAAAACAATTTAAAAGAAGCCCGAACAGCTGCAAAGCTATCACAACAGCAATTGGCGGATATGGTGGGCGTTTCCAGAAACACGATAAGCGCTATCGAAACGGGGCAGTTTAATCCAACCGCTAAATTGGCGTTGATTCTATGCGTTGCGCTGGACAAAAAGTTTGAGGAATTGTTTTATTTTGAATAGGTATATCCCGACTTCGTCGGAGTGATATTGTCGCTTGCGCGACAGTGATATTAAAGCCTACGGCTTTAGTGATATTTTATTCGCCACCAAAACTCGCGTAGCGAATACCACTCGTTGCAAGACGAATATCACTGCGAAGCAATATAACTCGCCAAAGGCGAATAAAACTGCCCAACTTCCTTATGAGAAGTTGGGCAATGGAAGCGTACTTTGATGAGCTGCGGGAGGGGCTTTTGCGCTCTGCGGTTGACAAAGAAAAGCTAAAGGCTTTAACCGAGTATTACGAGGACGGCAGATGGCTAAGCGACTACACACTGGACGAGTTGGGCTCTCTTCCACTGTGCCTAAAGCGCGGTGTTTTATCTCAGGACGGGGTATATAACCTTTTGGAAAAACTGAAAGACGAGAACTTGATGTGAACACTTTAGCTTGCTTTTTTGCGCGATACGGTGTATTATGTTGTTGTAATAAGAATGGCTGAAAGGAAACCATATTATGAATATAATGCGTAAAAATGCCATAGTAAAGGCAAGACCTTTTGCAAGGTACGATTACAGTATAACGGCAGGTATGGGCAAAAACGGCGCACGCGTTACAGGCAGTAAGGCGCACGCAAGGCTTTCGCGCACTGCATCGGCAGAGGGAACGGTGCTTCTTAAAAACAACGGCGTGCTTCCGCTTAAAAAGGGCGAAACCGTGGCACTTTTCGGAATCGGCAGTATAGATTACGTAAGCGGCGGCGGTGGCAGCGGCAAGGTGTTCTCTGCCTATGTGCACAATTTGTACGAGGCGTTTTTGGCAAAAGCGCCAAGCTTTGGCGTATACAAGCCGCTATCCGAGCATTATTGCAGTTATATGCGCTCTCACTTGGAGGATATAAGCGGGGATGTGCTTTATGACAAGCTTTTTGACGAGATAGAGCTGCCTGAGGAGCTTATTGCCGCCGCTTCCGAAAATAGCAACGTTGCCGTTATAGTGATACACCGTTTTGCCGGCGAGGGCAGTGACCGTTCGGACACCAAGGGCGATTTTTACCTTACCGATGAGGAAGAAAAGCTGGTTAAAGCCGTTACAAGCCGTTTTGACAGAGTGGTTGCCGTGTTAAACGTTGGCGCGGTTATAGACGTTAGCTGGATAAAGGATAACGACAAAATAGGTGCGGCGATAGTTGCGTGGCCCGCGGGGATGGAGGGCTGTGATGCCTTGGCGGACATTATTTGCGGTGATGTGAACCCCTCCGGCAAGCTTGTGGATACCTTTGCGCGCTCCTTTGCGGATTATCCCTCCTCCGACAGCTTTTTCGAAAGCGAGGACTATGTAAACTACTACGAGGATATATACGTTGGCTACCGCTATTTTGAAACGCAAAAGGACAAGGCGGAGAGGGTTATGTACCCCTTCGGCTTCGGGCTTTCCTACACAAGCTTTGATATAAGCGTGTTGGGCGTGCGTGCTTCGGGCGGCAGAATAACGGCAAGCGTTAGCGTAACCAACACGGGCGATATGGCGGGCAGAGAAGTGGTACAGCTATACTTCAGCGCACCGCAGGGCGTGCTTGGGAAGAGCGCGTTGTCGCTTGCGGCGTTTAAGAAAACAAAGCTTTTGGCAAGCGGCGAAACACAAAAAATAAAGCTTTCCTTCCCGATAGCGGATATGGCAAGCTACGATGATATGGGCAAGCTTAAGGAAAGCGCTTATGTGCATGAAAAGGGGCAGTATAGGTTCTACGTTGGCAACAGCGTTAGAAGCCTTAAACAGGCGGAATACACCTACACCGTTAAGGACGAGTTTGTGGTGGTAAAGCAGCTTAAACGCCTTTTGGCGCCTGCCGTTCCGTTTAAGCGTATGCTGTCAGACGGTAGCTTTGAGCTACTAAAGGCTTATCCCGTTTTGCCATACCCTGAGCAGGAGGACGTTGCGCGCCCACAGCCAAGAACAGCCTTCCGTTTTACGGATGTTGCCAAAGGCGAGGTTGCGCTTGATGCGTTTATAGCCCAGCTTTCAGATGAGCAGCTTATAAGGCTGGTTTGCGGCGTGCCTAACCGAGGCCTTGCAAACACCTGCGGTATGGGCGGCATAGAGGAGCTTGGGATACCAAATATAATGACAACCGATGGGCCTGCAGGCGTGCGCTTGTTCCCCGAAACGGGCATAGCAACCACAGCTTGGCCCTGTGCAACGCTTATTGCGTGCAGTTGGGACGTGGAGCTGATGGAAAAGATTGGCAAAGCGGGCGCAATGGAGGCGAAGGAAAACGCGCTTCCTATATGGCTTACGCCTGCAATAAACATACACCGCAACCCGCTTTGCGGCAGAAACTTTGAGTATTTTAGCGAGGACCCGCTTGTGGCAGGTGCGTTTGCGGCGGCGAAGGTTAAGGGCGTACAAAGCGTTGGCGTGGCGGCTTCCGTTAAGCATTTTGCCTGCAACAACAAGGAAAACAACCGCCTTTACAGCGATAGCCGCGTTAGCGAGCGCGCATTGCGTGAGATATATCTAAAGCCCTTTGAGATATGCGTTAAGGAGGCGGACCCGTGGACTATAATGACCTCCTATAACATAATAAACGGACGCCGCTGCTGTGAAAGCTACGAGCAGATACAGGGCATACTTCGCAACGAGTGGGGCTTTAAGGGGATGGTAACAAGCGATTGGGACGTACCCTGCAACCAAACTAACTGCGTGAAGGCGGGCAACGATATCCGTATGCCTTTCGGCTTCCACGATAGCCTTAAGGCGGATTTGGAAAGCGGCGTTCTTAAAAGAGCAAGCCTTGAAAAATGCGTGGCGCATATTTTGGAGATGTTTTTAAAGCTTAACGAAAACGAATAAGCACAAAAGCGGCTTTGCTTTGCAACGCGGCATCTTATGAAAAATGGCTATTGACAAGGCGTTTTTAGGGTGATATAATATAGAAAACTTAATATAAAACCGTTGAGGCAGAAAAAAGAAGGCTTTAGGCTGTAAGAGCGAGTGGATGGTGGTGGAAGTTCCGCATAGTACGGCTTTGTAATATGGGCTGCCGAGGGTGGCGTTAAATGCGCCAACGTTTAGCACACGTTACGTGTTGGGGGTATGCAGGTATCCCGCTAAAGCGCATAGGGTCGTTCCTATGAATACAAGGTGGCACCGCGGATAATTTATTCGTCCTTGGCAGATAGGATATTTCTGTCAAGGGCGTTTTTTTTAGTAAATACTTTGGAGGGCGAAAAATGATTTACAACGGCATTGATTTTGACACTTATTTTAAAAACCATCCCGATAAAAACGGATATTACGGTAAATACGGCGGCTCTTTTATATCAAGCGAGCTGCAAAAGGCAATAGACGAGGTTACGGAAGCGTATCAAACTATATGCAAATCCCGCAAGTTTATTAGCGAGCTTAGGCGTATCCGTAAGGAGTTTCAGGGCAGGCCCACGCCGATAACCCATCTTGAAAGGCTTTCCAACAAGCTTGGCGGCGCACAGCTTTACGTTAAGCGTGAGGATCTAAACCACACGGGCGCGCACAAGCTAAACCATTGTATGGGCGAGGCGTTGCTTGCAAAGTATATGGGTAAAAAGAAGGTTATTGCAGAAACGGGCGCAGGGCAGCACGGTGTTGCACTTGCAACCGCCGCCGCTTATTTCGGGCTGGAGTGCGATATTTATATGGGCGCGGTTGATATTAAAAAGCAAGCTCCCAACGTTGCAAGGATGAAGATTTTGGGCGCAAACGTGGTAGAGGTAACGGAGGGCTTGCAAACCCTTAAAGAGGCTGTGGATGCCGCCTTTGCCGCATACTGCAAGGAGTATAAGGATGCTATTTATTGCATAGGCTCTGTGCTTGGGCCGCATCCGTTCCCTATGATGGTAAGGGATTTCCAAAGCATTGTGGGTATCGAGGCAAGGGAGCAGTTTGTTGAAATGACGGGTGAGCTGCCTAATGCCGTTGTTGCCTGTGTTGGCGGCGGCTCTAACGCTATGGGCATGTTCTCCGGCTTCCTTAACGACCCCGTTGATATCTACGGGGTAGAGCCGTTTGGCAGAAGTATGAAGCTTGGCGACCATGCCGCAAGTCTTAACTTCGGTACAGAGGGTGTTATGCACGGCTTTAACAGCATTATGCTAAAGGACGAGAATGGCGAGCCTGCACCTGTTTATTCCGTTGCAAGCGGCTTGGATTATCCGTCCTCAGGGCCGGAGCACGCTTTCCTTCGTGATATAGGCAGGGTTAAGTATGACGGCGTTACGGACGAGGAAACCGTTGATGCGTTCTTCGAGCTTTCAAGGCTTGAGGGCATCATCCCCGCAATAGAAAGCTCCCACGCGGTTGCATACGGCAAAAAGCTTGCTATGGAAATGGGCAAGGGGTCTATATTGATTTGCCTGTCCGGCAGAGGGGATAAGGATATGGACTACATCCTCCAAACCTACGGTATACGGGAGTAGAAATAGGCGCAGACCGCAAAGAATTTATTTAGTTTTAAAGATGTTGTGGGGCTGTCTCAAATGCAAGGATTGAGCATTTGAGGCAGCTCTTTTTTCTGCGATTGGGACTAATACATCGAAGAAAAAGAAAAAAGCCTCGTTTTTGAGGCAAAAAGGGTACAGCGAGAAGGAGGGTTAGCAAAACCCT
>JAZNUB010000064.1:0-23115 GCA_045592105.1 Eubacteriales bacterium | reverse complement strand
GTGTTCCTCTTATCTCTAATAGGAATTTTCGAGAACTTTTTGTTGTCTCGTTGTTGTTCAATTTTCAATGTCCGCGCTCGCTTTCAGTCCCTCGCGTTTTTGCCCGTCCCTCAAGCGGCTCAGTTAGTATAACACCTTTATCCCCTTTTGTCAATACCTTTTTTGCTTTTTTTTAAAAATTTTTTCAGGGTGCGGTTTTGTGCCTTGAACGGCCATTTTTCGCTTGTTGGGGCTATTATTCGAGCGTTGCTTTTTTCATTATACCCCGTTTGAAAGAAAAAACTCCCTAAATTTTTCTTTTTTAGGGAGTTTGATGTGATTATTTTTTCAGACCTAAAATCTCTGTAGATTCGTCACGCATTTTGTATTTTAAAATCTTACCGGCAGCGTTCATTGGGAACTCGTTCACGAACAAGAAATACTTAGGAACCTTATGGCGAGCTATTGATGCGTTGCCGTATTCCTTCATCTCTGCTTCCGTTGCGGTTTCGCCCTTATGCAGGATAACCCAAGCACAGCATTCCTCACCGTATTTTTCGTCCGGAACGCCTACAACTTGAACATCGCGCACTTTGGGGTTGGTTAAATAAAACTCCTCTATCTCACGCGGGTAAAGGTTTTCGCCACCGCGGATTATCATATCCTTTAGTCTGCCCGTTACCTTATAATATCCATCAGGCGTGCGGCAGCAGATATCACCGCTATGCAACCAACCGTCGGCATCGATAGCTTGCGCGGTTGCCTCGGGCATTTTATAATACCCTTTCATTATATTAAATCCGCGCGCAACAAACTCGCCGCTTTCGCCATCGGGAAGCTCTTCTCCCGTTTCGGGGTCTATAACCTTACACTCTACGCCCGGGAACGGACTGCCAACCGTTTCAACACGGTGGTCAAGGTCCTCGTTCACTTCGCCCATAGTGCAACCGGGGGACGCTTCCGTTTGACCGTACACGGAAATTATCTCACGCATATTCATCTCATCTGCGGCACGGCGCATAAGGTCCGCAGGGCAATTTGCGCCTGCCATAATGCCCGTACGCATATAAGAAAAGTCCGTTTTCGCAAAATCTGCGTGGTTGAACATAGCTATAAACATTGTGGGAACGCCGTTAAAGCAGGTGATATGCTCATCGTTTACGCAAGCAAGCGATGATTTGGGCGAAAAATACGGAAGCGGGCAAAGCGTGCCGCCATGAGTCATCATCGAGGTCATGGAAAGCACCATGCCAAAGCAATGGAACATAGGTACCTGTATCATCATACGGTCTGCCGTGGAGAGATCCATTCTATCACCAATGGTTTTGCCGTTATTAACGATGTTGCGATGGGTAAGCATAACGCCTTTGGGGAATCCCGTTGTGCCTGAGGTATACTGCATATTGCACACATCGTCCGGCTTAACCAAGGAAGCGCGCCTGCGAACCTCTTCAAGCGGCACCGTAGAGGCGCGCTTTAACATCTGTTGCCAAGTTAAACAGCCGTTCATTGAAAATCCAACCGTTACAACGTTACGAAGGAACGGCAAATTTTTGGAATAAAGCGCTTCGCCGGGGTTTAGCTTTTCAAGCTCGGGGCAAAGCTCGCTAACTATCTGTTTATAGTTTATATCCTTGCAATACTCTATCATAACAAGGGTATGTGTATCAGACTGCTTTAACAGATACTCTATCTCGTGTATCTTATACGCAGTATTTACCGTAACGAGAACGGCACCAATCTTTGTTGTTGCCCAGAAGGTGATATACCACTCAGGCACGTTGGTTGCCCATACTGCAACGTGGTCCCCCGCTTTTACGCCCAAGGAAATAAGCGCGGCGGCACATTCATCCACATCACGACGGAACTGCTTATAGGTACGGGTATAGTCCAAGGTGGTGTACTTAAAAGCATATTGGTCCGGATAGTTTTCTACCATTGTATCAAGCACATCGGAAAAGGTTGCATCTATAACGTCGTACTTTTTCCAAACGAACGTACCTGTTTTGGCTCTATTATAATACGTGCGCTGAAAGCTTTTCTTTTTGCGGCTGATGGAGGCGATATAGTTAGCAAAATGGGTAAGCACGATATCCGCATCGTTAATCTCCTCGTTCCACGCCGCACAAATGAACCCATCAAAATTGAGGGACGAAAGCGCAAGAAGAAGCTGTTCAACGGGAAGCTCGCCCTCTCCTATAAGAACGGTCTTACCGTTCTTTATATCACCAAGACGAACGTATTTAATATATGCACCAAGCGTTTTTATAGTGGTTTCCGCCGTTTCACCCGCGCCAAAGTACGTTCCTCTAACGTTCCACGAAACGCCTATTGCGGCAGAGGAGAAAAAGTTTATTATATCAATTACCTTTTCCGTGTTTGAAAGATAGCCGATGGTTTCAAGCAAAATGCCAACATCGCTTGCCTCTGCACGTTTAATGGCGGTGCCAAGCTTTTCCTTCAGCACGCTGAACGGAGTTTCGGCTTCTATGCGCACGATAACGTTTTCAATACCTGCACCTGCCGCCATATCCACGTACTTTTCAATTAAGCTTGCCGTAAACTCCTCGCTTTCAACAGCCTGCGGACAGCTTAAAGCAGATACCGAAAGCGAACGGTTAATAAGCTTGCGCTTAGAATCTGCCACGCAATCGCGGCGCAAAATGCTATCGTGATGTTGTTTGCGTTCATTTACAGCATCGTATATCTCAAAGCCCGAAAAGCCGTAATCGTAAGCGTAACGGCATATATCAAGGAACGAAGGACGGCTAACGTATTTTGTTGAAAATACAATTTTCATATCACGCCTCCTCGAAAACTATCTTGTTAAGTGCGTTTATATACGCCCTTATACTTGCGGCAACGATATCGGTAGAGGTGCCGTTGCCTGCATACAGCTTGCCTTTATTGCGAAGCTTTACTATCGCACTGCCAAGTGCTTCCTTACCCTCGGTTACTGCTTGCACCTGAAAATCGTCCAGCTCGTAATGGTGGCCTATGCACTGCTCTATCGCACGGAAGGCAGAATCAATAGGGCCGTCGCCAATGCTTACGCCGTAGATCAGCTCGCCATCACATTTAAGAGTCACCTGCGACATAGAGCTTACGAGGTTGCCACAGCTTGTAGTATAGCTTTCGAAATGGTAGGTTGAGGGTGCTTGCATAGCAGAGCTTGCAACAAGTGCCTCAAGCTCCTTAGCGCCAACCGCGCCCTTCTTTTCACATATCTGCATAAGTGCTTTATGCACGTTTCCGCAATCGGCATCGGAAAGGTCGTAGCCCAAAACCGCCGCCGCTTGCGCTACCTGAGAAATGGTGCTGTCGGAATCAAGCAGTATCTTCTTCTTTTCGCTTATTTCGTTTTCGGTTTCATAAGCCTTATGGCTTATCATAGAAAGCAAATCGTCTACGCTTGCGTGGATTTTAGTGTTATTTATATTTGTTTTAGCGTTTATCTTTGAGCCGCAAGCACTTATGGCATCGGAAAGCGCGCCAACCATAAGCACGTCCTTCCCTGCCATAGCGCATTTAAGCCCGTCTGCCCCTTTATCAATAGCCGCTATTGCAGATGCAACTGCCATGCTGATGCGGTCAGACACTTGAACGTATACAGGCACGTTTACTGCCGCCTTTACCGTTTCGGTAAGGCTTGCTATATCCGCAGGCAAGGAAACGCCTGCATCGTCACAGATGGTAACGGCAGTTGCACCGCAAGATACCGCTTCCTTCGCTATCGCAACAAGAAAATCAACATCCGCACGCGTTGCATCCAAGGCTGAAAACTCCACATCGTTGCAAAGCACTTTTGCTGCCTTAATAAGCTCTGACACTTTTGCTATCATTTTTTCAGCTTTAAGATGATATGTATACTCCATTTGCACAGTAGAAACAGGTAGTTCTATTTGCAAGCGCGGACTTTTTGCATCCTTAACGCATTCCCAAGCGTTATTAATATCCTCTACCGAAAAGCCAACGGGTATAGATATGGTAGCGTTTTGAACGTTTTGTGCAATCGTTTTATATATAATAGTATCTTCACGCAAGTTTTTTATGGGGGATAGCTCTATCGCGTCAGCACCAAGCGCATCCGCACAAGCGGCAATAGCGGTTTTCTCACGAAATAGCAAAGCCAAGCTGTTATCCTGCGCGAGATTTTTAAGCGTGATGTCTGCAATTTTAATGGTTTTCATCTTGAAAACTCCTTTCAAAATTAGATTGTACTGATTTATGAAAATAAAAAAACGCCTTCGCCCTCTTTGTTAATCAAAGAGACGAAAACGTAACAAACCTTTAAACGTTCAAACTGTTTCCGCGGTACCACTCTTCTTCATCCGCAAGGGATGCACCTTAGATGCCAATACATCTTAACTCTGTAACGGGAGTTCCCGTCTGCCACTACGCTATGATTTATCTCAAGTTTCACGGCAGCCGCTCCGCGGTGAGTTCTGCAAAAGCCCCCCAATGCCTTGCACCAACCGGCACCTCTCTAAAGGCGAAGCTGTTTTGCATACTATTCCGCATCACTGCGTTTTTAGATTGTGCAAGAATATTAACACAGAAAAGCGCGTTTGTCAATATATTTTTCGCTTTTTTCGCATCAAGGTTCAAAAAATGCCTAAAGCGAATAGAAAGTTTATATATTTTTTTAAAAAAAGCATTGTAAATTTGAAAAATTGCGATATAATGGAGTAAAAGAAGTAGGAAAATTTGCGAAATTAATCGATAAAAACACCGTCGGTGTTTCGAAATTCCTTGGTAATAATATGATAGGGGATAGAATTTATGACGATTAAAGAGATAGCGGCAGCTCTTGGTCTCTCAGTCAGCACGGTTTCAAAGGCGCTGAACAACGCCTCTGACGTAAGCGCGGCAACCCGTACACGCGTAACGGAGTTTGCTAAGTCGGTTGGCTTCTCGCTCCACCGCGGCAGCGAATCCAAGCGTATTTGCGTTTTGTTCGAAAATATGGATTCCCACAGCAACTCTCAGGTTGGGTATCCTGTGCTTACAGGCTTTCAGCGCGCCGCAAATGCATATCACTACGAGGTGATAATAGAGCATTGCACAGACAAAAACTCTCCTAATTTGCAAAAGCTTTGCAGTGAAAACAATTTTTGCGGTTTAATGATACTTGGCACAAAGCTAAACAGCGCGATTATCAACGAGCTTGAAGCTACGGACGTGCCCGTTATGCTGATGGATTCATATATCAAAAACCCAAAGGTTTCCTGCATCGGTAGTGACAACATTAATTCCGTTGCCGCGATTGTGGAGCATCTTGTTTCGCTTGGGCACCGCAAAATAGGCTTTCTTGGCGGTGATAGAGAGTCTATCGTAACAAGAGAGCGTTTTTCGGGCTACCTGATAGGGCTTATTGACGGTAATATCGAGTTTAGAAGCGAATACGTTCGCCACGGTAACTACACGGAGGATTGCGGCTTTGAGGCGGCAGATTATTTTGCAAACATCGGCGTAACCGCAGTTGTTTGCGCCTCTGACCTTATAGCGATAGGACTTATAAACGGGCTTAAGAAAAGAGGGCTGAGCGTGCCCGATGATGTTTCCGTAAGCGGCTTTGATAACCTTGATGTTGCAAGGTACTTTACCCCTTCCCTTACCACCGTAGCGCAGGACTTTATTTCGCTTGGAGAAAACGCTTTCACTTTGCTTCGCCAAGCGATAAAGGGAAACAAGACAAGGCGCGTAACTATATATACCGAAACTATCTTCCGCGATTCAACGGCGCGCGCCAAGGAATAACCAATAAAAACAAAAAATATAGAGGTGACGTAACAATATGAAAAACATTTATTTGCATACGCTATCTTTCCTGCTTGTAATCGTTATGCTTCTAACTGCGTGCAGCCCTGCTGACGGCGGCGGAGAAAGCAAAGACGGGTGGCAGATCCCCGAAGGGGAATACACTATTCCGATGGAAGAGGGCTTTAACCAGATTACCTTCTACTGGTCGCACCCCGGCGTTATAGAAAACTGCGACATTTGGGCGTGGTGGGACGGTAAGGAAGGAAGCGGCTACGTTATGCACCCTTGTGACTACGGTGCAAAGGTTGTGCTTAACGTTCCCGAGGGGATCGAGCAGATAGGCTTTATCGTTAGAACAAACTGCTCCGAGCCCGGAGGCTCCTCTTGGGGAGAAGCAACCAAGGACGCAACAAGCGAGGACCGCTTTGCCGTTATCGAAGGTAAAGAAACCTTCATTTACTTAAAGAGCGGCGATGCTGCACAGTATACCAGCGCCGACGGAGGAAAAACGCTTACAATGATCAAAAAGTTCACCCTTGCAGGGATGTTGGATTTCCACAACATACAATATAATATAACACCTAAGACCGCTATTAATAACTTTAGTCAGGTTAAGGTATACGATGGCGAAAAAGAGCTTACCGTGCTTAGCATAACAAATATGGGCAAGGAAGCCACCAGCGGTATTATCGAGGTTGAGGAATCCCTTGATATCTCCAAGAATTACCGCGTTGTTATAGAAGAATACGGCGAAAAAGCCGTTGTACCCACAAAGATATTCGATAGCGAGCATTTCATAGAAAACTATACATACAGCGGCAACGATCTTGGTGCTGTAATAAACGGAAGCAACACCACCTTTAAAGTGTGGGCACCCACAGCATCACGCGTTGTTTTAAACCTGTTCACCTCCGGCAACGAAGGCGAAGCATACGAAAGCGTTGAGATGACAAAGGGTGAGAAGGGCGTGTGGTCGCACACAGCAAGCTGTGGCCACGGTACCTACTACACCTATTCCGTTACCACCTCCGTTGGCACGCAGGAGGCGGTTGACCCCTATGCTAAGGCGGCTGGGCTTAACGGCAACCGCGGGATGGTTGTTGACCTTTCGCGCACTAACCCCGAAGGCTGGGGCGCAAAGTTTTCTACAGGCATCAAAACCTATACCGACGCCACCATTTGGGAGGTTCACGTTAGAGATTTCTCCAACAAGATTTCCAACTCTAAATATAAAGGCAAATACCTTGCATTTACAGAGCGCGGGCTTGTGAACGAGCATGGCAAAAGCGTTGGCGTAGATTACCTTGTTGAGCTTGGCATCACGCACGTTCATCTTCTTCCCGTATATGACTACGCTACCGTGGACGAAGCAAACCCCGATAGCCAGTTCAACTGGGGATACGATCCCAAGAACTACAACGTTCCCGAGGGAAGCTATTCCACCGACCCCTACAACGGCGAGGTTAGAATTAAGGAATACAAGGCTATGGTTGCCGCTTTACATAAGGCTGGGATAGGCGTGGTTATGGACGTTGTGTATAACCATACCTACGATGCAAACAGCTCCTTTAATAAAATCGTTCCTTATTATTATTATAGATATACCGCTACGGGTGCTAATTCCTCGGCATCGGGCTGTGGTAACGATACCGCTTCCGAGCGTTATATGTTCGGTAAATTTATGGTAGATTCCGTTAGCTATTGGGCGAAAGAATACGATCTGGACGGGTTCCGCTTTGACCTTATGGGGCTTCACGATCTTGCAACGATGCAAAAAGTGGAAAACGCCGTTCACGCTATAAACCCCGAAGCTATCATTTACGGAGAGGGCTGGACGATGGGCTCCACCATTGACGGTAGCCCTATGGCTAACCAGTCGCAAATAAGCAAGATCGAGCCTCTTGAGGGGGCTATAGGCGGTATTGCAGTATTTAACGATGCCATCCGTGACGGTCTTAAGGGAAGCGTGTTTACCGCTACCTCTAAGGGCTATATTAGCGGAAACGGTGCAGGCTCCTTCCCCGCTGTGCTTTTCGGTATCAAAGGCGGCATTGGCGCAGGCGCAAGCTGGACCGTTGAAAACGCTATGGTTGTAAACTATATGAGTGCGCACGATAACAACACGCTTTGGGATAAGCTTATGCTGTCAAACGGTGACAACACCGTAGAGGAGCGTTTGGCTATGAACCGCCTTGGCGCAACCCTTTTGATGATTTCCAAGGGAACGGTGTTCTTCCAAGCGGGCGAAGAGATGCTACGCACCAAAGACGGGGACGAAAACAGCTATAAATCCAGCGATGCTATCAACAACATTGATTGGTCTGTGTTAAAGGACGGCAGCGCAGAGTATGAGATGATGCGTTACTACGCACAGCTTATCCGTATAAGAAAGGCGTACAGCGTGTTTAAAGCAAGCAATTCTGCTATTTCCGCAAAGCAGCTTGAATCCGGTATTGCATGCATTACAATTGATAACCACGCAGGAGAGCAAGCGCTTGTTATCTCTAACCCCACGGGCGGGGCGCTTACATATAATCTTAGCGAAGAATGGTATATGGTAGCAAACGGCGTTTCAGCAACTGATAAGCCGCCCGTTGCTTGCGAAGGTGAAATTACTATCCCTGCTTACTCCGCAGTTGTGCTTGTAAACGGCAACAGCATAAACGGTTAATTTAAATAGTGTACTATCCTAAATAAATAATGGTTCGGTAGATCCGGCGTTAGTTTGCTAACGCCGGATCTTCTTTTTTATGATAAAAGGCAAATAGGCTTTAAGAAAATTTTGTTTCCTCTTGACAGGCGATATATTTTATGATAAAATTTCAGCATATAATCGAAAATTTTCGAAAATCTTTTTTTCCGAAAGGAAGTAGAGTTATGAAGGAGCGTTATGCAGGCATATTATTACCTATAACTGCATTACCATCACCCTACGGCGTTGGATCGTTTGGCAAAGAGGCGAGAAGCTTTGTTGACTTTCTTGTTAAAGCAGGGCAAAAAATATGGCAGGTGCTGCCTTTGCCGCCTACGGGCTACGGAGATTCGCCGTATTCTTCATCCTGCGCTATTGCGGGCAGCCCTTACCTCATAGACGTTGACGTTCTTATAGAACAGGGGTTGCTAACACAAGAGGAAGCGGAGGAATATAGCTGTGACGGTGCGGAAAGCAATGCACAGGGCAAAAAAGTTAATTACGAAGCGCTTTTTTACCGCCGCATACCGCTTTTAAAGATAGCCTTCTCCAGATTTGATAAAAGCAAGCCTGAGTTTGCGGCGTTTCTTAAAGAAGGAGAATACAACGATTTCTCTATGTTTATGGCGTTAAAAGAAGCGCACGGCTGGAAGGCTTTATCCCTTTGGGAAGAGAAATACCGCAAGAAGGACCCGGAGGCTATTAAGGAGTTTGCCGCCGCAAACGAGGAAGCAGTTCTATTCTGGCAGTTTACCCAATACGAGTTCTTCCGCCAATGGAGAGAGCTTAAAGCTTACGCAAACGAGCGCGGGATAGAAATTATGGGCGATATGCCGCTATATATTTCCGATGACAGCACCGAGGTATGGGCGCATCCAGAATTGTTCCTGCTGAACGGTGACGGTGCTCCAACCGAGGTTGCGGGTGTGCCGCCCGATTATTTTAGCGAGGACGGTCAGCTTTGGGGCAATCCCCTATACAACTGGGCAAAAATGAAAGAGGACGGTTACGCTTGGTGGACGGCAAGGCTTAAAAAGGCGCTTTCGATGTACGATGTTGTACGCATTGACCATTTCCGCGGCTTTGACCGCTTCTATGCGGTGCCCGCAGGAAGCCCCAACGCAAGAAACGGTACTTGGTACGATGGGCCTAAGGAAGCCTTGTTTGAAGACAAAAAGGATTGGAGAATAGTGGCAGAGGACCTTGGTGTTCTGGATGAAGGCGTATATCGTCTTATGCGGAACACGGGCTATCCAGGGATGAAGATACTGGAGTTTGCGTTTGACGGAAACCCCGAGCACGAGTTCAAGCCCTCCAATTACAGCGAAAACAGCGTGGTATACACGGGAACGCATGACAACGCAACGCTTATTGAGTTTCTTTCGGATATGTCCACCGCGCAAAGGAAGATATTTTACAAGGACCTCCGCTCGGAAGGCGCAAAGTGGGGCGTGCATTTCACTTACCTGCCCCATCAGATAGACAGCAAAAAGATTATGCAAAAAGCACGCAGGGCGCTTATACATATAGCGTATCGCAGTACCGCCAAATACGTTATAATGCCGTTACAGGATCTGTTAGGCACGGGAGGCGAATCCCGCATGAATTTGCCCGGTACCTTAGGCACGCATAATTGGAGCTGGAGATACCAAAACGATGCGCTTAGCAACGAGCTTGCAGGCTGGATACGCTCAGCGTGCGAAACGGGAAAAAGATAAAACAAAAGCAGTACAAAACGCTTGAAATAATAAGGAGTATTTCTTACTATGAATAAAACAGAATGGATAAAAAACGTTGAAATCTTGCTTAAAGCGAACGACGGAGCAACATTAGAGAATGCATCCGTACCCGCAGTATACAGGGCAGTAAGCCGCACGGCTATGGCTGAGATACTTAACACCTGGGAGGATTGCAAAAAGAACAGAAAAAAAAGAGTTGGCTATCTTTCGGCAGAGTTTCTTGTAGGGCGTGCCGTGTTCTCTAACCTTTACAATCTCGGTATTCTTGAGGACGTTAGAGGCTGGATGCAAGAGAAAGGCATTGACATTGCTTCCTTCGAGCAAATCGAGGATGCGGCGCTTGGTAACGGCGGCCTTGGAAGGCTTGCGGCTTGTTATCTGGAATCGGGCGCAACGGTTGGTATCCCGCTTGACGGCTACGGTATACGCTATCGATACGGTCTTTTCCGCCAGGAGTTTGTAAACGGCCTTCAGAAAGAGGAGGCGGACGATTGGCAAAGATGCGGCGACCCTTGGAGCTTCAGGCGCGAGGATGAGAGCGTGCTGGTAGAGTTTTCCGATTTCGCGGTACGCGCAGTTCCCTACGATATGCCCGTTATCGGCTACGGCGGCAAGACCGTAAACACGCTACGCCTATGGCAAAGCGAACAGCCCGACAAGTTCAACTTCAAAGCCTTTGACGATATGGAAACCGACAAGATTGCAAAAGAGCGTATCCGTTGCGAAAGTATAAGCTACGTGCTGTACCCCAACGATTCCACCGAGGAAGGCAGATTGTTGCGCCTTCGTCAGGAATACTTCTTTACCTCCGCTTCTATGCAGGACATTATCCGCAAGCACAAGGCAAAAGGCTTGCCGCTTAAAAAGATTGGCGAAAGCATCGTTTTACAGCTTAATGACACGCACCCTGTATTTGCTGTTCCCGAGTTCATCCGTTTGGCTATGAAGGATGGCTTGGCTTTTGAAGATGCGTTCGTGCTGGCGCGCTCGATATTCAATTTCACCAACCACACGATACTTGGTGAAGCGCTTGAATGCTGGGATATGAAGCGTGTTAGCAAGCTTCTGCCCGAAATTGCAAAAATCCTTGAGCTTATGCAAAAGCGCATAGCAAAGGAGTTCCCCGATGGAAGCCTGTTCCTCATCAAGAACAACACAGTACACATGGCAAACGTTGCTATCTATGCCGGCAGCAAGATAAACGGCGTTGCCGCGCTTCACACCGAGATACTAAAGGCTGAAACCTTCAACGGCTGGTACAAGGTATATCCCGAACGCTTCTTGAACGTAACGAACGGCGTTACGCCCAGACGTTGGCTTGCGCTTTGCAATCCGGAGCTTTCCGCGCTTATCACCAAAACGCTTGGCGATGGCTGGCAGACAGAGCTTGAAAGGCTTAAGGAGCTTGAAAAGTATGCCACCCAGCCCGAAATGCGCGCTGAATTTGCAAGAATAAAGCACCTCAAGAAGGAACAGCTTTCAGAGCACATACTGAAAAAAGAAGGCGTAGTTATCCCCTCTTCGTTCATATTTGACGTTCAAGCAAAGCGTTTGCACGAATACACGCGCCAGCTTCTTAACGCGTTCTCTATACTCTACTACTACTTCAGAATAAAAGAAGGCAAGGAGAAGAACTTTAAACCTACAGCGTTCATCTTTGGTGCAAAGGCTGCGCCCGCATATTATCTTGCTAAGGCAATAATCAAGTTTATACAAGAAATTGCAAACAAGGTAAACAACGACCCCGACGTGAACGACAAGCTTCGCGTGGTGTTCGTTACCGATTACAACGTATCCTACGCTGAAAAGATTATGACAGCGGCAGATATATCCGAGCAGATCTCTATGGCAGGTATGGAAGCAAGCGGCACGGGCAATATGAAGTTTATGCTTAACGGTACGGTTACCCTCGGCACTATGGACGGTGCAAACGTTGAAATATGCGAGGAGGCAGGCAGAGAGAACGAATATATCTTCGGCGCAACCGTGGAAGAAGTAAAGAAGGTTAAGAAAAATTACGATCCGCTTGCTATTTACAAAGCAGACCCCGAGCTTAAGCGCATTGTTGACACGCTTGACGATGGAACCTTTAACGATATGAGAACGGGTATGTTCAAGGCACTGAAGGAATCCCTTTTCGGCGGCTGGAGCAAAGACCATTATCTTGTGCTTCATGACTTCCGCGATTATGTTCGCGTTAAGTCCCTGCTTAACAGCGAATACGGCTCTGAAGAGTTCGTTTCCAAGTGCATTCGCAACACGGCAAACGCAGGAAAATTCTCCTCCGACCGTTCCATATTGGATTACGCAAGGGATGTTTGGCACGTATAATTCGAAATTTTTCGAACTTATTTGCAAATATTTTCGCAAATGCACAAATATGCGGTGTGAAAATTGTGCATAAGGTCGAAAATATTAAATGCGCTTGACTTTTTTATAGCCTAATGCTATTATAATTAAGGTAATAAACCTTTTAGCTTTCGCAAAGGTTTTACGAAACACGCAGAAAACAAAATAAATATAAACAATAAGGAGAAACATGATGAAAAAGGTATTATCTATCATCGCACTCATTATGATGTTCGCACTTACTCTCTCCTGTTTCGCTGCTTGCGGCGGCAACGGTGAGGACAAGGGCGACAAGGTTACTGTTTCCTGGTATCAGGGAAGCAAGCTTCTCAAGGAAGAGACCATTGATAAGGGCTCTAAGCTCACTAAATGGACTCCCGATGCTGTTGAAGGTAAAGACTTCAATGGTTGGTACAAAGAAGCTTCTCTTACTCAGGAGTTCGATTTTGAAGCTGCTATTAACGAAGATACCGATATCTTCGCTAAGTTCACCAGCAACGTGTTCGTTGAGGACGATAAGTCTTATTACCTCATCGGTACAGGTTCCGGCGATATGAAGAAGAGCGGCTGGAGCCACGACAATTCTATGGCTAACCTCGTTATGACCAAGGCTGAGAACGCAAGCGCAAACGTATATGAGATTCAAATCCTTATGTACGCAGGCGATGCATTCCAGATCTGCTACGGCGGCACTTATGACGGTCAGGTTGGTATCGGTTACGTTCCCGGCGTTGAATATGCTGACGGCGTTAACAGATATGACAGCAACACCTACACCGCTGCTGACAAGAAATTTGCTACCGTTAAGGATAGCGAAGGCAACGTAATCTTTGAAGGCCACGACGAATTCAATAAGGAATATTGGACATGGAATATATTCCTTGCAGAAGGTCAGGACGGCGTTTATAAGATCACTTACACCACCTATCCCGATCATCCTACGGACAACACCATCACCTTTGAGCTTGTTGAAAAGAAAGAGCCTCTTAAGGACACCCACGATATGTACGTTATCGGTTCCATTTCCGAATGGGATTTCAGCGACGATTATAAGATGACCGCTGACGATACTAAGGAAAACTTCTCTTTCCTTCTTAACATCACTGAAACCGCTGAAATCAAGCTTCGCAACAAGATAGCTGATAAGTGGTACGGCGTTGGCGAAGTTGGTGAAGACGATACCTCTTGGGTACTTGGCTCCGGCGAAAACAACCTTACCCTTCAGGCAGGCGTTTACAAGATCGCTTACAGCGTTGCTGACGATACTGCTACCGTTACCCCCGTTGCAAAGTCCTTCTGGCTTGCAGGCGTTCTTAAGGGTGAACAATATTGGAACTGCGGCTCCGGTATTGAGTTTGAAAAGGTTAACGATACCACCTACAAGGCATACTACACCTTCACCGAAGCTGACACAGACGCTTCTTGGATGACAGGCTTTGTTGGCGCTTGCAAGGCTGTTTACGGCTACGCAGGTTGGGATGCAGACATTTGGTTCGGCAACGAAACCGATGGCGACAACGTTACTGTTGAATCCTACGGCCTTTACGAGCTTGTTCTCACTCTCAGCAATGCAGACGATTTCTCCGCAGGCGGCACCGTTACCGCTACCAAGCTTGAAGGCTACTACCTTGTTGGTACCATCGGCGATGGTGACACTTGGAGAGCAGAATCTCAAAACGCTATCACCGTTGACGGTGACACCGTTGCTATTGATTACACTTGGGAACAGAAGGACAACGCTGATTGGCTTGGCGCTGACCAGATCGCAGCTGTTAAGATCATCAAGGTTGATGCAGATGGCAACGTTACCTGGTACGGCAACGAAACCAATGGCGACAACGTTATCATTCCTGAGGTTGGTACCTACACCATCGCTTTGAACGGCGAGGCTGCTACCGCAACCAAGAAGTAATTTAAACAGTTTATTATACGCTAAATTTCTGCGGGGTTGGGCTTAGCCCCAATCCCGCAGTTTTTAATATCAATGAATAAGGAGATATGAAAATGAAAAAATTTTTAGTTCTTATTCTTGCTTTGCTTATGGTATGCGCTTCATTTACCGCTTGCGGTGAAACCTCCAATACCACAGACGGCAGCAAAGACAAGGTTACTCTTACGGTTTGGGGCTCTCAGGAAGACCAGGAGATGCTCAAGGAAATGTGCGATGCATTTGCAAAAGCTAACCCCGACAAGGAATATAAGTTCCTTTTCGGCGTTCAGGGTGAAGGCGATGCGGCAGACAAGGTGCTTAACGACGTTACCTCCGGCCCCGATGTTTACTCTTTCGCAAGTGACCAAATCAACAAGCTTATCGCAGGCGGCGCGCTTGCAAGAATCGGCGGTCAGGCAGAGATAGACGTTAAGGCTAACAACTCCGCTACCTCCGTTGATGCAGCTACCATCACCGTAAACGGTGAAAACCAGCTTTTTGCTTACCCCTGCACCGAGGATAACACCCTCTTCCTTTACTACGACAAGTCCGTTATCAAGGACGAAAACGTTGATACTCTTGACAAGCTTCTTGATGCCGCACACGCAGCAGGCAGAAAGGTTCACTTTAAGCTTAATGATGACGGTTGGTATCTCTCCAGCTTCTTCTTCGCTTATCCCGAGCTTTGCTACAACGTTAGCTACAACGAAAGCATGACTGAAACAGGCGTTACCATCAACTACAACAACGCACAGGGCCTTGCAGTTATGAAGGCACTTGTTAAGTATGTAAACCACCCCGCACTTGTTATACAGACTGATGACAGTAAGCTTATCGCAGGCTTTACCCCCACGGCAGACGGCAAGGTAGAGGCAGCAGCAGGCGTTTCCGGCACTTGGAACGCACAGTCCATTGGCGACCTTCTTGGCGACAACATGGGCGTTGCTAAGCTCCCCACCGTTGAAATAGGCGGCGAACAGAAACAGCTTACCACCTATATGGGCTGCAAGCTCATCGGCGTAAACGGCTACAGCCAGAACAAGGGCGAAGCTCACAAGCTTGCACAGTGGCTTACCAACGAAGCAAACCAGCTTAAGAGATTTGAAACTCGCGGCTTTGGTCCTTCCAACAAGGCAGTTGCAGCTTCTGAGGCTGTTGCAAACGATCCCGTTATCTCCGCAGTAATGGCACAGGCTAAATTCAGCCGCGCTCAGAAGAGCGTTCCCGGCAACTATTGGACTCCTATGGGAGCACTTATCACTCCCTTTATCGAGCGCAAGGAAAACGGCACACTTGATGCCTACACCGATGCAGAGCTTCAAGAACTGCTTGATGCGCTTGTTTCCCAGATAGCTAAATAGTATAATCCTTTATGGGGACTGTTGAGGTCAGCAGTCCCCATTTGAATAAACCAAGGGGGGCACATATGGATCTCAATTATTATCGGATGACGCCGATGCAACGGTTCATTCATAAGCTTTCCGGCTTTTTTAAGGGCCTTGGAAAAGGCATTGCAGGCTTTTTTATCGGCATCTTTAAAGGCATAATCGGATTTTTTGTTGGTATCGGACGAGGCTGTAAGGAGCTTGGTCAGAACTTCTGGTACGGCGATGCTTTAACCAAAACATCGCACCTTTTTATGGGCTTAAGCCACATTTTCCGCGGGCAGGTAGTGCGCGGTATAATTTATCTGTTTCTTGAAGCCGCTTTCATAGCGTATATGATACTGTTTGGCGGCAGATATCTCGCAATGTGTTTTGAAAACTTCTTCGGGGGCGGAAACGTTGGGCGCGTTGAGTCTAGCGATTTCTGGAATGACGAGACCGGCGTTTACGATAAAATCGTTGGTGATAACTCGTTCCTCATTTTATTATATGGAATACTATCTCTGTTCGTAATCGTTTTCTTCGTAATCTGCTACATAAACGCTGTGAAGGAAAGCTACGAGCTTGAGCAATATCATATTATCGGCAAAAAGCCGAAGAACTTTAAAGGGGACGTTGGAAACCTTCTTGATAACAAATTCCACATTACCCTGCTTTCTCTGCCTATGGTGGGCTTGTTTATGTTCACCGTTATACCTTTGGTAACGATGATACTTATAGCCTTTACCAACTACGACGCGGCACATGAGGTGCCACAGCATCTTTTCCAATGGGTTGGCTTTGACAACTTTAAGGATCTGTTTGCAGGCGGCTCTAAGCTTGGCGCAACCTTCTGGCGCGTGCTTGGCTGGACGCTTCTTTGGGCGGTGCTTGCAACCTTTACAAGCTATATTATCGGTATGCTGCTTGCGCTTCTCATTAACAGGAAGGGTATAAAGCTTAAAAAGCTATACAGAACCCTTTTCGTTGCAACCATAGCCGTACCGCAGTTCGTTTCCCTGCTTATTATGTCCAAGATGTTGGATACAGGCGGCGGCGTTCTTGGCTCCGGCGGCGGTATTATCACACAGCTTATCGAATCCGTGTTTGGGTATCACCTTAAATTCGGTATCGATATCAACACAACACGTATCTGTATCGTGCTTGTAAATATGTGGATTGGCGTTCCCTACAGCATGCTTATGTGCTCCGGTATACTTATGAACATACCTAATGATCTTTACGAATCGGCACGCATTGACGGTGCATCCCCTGCACGCCGCTTCTTCAAGATTACCCTGCCCTATATGCTGTTCGTAACAGGCCCATACCTTATAACACAGTTTATAGGCAACATCAACAACTTTAACGTTATTTACCTTCTCAGCGGCGGCGGCCCGGGCGACATTATGCTTTACACCGACGGCGCAAAGGGTACGGACCTGCTGATAACCTGGCTATACAAGCTTTCTCTCGGTGTTGACAGAAACTATAAGCTGGCATCAGTTATAGGTATTCTCGTGTTTGTAATTTCCGCCGTATTCAGCCTTATAGTTTACAACAGGTCCTCGGCGGTGAAAGGAGAGGATAATTTCCAATGAGCGAAAAGAAAACTGTTCAGTCAAGCACCGCTGCCGAGCAAGAGCTTACCAATTGGCAAAAGATTGATAACCTTGAAGCAGAGCTTGATAAGAAAAACGCAAAGAAAAAGTTCAAGAAAAAGCGCCGCGGCGGTATGAGATTTAAAAGAATCTTTGGCGATACAGCCGGGCAGATAGTGCTGACGATCCTCTCTATAATATGGATACTACCGCTTTTCTATCTGTTTATACAGTCCTTCCGTAAGGAGCCGGGCGCATGGTCACCCACCTTTTTCCCGCAGGAATGGACATTTGATAACTACATCCGCCTATTCACGGAAACAAAGTTCCTTAGGTGGTACGGTAACACGCTGATCATCGCTATTTGCAGCTGTGCTATTACGGCGATCTTCGTGCTTTCGGTATCATACGCTTTCAGCCGTATGAAGTTTAAGGCAAGAAAGCCGATGATGAATATTATGCTTATTTTGGGTATGTTCCCGGGGTTTATGAGCATGTCGGCAGTATATTTCCTTCTGAAGATACTGCTTCCCAACAACTATCAATCTCACATAAGCCTTATAATCGTATATTCGGCGGGCGCCGCGCTAAGCTACTATATCGCTAAGGGCTTCTTTGATACGGTTCCGAAATCGCTGGACGAAGCCGCAAGGATCGACGGTGCATCTCGTTTCAGAACGTTTTATAAGATAATTCTACCGTTAAGTAAATCCATCATCATTTATACCATCCTCGTTTCGTTCATCTCTCCCTGGTGCGATTACATATTTGTGTCCTACATTATGGCGGGCGTTCCCGATACGGGCATGTATACCGTTTCGCTTGGTATGTATAAATGGCTGGAGCGCGAAATGATCCAACAATACTTCACCACCTTCTGTGCTGCCGCTGTAATCGTGGCAACGCCCATTACGGCTCTCTTTATGTGGTTGCAGAAATACTACGTTGAGGGTGTAACGGGTGGTGCGGTAAAGGGATAAGGAGGCAAAATGAAAAAGCTTATTTCAATTATGCTTCTTTTCTCCCTGCTGCTTGGCTTGCTTTCCCTGCCCGCGTGCAACGGTAACAAGGGCGATGCCGAGAAGGTACAGCTAAACATCATCGACGATAACTACCGCAATTGGTACGAGGTGTTTGTTCATAGCTTCTATGATACGAACAACGACGGTATAGGCGACCTTAACGGTGTAACAGCCAAGCTTGATTACATCAAAGAAATGGGCTTTAACGGGATATGGCTAATGCCTATCCATCCATCGCCCACCTATCACAAGTATGACGTTACAGATTACTATGCAATCGACCCCGATTACGGCACGCTTAATGATTTTAAAGCGCTTGTTGAAGAAGCGCACAAACGCGGAATACGCGTTATAATCGACCTTGTTGTTAATCATACAAGCGATGGGCACCCTTGGTTTACCGAAGCTTGCGGCTATATCCGCAAAAACGGCGCTCCCGGTGGAGAATACGGTGATTTTTACAACTTTAAGGTTACCGATAACAACGCCTATCACGATGTAAGCGGCACAAAGTACTCTTACGAAGGCCAATTTTGGAGCGGTATGCCAGACCTTAACCTTGATAGTGCAACCGTTCGCGAGGAGATCGTGAACATAATGAGCTACTGGATCAAGGATTACGGAGTAGACGGCTTCCGTTTAGACGCGGTTACAAGCTATTACACGGGAAATATCCAAGGTAATATCAACTTTTTGTCTTGGCTGAATACCGAGGCTAAAAAAATCAAGCCCGAAACTTACATTGTAGGCGAGGCGTGGGTAACAGACGACTACACGATAGACCGCTACTACGAAAGCGGATGTGACAGCTTCTTCCTCTTCACAGGGGCACAGGCTGACGGCTCTATCGCATTGGCGGTTAAGCAAAGCAACGGCAAGGCGCTTGGCGAGCTTTTTGAGAACCTGCAAAAAACATACGGCGATGCCGTTTTAGCTCCCTTCCTTGGAAACCACGATACAATGCGCCCCGGTAGCTTTATGCCGGGCAAGGAAAACCTAAAAATGGCGGCAGGCGTGCTTTCTATGATGAACGGCGGCACCTTCGTTTACTATGGCGAGGAAATCGGCATGATAAGCAAGGGTGGAAACAGCTCTGACCCCGCAAAGCGCATTGCAATGAAATGGGAAGCGAAAAGCATATACGATGGCTGCTGCTACCTTCCCCCCGAGAATACACCTGTTGATGAAAGCTCTTACTTTTACCCCTCTGTGGCAGAGCAAACCAAGGATAAGGAAAGCATTCTCAACTACTACAAAAAAGCTATGGAGCTACGCAACCGCTTCCCTTCTATCGCAAGAGGAGAGGTTAAGTACTATCCCGATGGACAAAGCAACTACATCTGTGTAATAACCAAGGAATACCTTGACGAAAAGATAACGATAGTTTTCAATATGGACAGCTTCGAGCAAAAGGTAACCCTTAACCGTGATACCTTTGGTTACACAGACCTCGTCGGCGAGCTTTACGCCGCAGGCGGAGAAATTACCCTCGATGAGGGCGGAGTGGTTACAATGCCGCCTCAATCGATAGCTATCTTTAAGTAAGGAGAAAATATTATGGCAAGTTTGTCACTAAAACATATTTTTAAGGTATACGATGGAGGCGTAAAAGCGGTTAACGACTTCTGTATGGACATTGAGGACAAGGAGTTTATCGTGTTTGTAGGTCCTTCGGGGTGCGGAAAGTCTACAACGCTACGTATGATAGCAGGGCTTGAGGAAATCACCGCGGGCGAGCTACGCATTGACGACGAGATCGTAAACGATTACGAGCCGAAAGACCGTAATATAGCCATGGTGTTCCAAAACTACGCACTTTATCCCCACATGAGCGTTTATGAAAACATGGCGTTTTCCCTTAGAACCATCCACATGCCCAACGACCAGATCCACGAAAAGATAATGGAAGCCGCATCAATCCTTGGCATTACAGAATACCTTGACAGAAAGCCGAAGGCGCTCTCCGGCGGTCAAAGGCAGAGAGTTGCTCTCGGCCGTGCTATCGTGCGCCAGCCCAAGGTGTTCCTGCTGGACGAGCCGCTTTCCAACCTTGATGCAAAGCTTCGTGCCGCTATGAGAGCAGAGATATCCCGCCTGCACGAAAAGCTTGGTACAACCTTCATCTACGTAACGCACGACCAAGTAGAGGCAATGACGATGGGTTCACGCATTGTTGTTATGAAGGATGGCTTTGTGCAGCAAATTGACACGCCTATCAATCTTTACAAGTACCCCGACAATATGTTTGTTGCGGGCTTCATAGGTACGCCACAGATGAATTTCTTCAACGGTACGGTAACTAAAACGGGCGACAACGTTAAATTCTCGCTGGATTGCGGCACAGACATTGATATGAAATATATCCAAGCGGACAAGATCCCCGTTAAGTATATGGACGGTAAGCACCAAATCGTATTTGGTATCAGACCCGACGATGTTCGCGTATACAAGAGCACTAACTATGACGACGGTTCGTGGGCACCCGCAAAGGCGATTATAAGCGTTGTAGAAGGGCTTGGCGGCGAAACGCTTCTGTACGCCAACCTCAACCTTAACGATCCCGACTGTGAGAGCAGTATGATAATCATCAAAGCGGATGCAGATACGGTAGCGCGCCGCGGCGACGTTATCGACATAGAGATATCCAGAAGAAAGTTCCACGTGTTTGACAAAGAAACGGAAAAGAGCATAAGAAGAAGAATCCCCGAGGAAAACATTATAAACGGCAGCATCTCCAACGGCAAGTTCACCTTTGAGGGTCAAAACTTCATACTTCCCCCTGCCATCACCTGTAAAGACTGCGACAATGCAGAGCTAACCATGCCTGTAAGCGCACTAACGCTTGGCAATGGATGCGGCAAAGCAAAGGTACAGTGGATAGAAAGCATTGATAACCAAACGCTTTACTTCCTAAAGGTAGCAGACGTTACTCTCTTCTCTCTTGAAGCCGGCGAAGCAAGATATTCCGTTGGTGACGAGGTTAGCTTTAACATCGATTTCACGCGTGTATCTGCCGATTCTCTTGGTATCATCCCGCTTAAGCTTACCAACACCTTAGAAGGTACGTTTATCAAAGAAAAGAATAAACAAAATAAGGTTTATGATTTCTTTATGAAGATAGGCGATGCAAAGCTTATCCCCACCGATACCATCTGCGAAAAGATTTTTGCCTGCAAGGGTAATAAGATATTCCACACACCGCTGGAGTATATCGTAGATGCAAAAGATATAACGGTATGCGCGCACTCTGATAAGGCTGAAAACGTTCTTACGGGAAGCGTTGCCGATATCTTTGATTACGAAAGCGCAAAATACGCACTTATCGACGTATACGGTCAAAAGCTTACCGCCGCATACGATGGCAATATCGGTGACAGCGTGGACGTTAAATTCCCCGCAGAAGCCGTAACCATCAAGGATAAGGCTATTGATATAATTATTGTATAAAAAGCTTTAAAAAAACGCACCAACCACCGCAAAACGGTTATATGCGGACTTGGTAATTTAAACGTAGCCTAAACGCAACGTAATGCGGCCGGCTTAAATGCATAACTAAAGCATTTAAGCCGGCCTCTTGTTTTTTACGCTTTGCCAACCGGTGGTGTTGCCACCCCGTATGAAGCGCACCATGCAAAATACGTTGTGGCTGTGCCTTCCTTTTTTGCATCCATTGCTGATACGTAATACGTTTGTTCGGCATTATAGTTGTAATTAACGCCGCCGCCTGCGCTTTCTCTTATTGTTACTATATCGCCATCCTTAAAATCGGCATTGGCAGGTATAGCCCCGATAAGTGAGATAAGCACCATTAAAAGTGCCAGCGTAAAGCCCGTTATTCTTTTGAACACGTTTTTTACCTTCTTTCTTTGTGTATTTTTGTTGTTTTAATTTATATAAAAAAACGGCTAACTTTCGTTAACCGTTTTACTGTTTTTTGTATTTAGCTTTATCCGTAGGTTTTATCCATTGTCATTATGCAGGTGTTAGCCCCTCCTATCGTAGACACATACTTCGAAGGAACCAAGGTAATACCTATGCCTACGCCTGTATACAAGGGGTTGGTTAGGTCTTTCCAATGCCCCGCGCTTGCTTTAAACTGCTCTACAATTTCCACTGCAAGGTCCTCTTTCGTAGTGATAGAGTTATTACCGGAATTCTCTGTGTAGTACCCTGTAAGTGCGATGTTTTCGCTGCCTATATCGGGACCGGTGTACTGCACCAATTCGCCGTGGTACATAGTCATTGTACCCTCGCGTTCGGGATTGTAATTGTAGTCGATGTATATCGTAGAACTATTACTACCATCTGGTCTACTGTGAGAGAACACCACGGTCAGCTCCTGCGCCCTAACCATAGCCATCTCATGTGCTATTGGTGCGGTGCTAAGTGCAGGCGCGCCAAGTTTTGCACGTTCCTCGTTAAGCAGCTCAAGTATGCGGTTACAAAGCCACTCGGCATCGGCGGGGGTAACGGGGATAGCAACAGGTTTAGGCGGCTCAAGCCTTTCAGTCGCCCTCGTTTCCGTACCTTTGCAAATCCAACAGGTGCGCGCCTCCTCTCCCTCGGCTTCCACGGTAGCCTCTTTGGTTGTAGCCCATTCTGTCCACATGTGTTCGCGCGCTTTCACATAATCTGCTTTGTAGCTATCGCCGCAAGCGCAAGTGTAAATTTTATAC
>JAZNUB010000063.1:0-29189 GCA_045592105.1 Eubacteriales bacterium | reverse complement strand
ATAGACCATATTTTCTATAACGATGAGGCGCTTTTGCCCACAAGCTATTACGTTGGCAACAAGACGGATGAGTTTATGATAGCTTCCGACCACCTTCTCGTTATGACAACGTTTTCGTATGGAAAAGCTTATGCGCCTGTTTATTCGCATTTAACGGGCGTGTATTCCGCACCGCAGTTTGTAAGGCTTAGAGGCGAGGGTGAGATATACTACACTACTGATAATACCGACCCGCGTACCTCCAAGACACGTAGGCTGTACGGTGAGGCTATCAGCGTAACTTCTGACACCATTATTAAAAGCTGTGCTAAAGTGAACGGTGTTTACAGCGATATAAACAGGGTAACTTTGTTCTTCTCCAACCCGCTTTATATAACTGAGGTTATAAAGAACGCTCCCGGTGCAGACCATACCGAGGGCTTTGAGATAATAAACGCTTCTTCTGTTGACGTTGATCTTAGCGATTTCACTATTTGGAACTACAACGATGCAGACGAGGCAGCTTGCCTATCAGTTGCAGATGCTTCGGTAAGCTTGCAAATGCCAATGGCGTATAAGGAAGGCGATGCAGTAGTACCTTCGGGTGCTGTTGCGTATTGCCCGATAGTTTTTGGCGATACGTATCTTAGCAAGGATAAGCTATCGGCTACACAAAGCTCATATCTCGTAACGCTAAACGAGGATGCAACAAAGGTAACGTATCATAAAGAAAGATATGCAAAGGCAATATCCTACGATGGTTCCGGCAGTATATCTGCAAGCCTTATTTTCCCGATAGACAGAACGGCAAGAAGTATAGGCTATACAAGAAGCGGTACGGCAGTTAGACGTTTGGACTACTACCACGCAACCGATGGCAGTGCAAACAACATTACAAGTTCGTTTGGCTTGTCTAACAGCGCATATTCCAAGCTGTATATAACTTTCGCAATAGCACAAAGCGTTGCAGATGCAATATGCGTTGTTAATTTGGATACCACGGGCAGCGGCACAACCACTACCGATGGTACAACAACGGTAAAAGAAGGCGCGTATAACTTTACTCCTTCAAGCGGAAAGGTTATGAAAACCGAAAGCTTTACCGAAAAGAAGTACACAATAGGTTCACTTAATACGGCGCAGAAAACCGCATTTGATAATCTGATAAACGCAAAGCGCGGCGAAAACGGTACTGCGATAAGCACCGCCGAGGAGTTTGCGGCTATGAAGGCAAGCGGCAACTATTATCTTGCTGCAGATATAACCATAGACAAAACCTATACAGGTGTTTTCACGGGCACATTAGACGGCAAGGGCCATACGGTAACAACAAGCGTGCCTATGTTTAGCGATATGAGCGGTACTGTAAGGAATTTAACCGTAAACGGTGATATAGTTGTAAAAGGAACAAATAACGGTGCAGTTTCCGTACAGGCATCAGGTAATGTGCGCTTTGAAAACATAACGGTGAACGCAAACCTATCGGGTGGAGAAAAAACCGGCGGCATAGTTGGCTACGCTGCAGGCGGCGCAACGGTATCGTTCTTCCGTTGCGTAAACAACGGTGAGATAAAAGGCACTTCACAAGTAGGTGGCTTGATTGGCTATATAGCAAGCACTATCCTAATTGTGGACGAGTGTGTTAACAACGGTAAGATATACTCAAGTGCATATGCGGCAGGCTTGGTGGGCAGATTTGGAAAAGATGCTGCAACAATGGACTTTGTATGTAATATAACAAACAGCGTAAATAACGGCGAGGTTTGCGTGCCCGACGGAAGGGCGGCAGGCATAATCGCCCGTGCTGTGGGTAACGTTATGATATCGGGCTGTATCAATTATGGCCATATCCATTACGAAGGCACTCCTGCCGCAATGAACGCAGGCGGTATATACGGAGACAGCGTAAGCGAATACACGTCCGGCGACGCTACGGTAAAAACCAAAAACGGCTTTGTAATAAGAGATTGCTACAATTACGGCAAGATAGAAGGCACTAGCTACGTAGGCGGCATAGTTAGTAAATTCCCGGCGGTAAAGCCTGAAAGCGGTTACAAGTACATAGTAGAATCCTGTGGCAATACAGGCGAGGTAATTAGTGCAGGCGGTAGTGCAGGCGGTGTAGTAGGTTACTTTTACGGTTCAAGTGCCAAAAACAGCATATTTGCGCGTTGCTTCAACGTGGGAAATGTTAAGGCAAAAGGCACAAATGCAAGAGCTTGCGGTTTGATAAGCTATACAAACGGTACCGGTGTGTACGTTGAGGATTGCTATAACGCAGGTAAGATATCCGCAAGCGGAACAGGTAGCGCAGCATATCAGCTGTTATACAACAAAAATGCAACGGGTGCAACTGCTGAGTATATCAACAACAACCACGCGCTGGCGGTAAGCGGAGCAACGTATATTGTAAACGGCACACAGGCAAACAACGTAACCACCTTTACTTCGGCAGAGCTTAAGAACGGCACCTTGAGGGACCGTATCAACAGCGGTGCAGGCAGTACCTATTACTTCCAGCAAACGGATGTAGAGGCATATCCTGTACTTCGAGAGTACAAGGGCTTTACGCTATGGGACATAGTGCTTATTGAAAACAGCGATTACAAGGACAACGATACGCTTATATACAAGGTTGGCTTAAAAACGAACGCGCAAAGCTTTATAAGCGAGTTTGAAAGCAATATCAGGGTATACGATAGCGCCAAAGCTTTGATAAAAGATAGCGACATAATCGGAACGGGCTATACCGTAAGCTCTATCGACGGTGCAATAACAAAGACCGTTGTGGTAACAGGTGATACGGACGGTAACGGTATAATATCCGCAACGGATTATATAGCTACCAAGCAACACTTAAAGAGTGGTTCGGTATTCACCGAAGCACAGGCAATGGCGGCTGATATGGACGAAAACGGCACTATTGGCGCAGGTGACTATCTCTTGATGAAGTACGGCATGAACTGATAACGTAAGAATGGGGCTGTATCAAATCGTGATGATTTGATACAGCCCCTTTAAAAGCCTTGTTTAAGCGGGTAACAGAGAAAGCAACATAAACAGCGTAAGAACGATAATTATTGTAATCATCCCCGCGTTGACGAGGGCGCATTTGCGCTTTTCGGCGGCACATAGCATTGTTGTGCCGTAATTAAAACGCGTTTTCCTTAAATTGATTATCAGCAGTATAATACCAACAACGTTTAAAGCGTTTGAAGCCAAAATGTGTATACCGTAAAGCAACAGGGATAAACCGTATTCAGGTATAATCGTGTCAAGGCTTGAAATAATATTTTCAAACGGTGTGTTTTCGATAAGCTCCAAAAAAGCGATCACCTTTTCCGAAACCAGCGAAGGCAACACGCCCATTACCATATTAAACGCCATGTGAAGCAGAATAACCAAGCGATAGCTACCCGTGCGGCAATACACGAAGCCAAAAACAATGCCAATGCCTGCGGCGTAGAAAAATTGGTTAAAGTTTTGGTGGAAAAGACCAAACAGCAAGCCCGAAATCAGTATAGCTGCAAGCTCGCCGTAGCGATACAAGCGGTCAATAAGAAGCTTGCGGAAAAACAGCTCCTCTATAATAGGCGCAATAATGCCCACGCATAGAACCATCTGCCACGCGCTTGTGGAGGAAAGCACCTCCGTAAGCTCGTTCGTGGTGTTGTTGCCTGTTATAATATTCCAAAACATAACAATAAACGTGCCCAAAAGATTGCCCGCTGACGAGATGGGGAAACAGATGCACAAGGGCAGGAAAAAGCTTTTTGCCGTGATTTTACGGCGTTCAGGCACGCTTTTTTGCATATCAAGCAAAAACAGCAGACCAAATACTATAGACGAGCCTATAAGTATCTCGTTAAATATTAAAAAGAACCTGTTGTAAAACCCGTACGAATCTATCCCAAGCTGGTCAAGCTTTTTTAAAGCAAAGCTTAAGCATAACGAAGCAAACAGCGGGAAAAGCGACAGCGCCAAGGTTGCCCAACCGCAACGGCTGAAGGCGGAACGCATATCGCGCTTTTGCTTTTGCACAGTTTCGTAGTCACGCTCTACTATCTGCACGGGTACGGGATTGTTTTGTAAACCGTTTGTGTTATCAACCATATCGGCATCCTCCTTTATTGGTGTTCACGGATAATTATATCAAAGAATATAGCTTTTTTCAACACAATATCAAATTTTAAAACCGTTATTCAATAAAAACTATTGCGCGATTGGTTTTTGTATGCTATAATCCAATTGTAAAGAAGTATTGCTTGGAGGTACCGGTATGAACGTTGGCTTGGTTTTATCCGGTGGCATGGGTAAGGGCGCATATCAAATAGGTGCTTTGCGTGCTATAAGTGAATTTGTGCCGATGGAGGATATAAAGTGTATAAGCAGCTCTTCCGTTGGTGCGCTTAACGGTTATGGGTATATCACAGGCAAGCTTGATATGGTGGAGCAGGTTTGGAAGAATATATGCTCTGAGGATACAAGGCTTATTATAACCAAGGTTTTGCGCAGCAGTATGTTGCAAATGCATATTAAGGATCTGTACGCGCCCGATATCAAGCTTAAAATCCCGTTTTATTGCACGCTGTACGACGTAACCAACAACAACGTGGTTTACAAAAACATCTCAAAGCTTGATAACGAGCTGGTGCCCACCTATTTAAAGGCTGGCGTGGCAATGCCCGTGCTTAACCGCGCAGTAAAGATAGACGGGGTTTCTTATTACGACGGTGCTTTGGTTGACAATATCCCCGTGCGCCCCTTGGTTAACAAAAAGCTTGATTATATTATATGCGTTTATTTTGACGATTCGGCTGATAAATTTGAAAGCACAAGCTTTGACGATAAGGTTATTAAGGTATCGTTCCCTGAGGAAAAAACACTTAAGCACTCTTTGATTTTCAAGCAGGACGATATTGATAAAATGATTAAGGATGGGTACGATAGAACGGTATACCTGCTTAACTCTGTTTTCGCAAAGGGCTATGATAATAAGGCGTATGTTTATAAGGCGATAAAGCATTTAAACAGAAGCAACAGCAGCAGCGGGGCTTTCCGCTTAACCGTGGACGTAATTGCAACCAACCTTAATAAGGTAACGCAGTATTTTGCAAAAAGAAAAGTAATAAAATAGCAGGAGGAAAGGATATGAAAAACAACAGTACGGAACTAACTGTAAAGAAAATTTTAAGGATCATCTCCGTTACCAGCGGCATAATAAGCGCGGTTTCAACTTTTGTGCTTATGTATATGTATCTTGGCGATATAGTGGATTACCTTAAGGAAGCAAAGGGTAAATGGTCCAAGAAGCTGGACGAACGCAGAGAGAAAAAGCAGCAGATAAAGGAGCTTAAGCAGCAGCTCTAATAGCTTAAGATGTTGTTGCGCCCCGTAGAAGCCACAAAGGTTTTTGCGGGGCGTTTATTTGTAAAGAGCTGAAAAAGGCGTAACGTTTAACGTGTATTTGCGTATGCTGTTAAATGAAGTAAAGATTTAGCAAAGATAAGCTTGCGTTTGTTGACAAAATTCGCATATAATGCTAATATCTACTTTGATCGGAATAAGTGGTGGAGTCTGTCACCGAAGGGATACCTTCGGTTTATCTCGATTAGTGAAAGCGTATGACAGAGCCGAATTCTGCGGCTCTTTTTCTATACTTTTTTATCCTACCCTCCGCCGTATTATTTCGTAACATTATTATTAATGGAGGGTTATATGGAACCTAACTTAACAATGTTTTACGGCATATCTATCCTGATTGCCGCAATAGCTTTTTTGTTTGCTGCGTACCTTTATTTTTGGGTAAAGCGTCAGCCGCAGGAAAACAAAAGGATTACGGAGGTTGCACAGCTCATTCGTGAGGGCGCAAACACCTTTATGAAGCGTGAATATAAAATTCTCGCTGTTTTCTCAGCAGTAATTGCAGTTTTGATCCTTGTTTTTCTCCCCTCTCCTATTTGGGGCACAAAGGAAATATGGAAAAATATTGCAATGGCAATATCCTATATTTGCGGTACCGTGCTTTCTGCTATCGCAGGCAAGCTTGGCCTTGTGGTTGCAAGCCTTTCCAACGGCAGATCTGCCGAGGCTGCAAAGAAGGGCATTAAGCCTGCGTTCCTAATAGGCTTCCGCGGCGGCTCTGTTATGGGGCTTATCGTTGTTGGCTGTGCGGTTCTTGGTGTTTCCATCGTTCTTTGGATAGTAAGCGAGGCTTCTATTCTTCTTGGCTTCTCCTTCGGTGCAAGCTCTCTTGCATTGTTTGCAAAGGCAGGCGGCGGTATATTTACCAAAACTGCCGACGTTGCCGCAGACCTTACCGGTAAGGTAGAGCTTGGCATAGCAGAGGACGACCCTCGTAACCCCGCAGTTATAGCAGACAACGTTGGTGACAACGTTGGTGACGTTGCAGGCATGGGCGCAGACCTTTTTGACTCTAACGTTGCAGCTTTAACATCTGCACTTGTTATCGCACAAACGCTTGGCGGCACAGTAAACAGCACTATGGTTTTGTGCTATGCCGCACTTGGCTTGCTTGCCTCCATTATCGGTATAGCAACCGCACGTATAACCAAAAACGGCACTCCTACGGGCGCGCTTAATTCTTCTACCTATGTTACATCCGCTTTGTTCTTGGCTCTTACCGCAGGCGCAACTGCGCTTTTCGGCTTCTCTTGGCGTATATGGGCTTGCTCTGCAACCGGCTTGGTAGTTGGCGTTATCATCGGCCTTGCTACCGACTATTTTACAGACGATACGAAGCCTATAGTTAAGAAGGTTGCACACGCATCCAAAAGCGGCCCTGCGTTTACGGTTCTTTCCGGCGTTTCCTACGGCTTCCTTTCTGCGCTTCCCGCAATGATAGGTATAGCTATTTCCGCGCTTATCTCTTATAAGCTTTGCGAGCCTATGGGCGGCAACTTCCCCTTGTTTGGTATCTCTATGGCGGCTGTTGGTATGCTTTCCATCGTTGCAATGATCATATCTAACGATGCCTACGGTCCTATCGTTGATAACGCACGCGGTCTTGCTGAAATGGGCGGCCTTGGTGAGGACGCTATCCGTGTAGCAGACGAGCTTGACTCTGCCGGTAACACGGTTAAAGCCGTAACCAAGGGCTTCTCCATCGGTGCGGCAGGTCTTACAGTTATTTCCTTGCTTGGTACCTTTATGTCCGAAGCAAACGCTGCAGGCGCGGCTCTTTCCGGCTTCGATATAATGAACCCCACCGTATTCTTCGGCATCCTTATCGGTGCGGCTATCCCCGCTGTATTCTCCGCAATGCTTATTCTTGGCGTTGACAAAAACGCGCAAAAGATGGTTGCAGAGATACACCGTCAGTTCAATACGATAGTTGGCCTTAAGGAAGGCAAAGAAGGCGTTAAGCCCGAATACGACAAGTGCATAGACGTTGCAACAACAGGCGCATTACGCGAGCTTATCCCCGCAGGTCTTGTAGCAATCCTTTCCACCATTGCAGTTGGCTTTATCGGCGGCCCCGCTGCTATCGGCGGCTTCTTGCTTGGTAATATCGTTAGCGGTTTGCTTCTTTCGTTGTTTATGTCTAACGCAGGCGGTCTTTGGGATAACTCCAAGAAGTATGTGGAGGCGGGTAACGAAGGCGGTAAGGGTAGCGAGGCTCATAAGGCTGCTGTTATCGGTGATACCGTTGGCGACCCATTTAAGGATACCGCAGGTCCTTCCATCAATACTCAGATAACGGTTGTTTCTCTCGTTGCTTCCTTGCTTTCTGCGTTGTTTGTTCAATTTAACATTTTTGGTTAATTAGTGTTTAAAGGGAGCTGTTTTATATAACGACTCCCTTTTTGTCGGGGTCCTCAAGAAGCCGAATGGCTTCTTTGGGTGATTTAGATGATACTTTACAAAAAACGTAAGTGTGGTGGAAGGCGGCTATGAACAATAAATATAAAATTTAAATTGCGGATAACGGGGCAGAGCTGCAAGGCATTGCTTCCGCATTGCTTGAAGCGGGCGCCTATCAGGTAATTCAGGCTGAAAGCTGCTCTTGCGCAAAGCTTATATATGATTCCTATATGCCGGACCTTATTATACAGGAGCTTTCGCTTCCCGATGCAGACGGTATGCAGCTTTTGCAATACGTAAGAAGCGATTCGCTAACTCCGATAATAATTCTTTCCGTTCGCGATAATGAGCAGGATAAGGTTTTGGCGTTGGATGCGGGCGCAAACGATTACATTACGAAGCCCTTCGGCAAAGCAGAGCTTTTGGCGCGTGTGCGTTCCGCGCTTCGTAACAATCGTTTCAGCACCGCAGAGGGGCGGTTCCCCGGCGGCAAGTTTTTGCTTAACGATTTAACCATTGATTATGATGCGCGCCGCATTTTTGTTGGAAGCCGCGAGGTTAAGCTTACACAAACCGAGTATAATATTATCGTATTTCTTTCTGCACATCGCGGAAAAATGATGCCGTATTCCTCTATTATTAAGGCTGTTTGGGGAGGCTATGCCGATAGCGGCAGTATAAAAAAGCTACAGGTTAATATGGCTAACGTGCGTAAAAAACTGCGCGGCAAAGCAGAAACCGAGGAATACATCATCAACGAGCCCGGAATAGGCTATCGTATGGGGTAGCAAAAGAGGTTTTCGCTTGTGCGTTTTTTTATAAAGCTACTGTTGAAAAACGTTATTGGTTGTGATAGAATATAAAAGAAATCATTTGTGAAAGAGCTTTTATATGAAAAGAAGAAAAAAATTCAGGCTTTCCTCAACGCATATAATACTAATAAGCTTCCTCGCGGCAATACTTGTTGGCACCGTGTTGCTTATGCTACCCATAAGCTCTGCAAGCGGTAAGGTAGCTTCTTTCGAGGATGCGCTTTTTACTGCAACAACAGCCTGCTGTGTTACGGGGCTTGTTGTGGAGCCAACGGTGTCTTATTTCAGTAGCTTTGGGCATATTGTTATTCTTTTGTTAATTCAAATAGGCGGGCTTGGCATAATCACCGTTATGGCAGGCATAACTGTTGCGGTAAATAAAAAAATGGGTCTTTCGGATAGGTATCTTTTGCAGGACGCATTTAATTTAAGCTCTTTATCCGGTGTGGTTGGCTTCTTAAAAAAGGTGCTAAAGGGTACGTTTGTTATAGAGGGTATCGGTGCGCTTTTGTATATGCTTGTTTTTGTGCCGAAGTTTGGCTTAAAAGGTGTGTGGATATCTGTGTTCACCTCGGTATCAGCCTTTTGCAACGCGGGTATAGATATTATTGCAGATAACAGCCTTTGTGATTACGCCGATAACCCCATTGTGATTTTAGTAACAAGTGCTTTAATCATTCTTGGCGGTATTGGCTATATCGTATGGTGGGATATAATAAGGGTTGTAAAAGAACGCAAGCTAAAAAAAGGGAATTGGTTCCGCCACATAACTCTTCACAGCAAAATTTCGCTTGTTTCTACCGTGGTACTTTTGTTTGCCGGAACGCTTTTGTTTTTGGCGTTGGAATATGATAATGCAAATACCTTAGGCACACTATCATTTCCGCAGAAGCTAATGGCGGCGTTTTTTCAATCCGTTACCACGCGAACTGCAGGCTTTGCCGCCATCCCTCAGGAAAGCTTCACCAATGCCTCTGCGATAGTATCGCTTTTGCTTATGTTTATAGGCGGCTCTCCTGTAGGCACGGCTGGCGGCATAAAAACCGTAACCTTTACCGTTTTGCTTGCAACGGCGGTTTCCGCTGTTAAAAATAAAAACGATGTTACAATGTTTGGCAGAACTCTTTCCAGGGAGGCTGTACGCAAGGCGTTGGCGGTTTGCTTTACCTCTTTTTCAATAGTGTTTATTTCCTCGGTATTGCTTTGCGCGGCAACGGGCGCATCTGTGCTTGACGTTTTGTATGAATGTGTAAGCGCCTGTGCAACCGTTGGGCTTACGAGGGGCATTACACCAACTCTTGGTGTGTTGGGCAAGCTTATTATTACCGCCACAATGTACTTTGGCCGTGTAGGACCAATATCGCTTGCAATAGCCTTTAACGTGAAGAAGGAAAGCCAAAATATTATTAAAAATCCGGTAGAGGATATTAGTGTAGGGTAGGAGGTTTATACTATGAGCATTAAAAAATCATATGCGGTTTTCGGCCTTGGGCGTTACGGTATCGCAGTAGCGCAAGAGCTTGCCAAAAGCGGTGCCGAGGTTTTGGCGGTTGATATAGACGATAGTGTTGTAAACGGCGTTGCGGCAGAGATACCGTTTTGCAAATGTGCAGATATAACGGATGCCGAGGTTATTAAACAGCTTGGCGTTTCTAATATAGATGTTGTTATCGTTGCCATGGCAAGCAATTTAGAAGCAAGCGTTATGGCGGTAACGCTTTGCAAGGAGGCAGGCGTTGAAACGGTTATAGCAAAGTGCGGCAACGAGATGCACAAGAAAATACTAAGCAGGGTTGGCGCAGACAGAGTTGTGTTCCCCGAAAATGAATCGGGCATGCGCCTTGCTAAAAACCTTTTAAGCTCAGGCTTTGTGGATGTGATAGAGCTTTCTAAGGACGTTTGTATGGTAGATATGGATATACCGAAGGATTGGGTAGGCAAAAGCCTTTTAGAGCTGAACGTTCGTAAAAAGTATGGCATTAACGTGGTTGCAATGCGAAAGGATGGCAACGTGCAGGTGGACGTAGACCCTGCATTACCTCTTACAAAGGACATTAGCTTAATTGTTATTGCGAATACCGAAAAGCTGGAAAAGCTAAAGTAATTAATAAGGGCTATCTAAAAAGCAATCTGCATTTTAGATAGCCCCATTCTCTTTAGCTACTTCGATTTGTACTAAAATTAAAGCCTTGCTTCTATTTCTTTTACTATATCGCTCATCTTCATATTTAAAGCAAGACTTATCCTATATAGGGTTTCAAGCGTTGGCTTGCGTTCTCCACGCTCTATGGCACTTAAGTGCGTTCTTCCTATATCTGCAAAGCCGCTTACTACTTCTTGCGATAAATTTTTCTTTTTTCTGCAATAATATATTGCCTCCCCAACGGCTATGGGGTCTAAAAAGATTTCAGCCACAATATCACCTCTGTGGATATTGTAGTTTTATTTTTGAAAAATAATGAATACATATGTTGACAAAAGAATACATTTGTGTTATACTCTTCAAAGAGATGAGCAAATGAACAAAAAAACGCTTTTATTTTGCATATTAAATAGCTTCGCACCAATTTTGCTGGGCGTGTTGATTTATTATTTTGTAAGGGAAGACACGCCGTTACACAGTTTTTTACCCTCTCCGCTTCCTGTTGAGATGAAAAGCTTTGCTGCCGTGCGCTTAATTTCGTTTTATGTAGCAGATGCGTTATGGGGTTATGCACTTTTTTATGCTGTATTGCCCTTCAACGGCATTAAAACGGCATTTTGCATATCGTTGTGTTGTGGTGTTATATGGGAGCTTTTGCAAAAATTTAAAATTGTTAATGGCACTTTTGACTATTGGGATATATTTTCGTATTTAATTGCAAGCACAGTTGCAATTACAATATATAAATTGTGGAGGAGAAAACAATGAAATCTTTTTCAAAAAGCGCACTTTCAAAGGTAGTAACCATATTACTTGTTATGCTGTTCGGTCTTATGGCGATAGGTAGTACAAGTAGTGAGCCTACCACGCAAGAACAGGGAAACGGAACGGTTGAAAGCGGAACAGCCGATACAACCGCTATAGGAAAATATAAGGTTGATATCAAAAGCTGTCGTCTTGCAAAAAGCTATGACGATAAGGATGTTGTTATTGTAAAATACGGCTTTACCAATGTTAGCAATGATACGGCGGCTTCGTTCTCTTCCGCAATTGAAGACGAGGTTTTCCAAAACGGCATAGGGTTGAATAAAGCATATGTTCTCAGCGATGATGCAAATTTCTCTACGGACAACCAATCGAAGGAGATAAAAAAAGGTGCTACACTTGATGTTGAGGTTGCGTATGAATTGAATGATAGTACAACCGATATTAATGTTGAGGTAAGCTTGTGGCTGAGTTTTGATAATACAAAACTTGCAAAAACATTTAAGATAGCATAATAAAAACAAAGCTCCGTATTACACGGGGCTTTATTTTTGTCATAGTTGCCAAGAAGCCGAACAGCTTCTTGGGGTGATTTCGTTCTTGCAAGGCGTGCAAGAACGTGGTATAATTATTTCATTAACTTTAAGGAGAAAGAATATGAAACGTTTTGTATGTTTATTGGCGTTGTTGCTTGCGGTTGTGCTTGCTTTTTCTGCCTGCGTGGGGGATGCGGTGCAAAGCGGCACAAGCGTTGATAGTGCCGTTTCCGAAGAAAGCACGGAAATAAGCCTTGGCACCGAAAGCTCTGAGCCTGATATATCCCTTACTTCCGAGGACGAAACAAGCGAGGTGGAATATCCCGAGGGCGCGTACATAATAAAATCCTTCACAGCGGCAGACAGCGTGGAGTGGGAAAGCGTACCCAAAGCGGATATATCCATTTATAAATGGGTGGACAGCGTTGAGTACGAAGCCTACGCCCAGCTTGTTTACGTAACGGGCTACGGCTTTCTTTGCCGTATGACCTGTATGGAAAGTGACCCGCCCGCACAGTATACACAGTTTGGTGACCCCGTTTATCTTGATAGCTGTATGGAGTTTTTTGCCGCTTGGGACAACAAAAGCTATATAAACCTTGAATGTAACTCCATAGGCACGCTATGCGCGCAGTTTGGCAGAACGAAGGCTAACCGTAAAAGCGCAACGGATTTTTTGCCTTTGGAGCAGATGTTTGTTGCAACGCCCGTTGTGGAGGAAAACTATTGGGAGCTTACTATAGATATACCGATAGAAAAGCTTCAAAGGTTTTACGGTAGTGCTATTAGCGCAGAAACCTTTGTTTCGGGCTATAGCTTTAAGGGCAATTTTTACAAGATAGGAAGTAACCCCGAAACAGGCATCAGGCATTACGGTATGTGGAACGAGGTTAATACAAAAACGCCCGATTTCCACCAGCCAAATTATTTCGGCACGCTTGTAATTGAGTAAACGCAAAAGGAAAAATTTATATGTTTGGTTTGCTGCTTGCTTTAATATACCTGTGCTTTATAAGCCTTGGGCTGCCCGATTCGCTTTTAGGCTCGGCGTGGCCCGTGCTTCACGCTGATATCGGCGTGCCTATGTCCTATGCGGGCATTATTTCTATGGTTATATCCGCGGGTACTATCGTATCCAGCTTTTTCAGCGATAGGATGGTAAAAAAGCTTGGCGCAGGTGCAATAACTGCTATCAGCACTATGCTAACAGCCGCAGGGCTGTTTGGCTTTTCCGTAAGCAACAGCTTTTTTATACTTGTTCTTTGCGCCGTGCCGTACGGCTTGGGCGCGGGCGGTGTTGATGCCGTGCTTAACAATTACGTTGCGCTTCACTATAAGGCACAGCACATGAGCTGGCTGCATTGCTTTTGGGGTGTTGGTGCATCTATAAGCCCGTATATAATGAGCTTTGCGCTTGTAAGGCTTGATAGCTGGAGCAAGGGGTATCTTATAGTTTCGGTTATACAAATCGTTTTGTGCGCGTTCATATTTATAAGCATACCCTTGTGGAAAAAGGGAAGCGATAGCTTGGAAAAAGGCGCAGAAAAACCGCTTAAGCTAAAGGAAATCCTTGCTATACGTGGTGCTGTTCCGTGCTTGATAACCTTCTTTGGCTATTGCGGTATGGAGCTTACCGCATCGCTTTGGGCAAGCAGCTATCTTGTTCAAAGCAGAGGGGTGGCGGAGGAAACGGCGTCTGCCTTTGCAAGCCTGTTCTATATCGGCATAACGGCAGGGCGTGCGGTGAACGGATTTCTTGCTATGAAGCTTAGCGATAGGTTTTTGATACGCTTGGGGCTTGGCATAGTATCCGTTGGTATACTTCTTGTGTTTATCCCGCTAAACGCTATGTTTGCCTTGGTTGGCTTTATTGTAATAGGGCTTGGCTGTGCGCCCGTGTATCCGTGCATCATTCATAGCACGCCTGCGGTATTTGGGCGAGATAAATCGCAGGCGATGATAGGCATACAAATGGCAGTTGCATATATAGGATTTTTTGCTATGCCGCCTCTGTTTGGCTTTATTGCGGACAACGTTTCTATATCCCTCTTGCCTGTATACTTGCTTTTACTGCTTTTGCTTGTGGTAATTATGCACGAGCTTATGGTTGTGAAAACAAAGCGTTTTCAAACTCAAAATCGCCAAGATGCTTGACAAATAAAGCAAGTTGAATTTTACTGATACACAGTAAAATGGCAAAATTTGTTTATCTTCGTAAACACCTTTTTTTGTCAATGTAATATCGCAAGCTTTCCTTAGAGCAACTTCTTTAATGAAGTGCTCATATGGAAAGCTTTTGTTTTTATCAGGGCTATCAATAAATCGTTTTGCTTACTTGGCATTTGTTTGTAAAAATGTATAAAAAAATTTTTTTGAAATGGTAACATTTCTGTTGACAAAGCTATAGGTGATATGTATAATAAAAGTGTAATATAAATTGAACTAATTATATGGTTTTGTAGTGTTGCCATCGTATGATGAAAAATGTGATAGCAAGCACAAACAAAAAAGGAGGAAGCTTCCCTGTGAAAGAAAAAGAACTTAAAAAAATGAGCAGGGCAGACCTTTTGGAGCTTCTGATTGAACAAACGGAAGAAAACGAGCGCCTTAGGGCAAAGCTGGAAAATGCAACTGCTTTGTTGGAGGATCGTTATATCAAAATACAGGAAGCGGGCTCCATAGCCAAAGCGGCGTTGGAGCTGAACAAAGTTTTTGAGGCGGCTGATGCAGCAGCTCAGCAGTACTTGGAAAGCGTGCGTAGGTTAGCTGAGGAAAACGGTAAAACCGTAAACGGGGGAACTTTAAGCGATGAGGAAAACTGATTTATCCCCTGTAACTAAGCCAAGCGTTGACCAATTAAAGGAAGAGCTAAGCCGCGAGGAAAGCAAGAAACGCTACCGTGTAGTTTTGAGAAGCACCGTGTATACGCTGATTATAGCATCGGCTGTGGCAGTTCTTGTGGCAACGCTGTGGTTGCCCGTAATGCGCATCTACGGCACCTCTATGGAGCCAACCTTGCACAACGGTGAAATAGTGTTTTCCGTTAAAACAACCGATCTTAAGCGTGGAGATATAGTTGTTTTCTATTATAACAACAAAATCCAAACAAAGCGATATATCGCCGGCCCCGGTGATTGGGTTGATATAGATGAAAACGGAACCGTTTATGTAAACGACGTTGCCTTGGAAGAAGAATACGTTTTGGAAAAATCTGTTGAAAACGGCGATGTGGAATTTCCCTACCAAGTACCGAACGAAAAGATATTCGTTATGGGCGACAATCGTGCTAAATCGGTAGATTCCCGCCATACCGTGGTTGGCTGTGTGGCAGAGGAACAAATTATAGGTAAAATTATCTTCCGTGTATGGCCGCTTGGAGAAATTGGCAAGCCTTAAACGTACACTGACTTTAAGCGTAAGGATGAGAGACAATGTTAAAACTTTTACAAAAAGCTGAACGTTACAAGAAAAAGAATAGCTGGCAGCGCATTTTCCGCAGAGTTATATCTGCAATCGCCTGTGTAGGTGTGTTTTGCACCACTTATGCCTTTGTGCTTCCGATAATCACAAGGGGAGAGGATGGCTTTGCGCTGGAGGGATACTATACCCAATCTACGGAAAGTGCAGATACCGAATCTAAGGAGTTTTACGATAACCCTAATTATTGGTTCGAGCAGTTGGGTGGTCAGTATAACCCGTCGGATAACTCAAACAGCTCCGGTAGTGATAGCGATGTAAGCATCAACAGCTCTGACGACCAATCAGGTGCGGACGGTGCCATTCATGATAAAACAAATAGCGAGCACGTAGCAAGCTGCTTGGTTTGCAAAAATGACCCTAAAGCGGACGTTGAAACCACTGCCCAGTGGGAAGAAACCTTTGCAAATATTGCTCTTGGCAACGGCTGGGGCGCAGATTTGGTAGCTATCGCACGTAGCCAGCTTGGCTATAAGGAAAGCACCCGTAACTATAAGGTTATGGAGGACGGAGAGACTATCAAGGGCTATACCCGCTATGGCGCATGGTATGGTGATACCTATGGTGATTGGTCTGCAATGTTTGTTTCCTTCTGTTTGAATTATGCGCTCATCCCGTGGGACGTTGTTCCCTATGAAGCAAGCTGCTCCAAGTGGGTTGAAGTGCTTGGTAATTATAACTACAATATGTACCGCCCCGCGGCGGAGTATACACCTGCCCTTGGTGACCTTATCTTCTTTGATGATGATGCCAACGGCAGTGCCGACCGTGTTGGTATCGTGTCTGAGGTGTCTTATTCAAATGTAAAAGTTATAATGGGCGCAAACGGGCAGGTAACAGAGAAGGCGTATAAGCTTGATAACGGTAAAATTTTGGGTTATGGACAGATACCCAAAGAAGCCTCTGTTTACTTCTGCGGTCAGCAAGCGCATGTCCATAACGCTTCCTGCAATGTGGAAAGTGGCGTGATAACGTGCAAGAAGCAAGAGCACGTGCATACGGAAAAGTGCTTGCATGCTCCCGAGGAAAAGCCGCAAAGCGATCTGCTTCCTAAGTGCGATTGTGATGGCAATACAAAGGAGCATTCAAACGGCTGTGCAAGGTATCAGTATATACGCAATACATATATATACGAAAGCACCGCAACGGAAATATATGAAGCGTGGGAAGCTTTAAGCGAAGAGGACCGCGATGCAGTTTTGACCCTTATGGGTGCAGAACCCAACCTGCAGGAAAAGTTTAAAAAGCTTAAATATATGCTTGAACAAAGCGATTCTTTGTACGTAGAGTTTGGCGATGGCACAAAGCTTAGTGCCGAGGGTATTCCAATGGATGCCGTTCTTGTAGCAACGCCCGGCTCCGAAGAAAAGCAGCTTGTTTCGGATAGCTTGGCAGGCAACAGCGCAACCGAAAATCAAAAAGTCTTTTTCAATAAGGCTTATGATATAAAGGTAGTACAGGGCGAGCAGGTTTGGCAGCCCGGCGTTGGTGAAACGGTTAAGCTAACCTTAGCAACCAACTCTGATGAATTTACCTACAAAAGCCAACTGAGAGTAACGCATATACTTGACGATGTAAACGATATTCTCCGTGTGGCAGATTCTGATGCCTACAGCGTGCATACGCAAGCGGGTTTAAGTGAAATCTTCCCGGAAGCTTGTGAAGCGGCAATGGCGGCAGGCTATGAAAAGGACACTATTGTTTATACAATTATGACCCCGCAGGATGGCAACGTTGCTTTCGATTCCAAGGGTAACGTTATCATTTATGCAGAAAGCTTTTCCACCTATGCTGTTTCTGCGTATAACGCTTCTGCAATTGCAGAGGATGAAAGCGGCCTTGTTGTTGATAAAACTGTTTCTCATACCGGTGGTAATCAATTCCAGCTTCAATTGGATGCGTTCATAAAAGGCAGTGCTACAAGCACACCCACGGATATTGTTTTGGTTATCGACCAATCGGGCTCCATGTGGTCAGCGGTTGACAACACGGAACACTTAACCTATAACCAAATAAAGAGTGACACTGCACATGGCAAACGTATAGGCTACTATGTTATCTTTGCCGAGGTTAACCCTCAATCAGAATCTTTCACTGTGGGAATAGATAAGGGGCTTTACGCTGCGGGTGCAGACGGCGATGGTAGAACTGATACTGTAAAGTACTATAGGGAACACCATGGTAATAGTATGAAAGCCACAGCATTGCTTCGTTATTATGATGGTGAGTGGCAGATCAGCAAATGGTTTGCAATGGCTCAGTTAAACTCTGATAACCCTAAGTATGACGGCTTTTATGAAAGCGGGCATCACGAAGAACATCTCCCCGGCGAGGGGGTAACTGGCTCAACTTCGGGCTGGCGCAATTATGAGGATGCGATAGAAGCGGATTTAGCCGTAGGTGGCACTTGTAACATCTACAAAAGTATATCCGGTGCTCTTTACGATGCGCTGAATATCTTTTTGGAAGAGATGAAGCTGGCTGTTGGTTGTAGAGTTGCAATGTTAACTTTCGCAGGAGATTACAACAAATATGACGGCACGGGTATATTCCTTAATGGCGAGCTGAAAACAGATTATGTGGCAGGTAATGGAACTAAAGCAACTTGGACTGATGCCGAATATAAAGATGCTTTTGAGGACCCAAGCTCACCAGAAGGGCAAGAATATCTTAAGGATGCAGTAGAAAATATACTAACAGATTATACTAATACCCCCACCGCTATGGGGCTGATGCTTGCAAGGCGTTTGTTTATCAAAGGCTGTGAAGCATCAGGTCGAAACCGTGTAGCAATCGTCTTTACAGATGGTATCCCCAATAAGTCTTTTATAGCTGAACGTGATCCGGAAACAGCAATTCCAAAGCATCTTACTGATCAAACTTATATGGATGATTATATAGCGTATTGTGAAGCAAATAATTTGGATTACGCCTATTCAGCAACAGTTTTTGGAAATATTAATTCCGTTAGGTTTCATCATTATAGCAATAAAGACAAACCTACAGAAGTATTGCATCAATACGACTTTGGTGTTTGGTATGACCCCCCAAATGCTAATTCATTGATTACAGCGGGTTGGAAATCCACCTATTTAGACCAAGCATATAATCTGAAAACTTCAGAAAAAGCAACGGTATATACCATCGGCCCCGTAACAACAATGAAAGATAGTACAAACGTACTTAAATGGATTTCGTCGGGAGACGGATACTATAGTAGTGTTACGGGCTCCGAACTGAATGAAACGTTTAAGGAAATTGCAGATGTTGTGGTGTCAACATCATTCAAACCAGACGCCGATATGTATTTGCAGGACGTTATTTCGGATAATTTCAAGCTTCCCGATGGCATAACCAATGCAAACAAAGATAATTATATCCAAGCTTATAAAGTTATGCGTATTCCTAATATAAACGATTTTTATGGCATTTCTGACATAAACGATGCAAGTAGATGGATACCAATCCCTACTTCTGATATATCGTTTGATGTCAATACTAAAACTGTTAAGGTTAAAAACTTAGGGTTTAAAAACGAGTCCAGTTGGGTAGTTGATGGCGGAGAAACTGGCTATAAGGTTGTGGTATTTATAGATATTGATGCTGTACACTCCGGCATCAAGCTACCCACTAACCAAACTGCTTCCTCAGCCGTGTACTATGGTGCAGGTACCCCTGCCAAGTATTTCCCGCTTCCGTATGCGGATGTTCCAACCTCTGTAAAGTTAATTAAAAAGTTTAATAGAACAGATGAAGATTGGCAGTTTGCATTCACAGCAGATTATGTAGAACGTCCTACAGATGTATCAACAGCATACACAAGTGGACTCGCAGGAGGGGAAGGTGATAGCAATTACCTTAAAATTAATCCATCCACAAAAACTGCCCAAAACATTATTCTAAAACGAGATGGAGCCGAAAAGGTTTTTAAAGATCTTCCGGTTGGAACAACGATAACCATTAGTGAAGAGCAGCTAGCCGGCTATACCGTTACGGTAACGGTAAAAAATGGAGACGGTACAGTTGTACAAAACTATACCAATGCTAATGGTAACATAACGCTAACGTTAGACCCTAACGTTCCTGTTACACCGTCCGGCACTCCCACTTCAAACGAACATTACAATTATATAATTGAGTTTGAAAACTATGCGGGCTTCGAGCTTCCTTCAACCGGCGGCGTCGGTACACAACTGTATACTGTTGGCGGCTTGCTACTTATTATAGCAGCTATCCTATTGTATATATACCATTGTATTTATAGAAAGGAAAGCAGCATCCTTTCTAATAAATAAATTTTGCAATGCAATCATCATGCAAAAAAACAAAAAATTAAAAAAGGAGAAAACACACATGAAAACGATGAAAAGAATTGCATCCATCCTTCTGGTTCTTATGATGATCCAGGCCCTCGCAATTACCGCTTTCGCAGCACCTACGTATGACAGCATTACCATTAACAGTGCAAACGTAGGCGAAACTTACGCAATCTATAAGCTGTTTGATCTTAGCGTTGATAACGAAAACGATCCTAAAGCTTATAGCTACACCATTGATACTGATTGGGCAGACTTCTTTAAAGTAGGTGGCCCCGGCAGACAATATATCACTACCGAAGTAAAAGGTGAAGAGTATGTTACTGCTATATCTGACGCTGCTGCATTAGCAAAAGCTGCTGCTAATTGGGCATCTAAACCCACTGCTGACCAAACAAAGGTAGCAAACACTGAAAGTGTTGTATTTGATGGTTTAGCAAATGGTTACTGGTTGGTAACCTCCACCCTTGGTACCATCGCAATGGCTGAAACTACACCTGATAAGGCTAACGTTACCATCACCGAAAAGAACCCTGAAAACACTATCGACAAGGTAGTTAAGGAAGACTCTGGTAATTTTGGCGATGAAAACAATGCACAGATCGGTGATACTGTTGAATTCAAGACCACTATAAATATCGTTTCTGGTACAAGAAATGTTAAGGTTAACGATACAATGACTAATGGTCTTACTTTAAACGCAAACTCTATTGCCATCACCGCTGGTCAAGGTGCCAAAGCTATAGCCGCAACCAATTATACCGTTATCACCACTGCACAAGGCTTTGAGATTGCCTTTAAGCAGGAGTGGGTTGATACGCTTAATGGTACAAATACTTATGTAATTACCTACACTGCAATCTTGAACGAAAATGCTGTTAAAAAGGACGCAAATGGTGTAGCAATTGTTGATCAAAACAATAACACCGAGATTACTTATGGTAATGATACTACCGTTCAAGCAGATCCCACAACCACAACCACCCACAAATTCACTGTAAACAAATACGCTACAGGTATAAACGACCTTGCTGATGCTGTTTTCAAGCTTACAAAGGGCGGTAGCGACGTTAAACTCATCAAGCTTGATGATAATAACTATCGTGTTGCTAATGGTAATGAGGCTGGTGCCGTTCCAACCTTCAAAACCGTTGCTGATGGCGATATCGTTATCTGGGGCGTTGATGCTGATGGTGATTATCAGTTGGTAGAAACTGAAGCTCCCGCTGGCTACAACTTGCTTAAGGATCCGGTTGATGTTATTGTTGAAGCAGATAATAGTCTCGTTATAGACGTAGAAAACAATGCTGGTACTGAGCTTCCCAGCACCGGTGGTATGGGTACCACAATCTTCTATGTATTCGGTGGCACGCTTGTACTTGCTGCAATCGTTCTTCTCGTTGCAAAGAAGCGCATGAATAACGCAAACTAATTTTAACCCCATTTTCCCAACCCTTCGGAGGCTTGCCCTCCGAAGGGTTCGGGGAAACCCGGCATACAACAACAAGGAGAGACCTATGAAAAAGCATCGATTAACCATTATTTTAATCGCCGTTTTATTGGTTGGTTTGTCCTTATTGCTGTATCCAAGCTTTGCAGATTGGTGGAACTCCTTCCACCAAACACAGGCAATAGTGGATTATGACCAAACTATTCAAGAAATGAACAAAGCGGATTATACCGCGCTTTTTGAAGAAGCTGAGGATTATAACCGCCGCATTAAGCAGATAGAGCATCCGCTTGTTTTCCATAAAGACGTAACGGGCTATAACGAAGCACTAAATATCCTTGGCAACGGCGTTATGGGCTATATAGAGATACCAAAGATAAATGTGTCCCTGCCGATTTACCACGGCACCTCCGAAAGCGTGCTACAGGTTGCCGTTGGGCATTTGGAGGGAACATCGCTTCCTATTGGCGGCGAAGGAAACCACAGCGTGTTTTCCGCACATAGGGGCTTGCCCAGCGCCCATCTGTTTACCGACCTTGATAAAATGGAAAAAGGCGATGAATTTACCATAACCGTGTTGGATAGGCTGCTTACCTATAGGGTGGACCTTATACAAATTGTTAAACCCCACGAGGTTGAGCCCTTGTACCCCGTTGAGGGGCAGGATTATTGTACCCTGTTTACCTGCACACCTTATGGCGTTAACTCCCACCGCTTGCTTGTGCGCGGGCATAGGGTGGATAACAGGGAAGAGGAGCAGGTTTACCACGTTACAACCGATGCACTTCAGATAAAGCCCCTGATTATAGCCCCTATTTTGTTGGTACCTATTTTGCTTTTGTTTGTTGCACTTTTGCTCGCAAGCGATGCTGTTAAGCGCAGAGAGAATAAAAGAAAAGCTCTCAACAAAAGCGGCGAGGTCATAAACGTAACTAAAGATACCGATCCTTAAACCATGTTGGAGGTAGATATATAATGAAAAAAGCATCTGTTTTGATAATAATTGCAGTGCTGTTGTGTTGTTTTTCTTTAAACGTGTATGCTCACGATGTTCCTGAAGAACGAAACGATTGCAGTATAGAGGTGTCCGTTCACTACGGCGAGGTGGCTATATCGGGCGGCACTTTAACGGCGGTTAAGATAGGCTACGTGGACGAGGACGACGGAAACTATTTCTTCTCTCGCATAGGTGACGATGCTTTGCTGGAGGATGTGGAGTCTGCCGAAGCTACCGATGCTTTGATGAGCTATTACGAAGAAAATAAAACCCAACAGGAATTTGAAGCAAAAACCGTATCCGTAGCAGAAGGAAAGGCGATGTTTGAAAATCTTTCCACAGGGCTTTATCTGGTTTTCCAAGAGGAAGCCGCAGCCGGCTACACAAAGATGAACGCTTTCCTTGTAGGGCTTCCTTATATGGAAAATGACGAGTATATTTACCATATAGATGCATCTATGAAGCCGGAATTGAAGCGAGAGCCGCAGGTTGTTCCTCCACCCTCACCGCCTGACCCAGACATTCCGCAGACAGGGCAATTAAAATGGCCTATTCCTGTTTTACTATGCTCCGGATTGATCCTTCTGGTGGTTGGCTTGTTGCTTCGTTGCAAAAAGGAAAGAAGATAGATGAGAAATAAAGCGGCTTATATTTGTATGTTTTTGGGGGCGGTGCTGATTATAGGGGCACTGTCCCTTTTCCTGCACAACCAAAAGGAATCTAATACAGCGGAAGAAATGATATCCCAAATACTTCCTGAGATAATCGAACAAATCGACGAAAACAGACAGGAAGCAAGCAAGGACGGTAACCCCATCCCTGACAAGACGGATATCCCGGTTGAGTTTTTGGAGCCTGAGGATCTGGAAATGACCGAGGTGGTTATTGATGGCCACGCTTATATTGGGCACTTAACGATTCCTAAGTTAGAGCTGGACCTGCCCGTTATGTCCGGCTGGGATTACTCTAAGCTGCGTATTGCGCCTTGCAGATATAGGGGCAGCGTTAACGGGCGTGATCTTGTTATAATGGCACACAACTACCCCAAGCATTTTTTGAGGATTGACGAGCTGAACGAAGGGGATAAGTTAACGTTTTGTGATATGGACGGCGTAGTTACTCGATACCTTGTGGTGGGAAAGGACGTGCTGGATCCCTCCAAGCTTAAGGAAGTGCCCGCCGGAGAATTTGATCTTACACTGTTCACCTGTACCTACAGCGGCCAACAGCGAATAACGGTTTACTGCGACCGTATAAAAAACAAATAAAAACGATGAACGCCCAATATCACTTTAAACCTTAAGGGGGTCGAGTGATAATGGGCGTTTTGGTTTGTAGGTTTTCTTGCTCAACTGCAGGTTGTTAAATTATATCTGTTTTGTTGCTTGTATTTTATACCCTTTCGTATTATACTGTTTACAAGAAGCAACAAGGAGATAAAGCATGGCAAACAATATAGGCGAAACCATTCGCGCTAACCGCGTAAGGCTTGGGTATACACAGGAATCTCTTGCCAACAAATTGCACGTTTCATCACAGGCGATTTCCAAATGGGAAAAGGGGCTTAATATGCCTGATATAAGCATTTTGATCCCCTTGGCTAAGGCTTTTAATATTGGCGTTGACCAGCTTCTTGGCGGTGACAGGTATGAAGAGCTAAACCGCGCTTTCCAAGAAGCGGTTCTGCTTGGGGACAAAATTGCCTTGGTTGCGTGCGAGGATGCACTTGCGGAATTCCCCAACGACCCAACTTTTCTTTACAGGCGCGCGTGCACGCAATTGTTCCTCGCAAAAAACAGATCGGAACGCGGCTTGTATCTTAATCGGGCAATAGCGAATTTTGAGCGTTTGTGTGCGGAATATCCCGATGACCAAGAAGCAAAAGAAATGCTTGCCGAGGCGTATTTTGAGCGCGGAGACCGCGAAAATGCCATAGAAACGGCTATTAAAACTCAAAACCGCGCTTTGATTGCACGCTTTGTTGGTGGGGAAGAGGAGATGCGGTTTAAGCAAAATAAATTGCTTAATAAGGCTTACGAGCTTTGCCATTTGCTTATTGAATATAACACTAAAGAATCGCTTACAGCCGCATGTTCGATAATCAACCAAATGCTATCAGAGGATAAATTGCTAAACGAGCGCCTTATAAGCGAGCTGTATATAGGTGAAGCGAAAATGTGCATAGCCAACGATGACACGGAGGGTTTTATTGAACGGTTAACCAAAGCTTATGAGCTGGCACTTGAAACCTCAAAAAATACCCAAAAATTATCATATTCTTCGCCTTTGTTTAATCGCCTACATACCGATTCTTCAGCAATAGATGGCTTGGGTGCGTTTTTAAGCGACGATGTTCTTAAAAAACCCAATGCGCTTCCGTTAAAACAACGCATCGTTGCCGACAAAGTTTTTAATTGCCGTATATTGTTTAAAACGGATTGGCAAGCATTTTTTATGTTTTGCGAGCGATACATAAATCAAGGCAATTATTTTAACTTTGGAATAGGCTGGGATTTAACGGAGGAGCAGGTGGAAGGAATCGGCAGAGCGCTTATGGAACATCCGAAGTATCCAAACAATGCCTCTGCAGAGCTTTGGGAAATCAATCGCAAGTACGTGGAGGAGCTTATCAGCAATCGTATAATGACGGGGTACATAGCCCATTATCAAGACGATATTTACGCTTACTGTAATTGTAAAGAAAAAAACAAATATGCAGGCTTACCTTGTGAATTGCGCGGCTTAAAAACTGCACCCGATGATGCCAAGGTTTTGACGATAATGGAAATAATGGTAGCACAGCCTTATAGAAGCTCCGGTCTTGAAGAACACCTTATAACAGAGGCTCTTAGAATGAGCAAATTATCAGGCTATACTCACGCCGAGATATATCCGTTTGACAGCGGGCTTTTAACGGAGGAAGAATTTCAAGCAGAGATAAAGCTTTATAAAAAGCTTGGTTTTGAAATCATCAAGGACCTAACAAACGAGCATTTCCGTTGGTATTGTATGCAAAAGAAGCTTTGATGCAACCCTAAGCCTTGACAATTTAAGCTGCACCAACTACAATATTAAAGCAGATTGGCGTTTAATAAACTAAAAGGAGATAACGAAAATGACGTTGCTTGAAAAGATAAGAAACGGCGAGCTGTACGACAGCTCTCCCGAAGCAATTCCTGAAGAAATTGATAAAATGGTAAATGAATATAAGGAGCTTCTGTACGATTACAATAACAGCCGCCCCTCCGAAACCGAAAAACGCGCAGAGATTATTAAAAAGCTGTTTGCCGAGGTTGGAGAAAATTGTTATATAGAGCCTCCTTTTTACGCAAATTGGGGTTGTAATATGCACGTTGGCAAGAATTTATACGCCAATTTCAGCCTAACCGTTGTTGACGATGCCGATATTTATATAGGCGATTACGTTAAAATCGCCCCCAACGTTGTTATAGCAACGGCAACGCATCCTATTTGTCCGGAGCTTCGAGAAAAGATGTATCAAGCTAATTTTTCCGTTCATATCGGCAATAGAGTTTGGATAGGCTCCGGCGCTTTAATTATGCCCGGTGTTACGATAGGAGATAACTCGGTAATCGGTGCGGGCAGCGTTGTAACAAAGGATATCCCCGCAAACGTGGTTGCAGTTGGCAATCCCTGCAGGGTAATACGCGAGATTACCGAGCGCGACTACGAATATTACCACAAAGACAGAAAAATCGGCTTCAATGTAGAGCGCAAGTACTAACTATAATTGTTATAATGTAAAATGCATAAACACCAAGAAAGGAGTGCGAAATATGTCCTCATACAGCGAGCTTATTAAAAACTTTGAAAAAATCAGAGCCTATATGCGAGATTTTTACGTGTACGGATTCAAGAGCCGCGACGATTATCAAAGCAAGAGTGCGCGTTCCTATGATGACGAGCGCCGTCGTATTGAAAGCTGGCTTGGCGATTATATGAGCTTTGTTCGCACTCCCGAAGGTAAAAATGTTTTTATCTCCATCGATAGCCGAACGATCAGGCACAACCCGCTATACAACGCCCTGAAAGCAAAAAGCTTTACCGACGGTGATATCACGTTGCATTTCATCGTTTTTGATATTCTCCACGATCCGTCTGTTAAGCGCACTATTTCCGAGTTGTTCGCTGAGATCTATGAGAAATATCTGTTTGGTTTTGAAAGCCCCATGATGTTTGATGAGTCCACCGTTCGCAAAAAGCTTAAGGAATACTGCGAGGCTGGCATTATCGTAACGGAAAAAGAAGGCCGAAAGGTATATTATCGCAGAACGGACAGCACCGATATCTCTGACCTTAATGATGTTCTTCATTACTTTTCAGAAGTTGCTCCCTGCGGAGTGGTTGGATCGTTTATCCTTGACAAAGAGGAATCCGACACCGATGCGTTTACCTTCAAGCATCACTACATAACAAGCGCTATCGATAGCGGCGTTCTTGCTTCGCTTTTCACGGCAATGAGAGAAAAGCGCGCTGTCACGATATCGAACATGAGCCGCCGCAGGGATCTGCCAAGACGAAACCGCATTGTTCCGCTTCGCGTATTTATCAGCGTGCAAAGCGGCAGACAGCATCTGTTCGCGTATCTGCCCGAATACAATTCGTTCCATTCTTACCGCGTGGATTACCTATCCAACGTAAAGCTTGAAGAGCCCACTCCTCGCTTTGACGAGCTTCGCACAGAGCTTGACAGAATGCAAGGCAAGATGTGGGGCGTTAGCATTAAGCGCAACAAATGGGGGGTAGAGCACCTTGAACACGTAGAATTCACGGTCAAGGTAGAAGATAATGAAGAGTATATCGTAAAGCGTCTTGAGCGTGAAAAGCGCGTTGGAACAGTGGAAAAGCTCGACGAAAACACCTACCGTTTTTCTGCCGATGTTTACGATTCCAGCGAGATGATCCCTTGGATCAGAACCTTTATCTGCCGTATCGTAAAAATGAACTTCTCCAATCGCAGTGTTGAAAATCAATTTAAGAAGGATTTGGAAGCTATGTACCTAATGTACGATGTAAAAGGGGAGGTGAGCGAATGATATTTAGCGAGCTTTACTCTGCATATTACAATACGGTTGCTGCTATTATATCCGGCATCATTGACGGCGAGCATTCCGAAAAGGAATTGCAAAAAATCGTAGCCGAGCGTGCATTCGGTGAGAGTGTACTGACGATTATGCCCTCCCTCAAAACCGAGAAATGGCAGCTCGTGCATTCCGATATGACCACCTCACTTGAGCACAAACCAACTATGCCGTTGACCACGCTTCAAAAGAGGTGGCTGAAAGCAATTTCGCTTGACCCGCGCATAAAATTGTTCGGCGTGGAATTTCCCGACCTTGAGGATGTAGAACCTCTTTTCACCTCTGCGGATTATTACGTTTACGACAAGTACGGTGACGGAGATCCATTTGAGGAGGAAGAATACATAAGACAATTCCGAATCATTTTAGAAGCGATACGAAAAAATTCTCAGATCAAGTTCGAAATGGTCAACCGCAAGGGCAACACCATGTTTGTCAGATGCCGTCCCGTGCGCCTTGAGTACTCCGAAAAAGATGATAAGTTCAGATTGATTACGGCGGGATGGCGTGCCGTTTCAACCGTCAACCTTGCCAAGATCAGAGCTTGTGCTCATTACACCGGAGAAAGACGTTCCGTTGGCGAGGAGAAAACGGTAGTATATGATACGATCACCGTGAAGATCCGCGACGAGCGAAATGCAATGGAACGGTTTATGCTCCATTTCGCTCACTTTGAAAAGCAAGCCGAGAAGCTTGACCGAAAAAATTACCTCGTAAAAATCAAATATGCTCACGATGATGAACCCGAAATGGTGATTAGGATACTTTCCTTCGGCCCAATGGTAGAGGTTATTGGCTCGGAATCTTTCAAGCGATTGGTCATCGAAAAGCTGAAAAAGCAGTTAAACTGTGGATTAAAATAGCAAAAAGCTCTCTTGTGGCACCTGCCGTAGAGCAGGTGCCACAGTTATATTCGCCTGCGGCGAGTTCTATTGCTTCGCAGTGGTATTCGGCTATCGCCGAGTGATATTCGCTATGCGAGCTTGAGAGGCGAATATAATATCACTGCGACCATCGGGAGCAATATCACTGTTGCTTGCAACAATATCACGCTGACACGGTCAGCATATCACTTCCAATTTGATACGGCATTTGTGTCTACAAATGCAGTGCTTGTCAAGAAAAGAGGACAGAGAATGTAAAACACTCTCCGTCCTTTTCCTGTCAGTTTGAGTATACTGCTCTATGGCAGGCACCCCTTGCGAGGGCTTTTTTTGTTGTCGGGGTCCCCAAGAAGCCGAACAGCTTCTTGGGGTGATTGTTTTCGCAGCTTTTTTTCCGTGAAAAGCAGTAAACAGAATGGTAAAATATGCTTGCAAGGTTACTCAGGGCTTGTGTTTGAGTCAAATCCTTCACAGCGGTGCACGAGGATATTCCAAAGTGTATGCCGGAAGAACGCTTGCTACTTGAGCCTGTAAAGCTCTCAATTCGCGGGTTCGAATCCCGCCGTGCGTTGCAAAACGTATCGCCAGTGGTTTGGAAGATTTGTCCTTCGGGGCGCAAAAGAACGGTACACGAAATCGTGTGCGAGAACGTTTTTATTTTGACATTCGTTATCATTCGGCAAAGCGAGAGGTGCTTCGGTACATCTCGTAGAGCAATGCAAAAGCAGGCCTTGCCTGAGGATGGATACCGTGCCATCCCAAACAGTGCCAAAAGATTTCTTTCCGCACTGTGCAGGAGTCACTCAAATTTTCAGCCGCCGCTTTTGCATGGATGATGACGAAACGACTTTACTACCTTTAAGAAAGGAATACATATTATGAAAAAAGTAATTATCAATGAAAA
>JAZNUB010000062.1:0-5173 GCA_045592105.1 Eubacteriales bacterium | reverse complement strand
AAGCCGTTTGGCTTCTTGGGGGATGGTGTGTCTTAGGTTCTGTCTTTGATAAAGAACGGTTTGTTTTGGAGGTTGTTATCAAGTCGGATCGTAGCCATGTCGTTCTGTGAGCCAAGGAGTTGAGGCAGTTGATTGTCTTCCTAAGACCGCTTGGCCTCCGACTTAAGCCGTTTGGCTTCTTGGGGGATGGTGTGTCTTAGGTTCTGTCTTTGATAAAGAACGGTTTGTTTTGGAGGTTGTTATCCCGAACGGCTTTGTGCAAAGTGCCAATTTGATAAAAAGTTTTATGGCAAAAAAAACGAAAAAAATTGTCTACAAAACATAAAAAATGCGAAACATTAATACAAGAGAGCGTTTTGCACAAAAACCATCAAGCAAATTACAGCAAAAATCACAAAGCAAAAAGCGAAATAAAAAAAGAAAATCTATAGCAAAATGCACAAAAAAATAAAGTTAAAACAAGGTTAAAACTATATAAACTGAAAAAAACCATTGACAAAAGGGCGGAAATATTGTATTATATTCATACATAAAAGTGTAAAAATAGCGGGGTTTTCTGCATTTCCCTGCGTGTTATTTGCGCTTATGGATCAAGTCCGTTATTTGGCGGGCTTGGTGCTGTATGTTTTCAATTAGGGAAAGCAAAATAATTTTAGGAGGAAATTTATGAACATGAAAACTCGTTTCAGCGCGCTTGTTCTTGCTTTTGTTATGGTTGCGTCCCTGTTTGCCGCATTCCCAACACTTGCAACGAAAGTTGTTGCTGCTGATACCGTTTCTCAAACCATCCAATCCGGCGGTGAGAACACAAGCGAAGGTGTTGAAGGTACCTGGACTGTAAAGGGTCCCGCAAAGGTAAACGTTGGCGAAACCTTCACTGTAGACTTCACTTTCAACTATAACTTCTATGAGCTCGGTCAGGTATATCCCGGTGCCTATGCATTTGCATTTAATATGGATACCAGATACCTCACCATTGACGAATTCGGCACCACTCTTGCAGTTGGCGGCGACCCCTCTTGGGAAGAAGTTTCCGCTTACGGCGAAGGTACTGAAGAAGAACTCGACAAGAGCGTTCCTTCCATGAAGGAAGTAACCATTGGTGCAGCTGTATTCGTTGATGACGAGCCTCTTAAGGAAAGCCTTACTGTTAGAGCAACCTTCAAGGCAGTATCCACAGGTACTGCAAAATTTGAATGGGTATATGCTAGCATTTTTGACCAGTATTACACCTATTCAATGTTTGCTCCCGATGATGATGTTTCCGTTCCTTCTACCTTCGCTATCGAAGTTGTAGATGCTTCTACCGAACCCGAAGATCCTTCCGAACCCACCCCCAACGAATACACCGTAACCTTCGTTGATATGAACGGCGAGGTTATTGACACCGTAACAGTTGTTGAAGGCGGCGCAGCTACTGCTCCTACCGCTCCCACTGTTGCAGGCTATGACTTTACAGGTTGGGACAAGGCGTTTGATAATGTTACCGGTGATATCACCGTTAAGGCAGTTTACACCGTAAAGACCTTCACTATCACTTGGGTTGTTGATGGCAAGTCCACCAGCGAAACCTACAATTACGGCGCAACTCCTACCTTCAAGGGTACTACCGATAAGGCAGCAACTGCTCAGTACACCTACACCTTCGCAGGTTGGGACAAGGCTATTGCTAAGGTTTCCGGCAACGCTACCTACACCGCTCAGTACACCCAAACCGTTAATAAGTACACCATCACTTGGAATAACTATGACGGTAAGCCTCTTGCTACCGACACGGTTGCTTACGGCGAAACCCCTGTTTACACAGGTGCTACCCCCGTTAAGCCCGCTGACGCTACCACAACCTACACCTTCGCAGGTTGGGACAAGGCTATTGCTAAGGTTACCGGCAACGCTACCTACACCGCAACCTTCACCGCAGGCGATGCTGTTACCTACACCATCACCTTCGTTGACGAAGACGGTACTACCGTTCTCAAGACCGAGAACGTAGCTTACGGCGCTCTTCCTACAGCTCCCGAAGCTCCCACAAAGGCAGCTACTGCTCAGTACACCTACACCTTCAATGGTTGGGATAAGGAAATCGTTAAGGTTACCGGCAACGCTACCTACAAGGCAACCTACAAGGCTACCGTTAACCAGTACACCGTAACCTTCGTTGTTGGCGCTCAGGGCACTACCAGCGACAAGCTCGTTTGGACCGTTGATTACGGCACAGCTTCTTCCGCTATAACCGTTCCTACCGTTACCGCTTCCGGCGCTGCTTACGAGTTTACCGGTTGGGACAAGGCTCTTCCCGCAACAATTACTGAAAACATCACCATCAACGCTACCTTCAAGACCACCGGCTCCGCTGTAAACGTAACCTTCGTTGGCGGCGCTAACGGTACCTTGATAGGCAAGGACGATGCTGGCAACACCGTTGTTCTCGCAGCAGGCGAAAAGCTTACCATAGCTGTTCCCTCCGGCGCAGCAGCAGGTGCAACCTTCGCAACTCCCGATGTTATCGCTGATGAAAACTACAGCTTCGCAGGCTGGTACGTTGGCGATGAACTTTATGACTTCAATAGCGTTCTTGAAGGCGATATCACCCTCACCGCTAAGTTTGTAAAGAATGCCATCACCATTGACAGATTCGAAATGGGTGAAGTTGGTACTATGGGCTATGCTAACGCATACCTCTACGTAACCCTTAATGATGACGTTATTCCCGAAAACGTTAAGGTAGTTATCTTCTGCCATACCGAAGACGGCAGAACCAGCTTTTCTCCCATTCTTCCTCTCTCCCTCTATGAGGATGCTTCCGGCAATTATTACATCCATATGGGTGTCAATCCCAGCGGCTATAGCTCCTTCGACGTATACCTCGTTGACGGCGATATCGACTTCTCTGCTGCTGATTGGAACGTTATCGACGTTTTTGCCGGTCAGATAGTAGCATAAGAGATAATATCGAACTTTTGATGCTTATATGCTAAGGCTTGGCGGGCTGCATCACCCGCATTCACGTGGGTCGGCGTGCTTTGCGCGCCGACCCCGTAAGGGGCTTTAGGTATGGAACTCAGTTAAAACCGTTTCAATCGAAATGCAGTAGGGAATCTTTAATCCTATGGTTGGAACGGTTTGCGCGGCTCCATTAAACGGCGCTTTTTGCGCTGTTGCGCTTCGAAGCTCGCTTTTCGAGGCGGAACAGTTCAAAATGAACTATAAATGACTTAGCTTGTTTCGTGCGTTTTCTCAGGGCGCAGCAAGCAGAGGGAGAGTTTTATGAAAAATAGGGCTATTGCGCTTCTGCTATCATTGTTAATGATAGTTGGTGTGGCTCCAACCGTTTCGGGGGCTACCGTATTTGCATCTGCTGACGATTTGCAGCTGTTCCAGATAACGGATGCCGTTTATGAAAACGGTGTTCTTACCGTTAGCGGTACCGCGTATGCAATCCACGATAATATGAGCGTTGCGATTGTTCTTTACACAGGCGTTACCGATACTAAAAACCCCGGCGGCTCTTATACGGATATGCCTACCGTTGTTACTGTTGGCTACTCTGCTATAAAAACCGGCGGAGATATTGACGCGTCCACTTTCACCTTTACCAAGAAGATCGCTGATTACAACCTTGGTGATAGCGGTGCTGTCTTCGTTTCTATTAAAACGCCCAACAACAACGATATTCCGGCTTATGGCGCAGTAAGCTCTTACGTTTACTACGATGCTAACGGCGATGATGACTTTGATGCTTCTACCGCTTCAAGTGTTGCAACCGCAGGTACCGTTGATAAACAGCTTGTTGCTATCGGCAGCCCTATAAAGAGTGCGCTTGTTTCCGATGCAGATAAGCTGCCCACCCGCACGGGCTATAAGTTCAGCAAATGGATGGTAGACGAAACTACAGACGTTTCAGCTACTGCCACTATGCCTGTTGGCGGTATCACCGTTTACGCTAAGTGGACCGCTTCCCAATTCTTCAACATCGTATTTAAGTCCTCCGCCAACGGCTATCTCATTGGCGGCGTTCAAATGCGCGTTCCTTACGGCACCACTTGGGCTAAAGCTGTTTCCTCTCTCCCTACGGCTACTCCCAACAACTCTAACTACGTTTTTGCTTACTGGACTCCTGAGATTCCCGCTGATGACTATATAATCACTTCCGACCTTGAGTTTACCGCAGTTTTCACCCCCGCTTCTATTGACACGTATTCTCTTATCCCCATTAGCTCCGCCGAATATAAGGATGGATATATCACCGTCAAGGGCACCGCTAACTCTATTTCCCAGCCTCAATGGGATGTTGCTTTTGTGCTCCTTTCTAATGTTGCTGATACCTCCAACCCCACACAAAGCGGCGTTACTAAGATACACCATACCGTTAAGTTTTCCGAGGTTCGCACCTCCGCTAACGGCTACGACTATAGCTATACCTTCAAAGCCCCTGCAAACGTGCTTACAGGCAGCATTTACGTTGCCGCCAAGTTCGTTACTGTAGACTTTGACGAGGTTGCTACAGCTCCCCTCACCGCTACCATCAATTTCGTAGCAGGTGAGAACGGCTCCATCAACGGCGAGAAAACCGTTGTTGTTCCGTACGGCTCTAATTATGCAGATATCATCCCCACCCCCGTTGCCAACTACGGCTATACCTTCACGGGCTGGGATGTTACCATACCCGAAACGGTTACAGAAAGCGCTACATATACCGCCAACTTCGCGCCCGATGCCTCCCTTTGGCACACCGTAACCTTTATGGCGGGCAACGGCGGCTACTTAAACGGCACCGCTGTTTATACAAGCGTGCTTAACGGCACCGCTTTCTCTACCATCGCCGTTCCCACTCCCGTTGCTTTCAACGGCTATACCTTCACAGGGTGGGACAAGGCTTTCCCCGCAACGGTTACTTCCGACCTAACCTTCATAGCAAGCTTTGATAACGGCAGAACTATGCCTTTTGACATAACTGAGGCAATCTACAATCCTGCAACGGGCAACATCACCGTAAAGGGTTATGCAGAGAACGCGCAGGATCAATGGAACGTAGCACTAATGGTATATACAGGCGTTGATGATTCCGCTTCCATTACTGCTGATACCACCGTAAAAACTCACACGTTCACCTATGGTAGCGCAAAGACCGAAGCAAACGACGGTAGCTTCGAGGTAAGCTTTGCGGTACACG